>NHEX02000044.1 GCA_002171475.2 Flavobacteriales bacterium TMED96
TTTGCTAACAACTGTCTTTTAGCCAGAAAAATGGTTGAAAAGGGTGTTAGATTTGTACAACTTTATGATTACGGTTGGGATGCACACGGAGATAATGAAGGAAACAGTTTGACAGCAGGATTTTTGAAAAAATGTCAAATGATGGACAGACCTGTAGCAGCATTAATATTAGATTTAAAGCAAAGAGGACTACTTGACGACACACTTGTTGTCTGGGGTGGTGAATTTGGGAGAACACCAATGCAAGAAAACCGTATTGGAGTTGGAAATCTATTTGTAGGTAGGGATCATCAGGGAGACGCTTTTACTATGTGGATGGCCGGTGGGGGTATTAAAAAAGGAGCGGCTCATGGAAATACAGATGAATTAGGCTACACAGGAATTGAAGGCAGAGTATCAGTACACGACATCCACGCAACAATACTACATTTACTCGGTTTTGACCACGAAGAATTTACCTATCAATTTCAAGGAAGACCCTTTAGATTGACTGATGTTGAAGGAAGAGTCATTAATGAAATTTTATCTTAGTAAAGATGGATTTTATCTATGACTTAATAGGTAGATTCCACCCACTATTTGTTCATTTACCAATTGGTTTCATAATAATCGGATTAATGCTGGATTTCTTTTTTAGAAATAAAAAAGAACATGCCCCCGTCTTAAGATTTGTTTTTTTGTGGGCTTTTATTACATCAATTTTCTCAATCGCTACTGGCTATTTACAGTATGACAGAGAAGGTTATGCTTGGGACAGTGTTCAGTGGCACCTTATAATGGGAATTCTCACAATGATTTTTTGCCTTCTATTTTACCTGAAACTTAAATATCGAGCATTTAGAATTTTACCTAAAAATTTCCTATTCGCTGGTCTATCAGTTGCACTCTTAGTAACAGGGCATTTGGGTGGAAATATAACCCATGGTAGTGATCATTTAGTCGAACCTTTACCGCCAGAGATTAAAGGTTTATTAGGGTTAGAGTATCAAAATGATATCATTGAACTTGATCCTAAAAATTACATAAATGCTGTATTTTACACCGATATTATTCAACCAATTCTTACCCAGAGGTGCGTTTCATGCCACAACGATAAAAAAACTAAAGGTGGACTTAAGATGAATAGCTACAATGCCATTATTAAAGGGGGAAAAAATGGTTCAGTTTTAATGATTAACAATTCAATGGAAAGTAAGATACATAAACGAATGACTCTCCCTATCGAAGATCGTTATCATATGCCGCCAAAATCTAGAACTCAACCCAGTAAGGAAGAAATTGAATTGATTAAAATTTGGATTGATAATTCCGCATCTAAAAATGCTTTGGTTGGTGATTTACCTATACCTAAAAAGATGTTAGCTTCTTTTTTTCCAGACAAACCTAATGGTATCTTTCCAGAAAAAGACGAAGAAGTGGTAAATAATATCCAGTTGTCTAATTTAAGAGATAAAGGGTTTTTAGTTGTTAATATTTTCGAATCATCCCCTTTTTTAAAAGTCTCGTGCATTAATATTGGCGATTTTAGGGATAAATCAGTTCAACAGCTCATAGATATTAAAGACAATATTGTCGAATTAGATCTTAGTAATACTAAGGTGACAGACGATGTTTTTGAATATATTAAAGATTTTAAAAACCTAACTATTTTAAAATTAGACAACACTAATATTAGTGGTGAAAAATCGAATATTTTATCAAACCTAACCAATTTGAAAAAGATTAGTCTAATTAACACCCCATTTGATTTTAAGTATATTTCTAATTTTTATAAATATCCAAATTTGACTAATGTTAACCTATTTAAGACGGGCAAACAAAATATTCAGGAAATATCAATACCAGATAGTTTAAAGCAGATTTTTAACTTGGGGGATTTGAAACTAGAAAAAATAAGCTCAGATGATATTGTCTACCCTTTCAAAGTATATGGAGAGTAAATTTAGAAGGTATGTCTTTTAAACGCTTCTATTGCTTGGTATTCAGTTAATCCTAATTTATTGAATGTTATTGCAGTATTTCGATTTCGCTCCTCTGCTCTTAGCCAAAAGTCGCGTTTGTCTTGTCCTTGATACATTACTTTATCCTTTTGAGATTGATGGGATAAAATTGAATTTCTTTTTTGAATCACTTGTTCTGGACTCATAGGTACTGCCATATCAATTTCATGGATATCCCATTCTTGCCAAGCACCTCTGTATAGCCATAGCCAACAATCTTTCATAAAAGATTTATTTTTTATTTCTGAAATTGCTTCGAATAGAATATCCAAACAAATTTTATGAGTCCCATGGGGATCTGCTAAGTCTCCAGCGGCAAAAATTTGATGAGGCTTTAATTCCTCTATAAGTCCTTTAACGATATTTACATCTTTTTGAGATGGATCTTTCTTCTCAACTTTACGCGTTTGATAAAATGGCAAATTAAGAAAATATAGACGACTTTCTTTTAAATTTAAAACTCTAGCTGCCGCAAAGCATTCGCTTTTTCGAATGTCTCCTTTTAATTTATTTAACTCATTACTATCAAGAGTACCTTCTTTTTTCTTTGTTAACTCTAATTTGAGACTATTCATTTTTTTAGAATCCCCACTAGTCGCAATAGATACATCAACATACCTCCTAGCATCTTCATCAGAAACTGCAATATTTCCAGAGGTTTGGTAAGCAACATATACTTCGTGTTTTTGATCAATCAACCTAGCTAAAGTACCTCCCATTGAGATTACATCGTCATCTGGGTGTGGACTAAAAACAAGAACTCTTTTCTTTGCAGGTAATGCTCTTTCCGGTCTATTTTCGTCAGAATGATTTGGTTTTCCTCCTGGCCATCCAGTAATTGATCTTTGAAGTTGGTTAAACATCCATATATTTAATTCATAAGCTGAACCCTCAGTTTCCAAGAGATCTGATAATCCGTTTTCATTGTAATCCCTTTGGGTTAATTTTAATATGGGTTTTTGTAATTTATTGCATAACCAAGAAATAGCTTTTTTTCTTAAAGTATCGTCCCATTTACAATCTTTGACCAACCATGGAGTTTTGTATCTAGTAAGTTCCGAACTTGCTTCTTCGTCAAGTATAATAGAAATATTACTATGGGACTGAAGAAAAGAAGCAGGAACCATACTTGAAATAGGACCTTCTATAGATTTTGCAACTTTCTCTGATTTTTTATGGCCCCATGCAAGTAAAACAATCCTTTTTGCTCGCATTATAGTATCGACTCCCATGGTAATGGCTTTGTCTGGAACATTGTCTATTCCGTTAAAGTCTTCTGCAGCATCCTCTTTTGTAATAAAGTCCAATGAAACTAGTCTAGTTACAGAATTTTTATTAGATCCTGGTTCGTTAAACCCAATGTGACCTGTTCTTCCAATTCCAAGTAGCTGAAAATCCAAACCGCCAAGATTATTTATTTTTTTCTCATACTCGTTGCAATAACTGTAAATGTCTTTTGAAGAAACATTCCCTCTAGGAATGTTGATATTTTCCTTAGGAATATCGATATGATCAAAGAGATGGTAATTCATAAAGTGGTTATAGCTAAGAAGGTCATCTTTTTCAATGGGGAAATATTCGTCTAAATTAAAAGTGATGACATTTTTAAAGCTTAATCCTTCTTTTTTATGAAGGGCTACAAGTTCTCTATAAACACCTATAGGAGACGAACCTGTGGCAAGACCGAGAATATAGGGTTTATTTATACTTGAACGAATCCCAGTGGCAATCTCTTCAGCGACTAACTTTGACCCTTCAGCTGCGGAAGGAAAAGTAACATTATGGATTCTTTCAAATCTAGTATCTTGAAATTTACCTGGAGCATCATAAAAAATATTTTTGCTTTCCATATATTAAATACTTACACACAAAGATAGTAAATATAAATATCTAGTAGCCTGCGGCGTTTCCATCCTTTCTTGATTCAGATGCTCCATAGAAAACTTTATTTTTTTTATCTACTTGAATTGCTTGATATCCTCCGAATGAGCCAAGATCAAAACCGACTTCGTGACCAAATTTCATTAACTTTCTTATCGATTCATAATTAAAACCACTTTCTAAATAAATTTTACCTCCATCCAACATTTTTCCACCTGTAGGCTGCTCATTTGAAGAGTGACGAATTCTTGGAGCGTCACCAGCTTCTTGGAGATTCATTTTAAAATCTATTAAATTCATTACAATTTGAGCATGACCCTGTGGTTGCATGGCACCTCCCATTAAACCGAAGCTCACCCAAGGACAACCATCTTTTGTTATAAAGGCAGGTATAATAGTATGAAAAGGTCTCTTTTTAGGTTCGTAAACATTAAAGTGTCCTTCTTCCAAAGAAAAAAGCTCACCTCGATCTTGAAGCATAAACCCGAGTCCGGGAGGAACCATACCTGAACCCATACCTCTATAATTACTCTGAATTAAAGAGACCATGTTACCTTCTTGATCCGAGGTGGTAAGATAAATTGTGTCTCCATTTTCTAACTTCCCCGGGGTTACACTTTTTGAGGATTTTAGAGTGTCTATTTCTTTTCTTCTTTTTTCGGCATATTCTTTAGATATCAAGTATTTAGTTGGACTTTTGTTAAAGTCAGGATCTGCATAATATTTAGCCCTATCAGCATAAGCTATTTTTTTAGCTTCTACAAAATGATGTATATGTTCTGCAGAACCAAAACCCATTTTTTGAATATCAAATCCCTCCAAAATATTTAAAATTTGAAGTGCAGCTATTCCTTGGCCATTAGGAGGTAATTCCCAAACATCATAACCTCTATAATTAGTGGAGACTGGATTAACCCATTCTGATTTGTGATTTTGTAAATCTTCTTCGTCAAGGAACCCTCCTTGATCCTTTAAAAATTTAGAAACTGTTTTAGCCACAATACCTTTGTAAAACCCATTTCGACCTTCTTTACCAATTATTTTTAGAGTATTTGCAAGGTCTGGATTTTTAAATATTTGTCCTTTAACAGGAGCCTTACCATTAATCATGTAAGTTTCTTCAAAATTTGGATAATTTTTAAATCTTTTTGAAGCGGAAGACATATAATACGCAACAAGTTCTGTAACAGGAAATCCACTTTCAGCGTATTCAACAGTAGGCATCAAAATTTCAATCATTGGTTTGGTTCCAAATTTTTTATGTAGTGAAAACCAACCATCGACACATCCAGGAACTGATACAGGGAGTGGTCCATAGGATGGAATAGTCTTTAATTTTCTACTTTTAAAATAATCAAGTGTAAGATTTCTTGGAGATCTTCCACTTGCATTTAATCCGTAAAGCTTTTTTTCTTTTTCAACCCAAACAATTGCAAATAAATCTCCACCTATACCATTACCGGTTGGTTCCATTAAACCCAAGGCTGCATTTGCGGCAATAGCAGCGTCTATTGCGTTACCTCCAGTTTTTAAAATATCCAAGCCAATTTGCGTCGCTAGAGGGTGGCTAGTGGCAACCATCCCATTTTGGCTAATCACTTCTGATCTGGTTGAAAAATTTTTCCCGGTTATTCTATCTTGACCATAATTATAATCGAAAGATAAATTAACAGTAATTATTAAAAAATATAAAAGATAACTTCTCATTTATTTATTTTGTTCCCAATTCCAAGCTGAAAGAACTGCATCATCAAAGCTCACTTTTGAAGCCCAATTTAATATTTTTTTAGCTTTTGAAATATCGGCAAAAGCAGAAATCACATCACCTTTTCTTCTAGGCCTTACATCATATTGAAGGTTTTTACCTGAGACTTTATTGAAAGAGTCAATAACTTCTTTAACACTTTTACCCTCACCTGTACCAACGTTAAAAACGTTATAAATATTATTTTTTTTATTTGAAAAAAGATATTCTAAAGCAGATATATGGGCATCCGCAAGATCCATGATAGATATGTAGTCTCTGATACAAGTTCCATCTCTGGTTGGATAATCGTCTCCGAAAACGGCAAATTTTTTTAATTTGCCAATAGCAAATTGAGTAATTATTGGGACAAGATTTTGAGGAACATTTCTTGGATCTTCTCCAATTAAACCTGAAGGGTGTGCACCAATTGGATTAAAGTATCTTAAAATCACAGTACTAAGTTTTGTTTCTATTTTTGTTTTATCTTCTAAAATATTTTCACAAATTTTTTTTGTGTTACCATATGGTGACTCTGGTTTTTTTAAAGGTGCTGTTTCGGTTATTGGTAATTTTTCTGCCTGTCCGTAAACAGTACATGATGAACTAAAAATGAATTTAACATCGGTATTTATATTCTCAAGAAGATTTATAAGACTTTGTATGTTATTATAATAATAATCCAATGGTTTTATCACACTCTCATCTACTGATTTTTTTGCTGCGAAATGGATCACACCGTCAAATTTGTTGTTTTTTTTAAAAAAGGTTTTTGCGTTAGAAGCGTCGGTCAAATCAAATTCAAAAAAATCAGGGGAAATATTGGTTATTTTTTTAATTCTTTTTAAAACATCTATAGAAGAGTTAGATAAATTATCAATGATACAAACTTTATATCCTTTATCAATAAGTGCAATTGTTGTGTGTGATCCAATATATCCTAATCCTCCTGTAACAAGAATATATTTACTTTTCATCGGAATTTGGAATACTCTTTATAATAGTTAATATATCTTTTGCAGAGGTAAGGTCTGGTATATGTTCAAAGAAAGGGAGTGCATCAAAACTGTTTGGGTTTTCTTTTATATAATTCCTTACTGCCTCGGGGATTTCTTTTTCTTTTCTTTCTGGATGTAAAGGACAATTTTTTATAAATGGATAGATTGTTGGACCAAAAAACTTAAAAATATTCATACTAACTCTAATTTTATTTAGTTTATCCCTAAAATTGTCAACTTCTTCTATAGGTGGCTTTTCAATAATATTTATAAGCTTATTATTCTCATTTACATTGATTAAGGCAAATTTAGTTAAACGTTCATGTGGAAAATTAAGTGCATCCCTGTCGTAACTAATAAGGGCATGCTGTTTCTCATCTAATTCAAAAAGCGAGTTTAAGGAGTTTACAGAATATAAATTATCTCCATTAATAATAACAAAACTATTCCTTTTTAACACCTCGTGTTGATCCATAGCTTGCATTAGAGCATCTGAAGTACCTAAGGGTTTTTCTCTATCAACAGGTTTGTATTGAACCGCAAATTTTATTTTTATCTCAGAAAAACTCTCTTTAAAAATTTTTGTTTCCATAAAGCTCTTAAAAGGAGAATTTTCAGGCGACGTTATTAGAAAGACTTCTTTGACTCCTGCTGAGAGAGCATTTTTAAGGATAAAATAAAGAAGCGGCCTTTGGTCATCTCCCAGCGGAATAAGAGTTTTGTGTGAACTTTTAGCTATATCAGTTATATTTTTATCCAAATTAATATCACTTAGAGATTTTTTAAGCCTAGATGATGCTCCACCGGCTAAGATTACAAGAATTCTTTCTTTACTTTCCAAATTAAATTAGTTTTACGCTAAATGCATCTTCAGCACCTGCGTTAAGGATTGAATTTAAAACTTTTTTCTCATCTTGTGGGTCAATCATAGCTAAAAAGCACCCTCCACCTCCAGAACCAACAATCTTTGTAGCTTTAGCTCCTGCACTTTTTGCAGCATCCATCATTCGAATCATTTCATTAGGAGTATTGTTTAATTTTTTATCAAGAATGTCTTGGTGAGCGTTTATAAGTTGAGATATCTTGTTTAAGTCACAATTTGAATTATTAAACTCCAATAATGCACTTTGGGTTATTTCATGATTAAAGACGGCTGCATAGAAATATGGTTGAAGATCAAAAGGTAAGTTTTTTCTTAATTCATAAAAATCTTGTTTTTTTGCATTATGAATCCTAAAATTTGGATTATGTTTTTGTACTATTTCTATAGCTTTTGTAGCACCATCTTTCAATCTTTGTAAAATATCCTGTGTTTTCTTTTTAATCCCTGAGTCACCAATAATTATTTTCCCCATTGAAATTTTTAATTGTTTATAAGAGGTTTCTAAGGTATTGATATAAAGCAATCCGCCAATTGAAATGGTATATTGATCCATTAAACCTCCAGCTTCATTGAATTCTAAAACCTCACTTTCAAAGGCCCACCTGGCAAATTGTTCATCATCAAATTTACTATCTGGTACAGCAGCTTTAACTAAAAATCTCAGCCACGCAACTGTAAGAGCAGAAGAACTTGATAAACCTGCATTTATTGGAATGTCTCCTTTTATTTCAACGTCGTACCCTTTGTTTAATGTAATGCCATTCCTATTTAAAACTCGAATGGATGATCTTAAATAATCCCCTTTTTTTAAAATTTTCAATGGTTCTTTTAAATTAATCTTGAGCTCAGAATCAAAGTTAATTAGTTTCAATTGGAGGTAATCTTTTCCATTGGGCTTCCCTTTGATTTTGATGAACCTGTCTATAGTACCCGCTATAACTGGTAAAGTCAAATAATCTTGATGATCTCCAAAAAAACATATTCTACCAGGAGCCTTTGTTTCTAACATAAAAGATTTATAATACTAATTTAGAAATGTATAATATACAGTATATATTTGATTTCGGATTACAAAACTAAAGATTTTAGATAGACTGTAATAAAAAATCCAATTAAATGTCAAATTTTATTAATATGCTGCATAGTATTAAATCTTTGTATTTAATTTGTATTTATAATGATTAACGATAAAAAAAAATTAAAGCAAGTGGCAGGATCTTTTCCAACTGGAGTAACTGTAGTCACAATTAAAAAACCTTCAGGAGATATTCATGGTATGACTGCAAGTTCGTTTCTTTCATTATCACTTAATCCTCCGATGATTCTTTTTTCAATTAAAAAAGAAAATGAAATTTTAAAATATATTGAAAAGGGTAAGATAATGGGAATTAGTATACTCTCAGAGGATATGATTGATGAAAGTAATCATTTTGCTAACTTTAAATTAATGAAAGAACCTCCTGTTTTTTATGATGAAGATAAAGTTAAAATTCTAAAAGGTTCAATTGCTTGGTACTCAGTTTTGGTTATTAAAATTTACGATGAAGGTGATCATAAAATAATTATTTGCAAAATTGAAAACTTAAATGTTAAATCAAATAAAAGACCGCTTGTATATTATAAAGGTTACAGCAAAATAAATAGGTGAGTATATTTTTTTTAAAAAAAAAAATTACTCATTAAAAAAGTATTACTTTTGTAATTCACTTTTGTGAATGTTGTTGAACATTGTATAAATACAATGTGTCGTAGAGACCAATGAAGAGCTTTCCATACACGGAGGGCTTTTTTTGTTAATCCTCTATTATAACTGGCCCATTAATATCTTTAATTTTATTTTCTAAAGAAGTAACTTCTTTACTTATTAAGTTTTTAATTAGGGGTTTTATTTCTTCATTCATTAGCCTAGCCATATCTAAACTTTCTATGTGTAATTTCGTTGGGCCATAAGAAGAAGAAAGCCCCTGGCTGGCTACTCTAATTCTATTAAATAAAGTTGGGGTATTTTTTTCTCCAATTTCTGTTTTAGACTCATTACCAAAAACTTTTCTCTTAACTAATAAAAGTGAATTTTTTAAATTATGAAAATCCAAAACTAACTCTTCGGTCTCTCTTGGTGTATTTTCAATTGCCATTTTTAGGGAATTTACTTTTTCATTGGCAGATTTTATTTTGTGCTCAATTAATTGCACGTCATTATAAACCCTAAAATAGTCGTCCACGTAGTTATCATAATCTTTAAAACTAGTTCCTTTTAGTATACTTTCATAAATTGGTTTAAGTTCAAAAATTTTCTTTTCACTTAACTTAGTAGTTTCCCCGTTCTCTACTAAATATAGTGAGGCACTATATTTTCCAGGTTTCACAATAGGCCCTCTCAAATTATTTTTTTTGTTGGAGTCAGTAACAGACCCTTTAAACATATGTCTTAAATCCCAAGTTATTCTGTGGGTTCCCTCAGCCGCTCTTTCTTTTAAATGCCTTACAATATTTCCTTCTTGGTCTTCAATTGAAATTTTAATGTATGCAGGGGTTTCATTTTTTTCCTCATCAAGATTATTATAACCGGGAAACGGTACATCAAGAAGATTTTGATTCAAGCGCTTTTCACTTTTTTTTCTTTTTTCACTTTTAGTTTCATAGTTGTTTCCAAGGTGATATGTCATCGTAACGCCATATTTTGGATTTTCGGCAAGGTAAAAATCTGCACCAGTATTACCTAAATTACTTCTTTGTATAAACCACTTACCATCCTTAATCGGAAATAAGTGACCTTTCTTTTTTAAATTTTCATCGCTAAAATTCCTTAAAGGACTATAATCGTCTAATACGTAAAACCCTCTCCCAAAAGAAGCTGCTACAAGATCACTTTCTCTTTTTTGAATCACCAAGTCCCTGAAACCCATATTTGGGGTACCATTTAGTTTTTGCCAATTTTTACAACCATTCAATGAGGTATAAACACCAAATTCGGTTGCAAGAAAAAATAAGTTCTTATTTACATGGTCCTGTACAATTCGCCATAAAAGTGTCCTTTTAGGGAGATCGTTTGAAATAGGCACCCAAGAATTTCCCTGATCTTCACTTTTAAAAAGATAAGGGTTGAAATCACCTTCTTTATGATTGTCTAAAACAACATAAACAATATTTTCATCATGGATGTCTGCTTTTATATCATTAACAAAACTTCTCTTTGGAAGACCCAATGATGTAACTGGAATTTTTTTCCAATTCTCCCCACCATCCTTTGTGATTTGAATAAACCCATCATCGGTTCCTGCATAAATTAAACCTTTTTTAATCGGAGATTCACTTAAAGATGTAATTGTATTATAATTTGACATGGCACCAACATCCCAAGAATTTTCCCAAGATTGTTTTCTTCCCATGATAGGGAGTTTAATTCTATTCTCATTTCGTGTTAGATCTCCAGAAATAGGAATCCAACTATCTCCTCTATTTTCCGATTTCCAAACTCTGTAGGATCCAAAATATATTGTTGATGGATTATGTGGAGATACTATAATTGGAGCATCCCAATTAAACCTTTCATGTGGTTCATTAATACCAGCTTGGGGTTGAATAAATGTTTGTTCACCTGTAATTAAATCAATTCTATGTAGGCCGCCTTGCTGTGTTTCGGCATAAATTAAGTTATTAAACTCGGGGTCAGTCGCAGATTGATGACCATCAGCAAAGAGTGTTTTGTACCAATGTTTATTACTTATACCTTCAATTTCGTCAGTTGCTGAAGGACCTCCAGCAGAACCATTGTCTTGTGTGCCTCCAAAAATATGGTAAAACGGTTCTGCATTGTTAACAGCCACTTTATAGAACTGAGTTAATGGTAAGTTTTTAATATATCTCCAATTTTCAGCTAAATCAAAACTTTCATAAATACCTGCATCAGTTCCAATTAATAAATAATCAGGATCATTTTTTTTAAAGGCTATAACGTGGTTGTCAGAATGTTTTTTATTTTCTTTAAGTTGTTCAAATGTTTTCCCACCATCTTCAGATGTAAGAACTCTTACATTCATTAAATATAATCTATCAAATTTGTGAGGACTAGCATAAAGCTCCTGGTAATAGTGAGGCCCTGTGGCACCAGAAACCGCATTAGACATTTTATTCCAAGATTCTCCACTATCCTCGGACTTATAAACCCCACCAGTAGTTCTTTCTAACTCAATAGCTGCGTATAGCACATCCGGTTTTTGAGGGGATATTGCCAGACCTATTTTACCCATATTAACAGTGGGTAGATCATCTTCATCAATTTTGCCATCACCATTAGAATCTCGATCATTAGGGAGACCTTTATGTAATTTTTTCCACGTTTCTCCACCATCAACAGACTTATGGATTCCTGAACCTGGACCTCCTCCCATAAAGGCAGCAACAGTTCTATGTCTGTCCCATGTTGCTGCATATAAAACGTTAGGATTTCTAGGATCGATCAAAATATCTGTTGCTCCTGTCCATTGACTATTTCCCAAAACTTTTTTCCAATTTTTTCCACCGTTTATAGTCTTATAAACACCTCTTTGACCGCCTTTTTTCCATAGAGGTCCTTGAGCAACTACCCAAACAATATTTGAATTTTCTGGGTGAACGATGATTTTAGATATATGTTCTGTTTTCTTTAAGCCCATATTTATCCAACTTTTACCTCCATTATCAGATTTGTATATTCCATCACCGTAAGCAACGTGTCTTCCACCAACGTTTTCTCCTGTTCCTACCCAGATTGTAGCAGAATTATTTGGGTCAATTGTGACACAACCTGTAGAATATGAATTTTCGTCATCAAATAAAGGAATCCATGTTGTGCCTGAGTTTAGAGTTTTCCATACTCCACCTGAACCAACGGCTACATACCATATATTTTCGTTTTTTGAGTCTATCGCTATATCTGCAATCCTTCCGGAGAGAAAAGCAGGCCCAATATTTCTAAAATTGAAATCTGTCAGGGAAACTTTATTATATTCCTTAGACTTTGATTTTCTTTTGTTTTGTGAAAATGAATTAAAAGCTGTTAAAACAAAAAATAAAAATAAAAAGCCTAATTTTTTTTTACTCTGATAAATCATATTTTTTTAATTAAATTTATTTAAATAAATTCAAAAACACTAAAAAGAGTAGGGATTTGATTTTTGTCTAGACTGTTATTCCAATTATTTCACCACAGCCTTCAATATTTATTATATTCACCACAGCTGGTATTAAAAATGTTACTCCCTTTTCAAATGAGTATTTTTCATTTTTATAATTGACAGTAAGAGAACCTTCTAAACAAACCAAAATCCAAAATGAACTATTCATAAAAATTTTCTGTATCTCCTCTTCTTTAATTTTTAAAAAGTAAATTTTAAAAAAATTATTTTCAATTATGGGATTAAGTTTATTCTCATTAACATCATAGTTTATTTTTTCATATTTATTCTCAGAAAAATTTATTGATGAAATAGCTGACTTTATATGTAGTTTTCTTTTTTTCCCCGTTTTGGGATCCAAACGTTCATAGTCATAGATTCTATATGTAATATCTGAACTTTGTTGAACTTCAAGAAGCAACATTTTCCCATTTAAAGCATGGATCGTCCCAGCGGGAACATAAAAAGCATCTTTTGGTTCCACTACAAAAGAATTCAAAATTTTATCTACAGTTTTATTTTTTAAATTTTCGTTAAATATATTTTTGTCTATTTTTTTATTAAAACCAAGAGAGAGGTTGGCGTTTTTTTCTGTTTCAATTATGAACCACATCTCGCTTTTACCAAATGAATTGTGTCTAACCCTTGCTTTTTCGTTATTAGGATGAACTTGTATAGATAAAGGTTGATTTACGTCAATAAATTTTATTAAGAGGGGGAAATTTAAACCATATTTATTNNAAACTGAACTCCCTAAAATTTCAGTGGGATATTTTTCAATTAATTTATTAAGTTTTTTATTTTTAAAAACGCCATTTTTTACAACTGATTCGAAGTCCTTTATAACTGAAATCTCCCAAGATTCACCATAGTTTTTTTCAAAACTTTTACATGAAAAAAAATTTTCAAGTTTTTCACCACCCCAAATCTTTGGTATTAAATTTTTTTTAAATGACATTGGGTAAAAGGAGACAGATTTTGTCAATGGGAAAAATTTATTGTGATATATAGTTAGGTAAATCTTCAGTTTTTTCGCAACAGAGTTGATCCATTACTTGCTGAAACTGTTTTTTCAAAATTGAAATAGTATGATTACCACCTTTTGAACCAAGGGCCGCTGTACCATACATAAAAGGCCTACCCATAAAAACAAATTTAGCTCCAATCGCTAAAGCTCTAGCAATATCTGGACCGCTTCTAAAACCACTGTCAATCATAATTTCAATTTTATTTTTATCTATTTGTTTTACCATTTTATTTAGAGATTTAATTGAAGAATTTCCTGCATCAAGTTGTCTTCCACCGTGGTTTGAAACAATGATTCCATCAAAACCAATCTTTATCGCATCTTTTGCATCGCTAATAGATGAAACACCTTTTAAAACTAAATTTCCTTTCCATTGTTCTCTAATGGGCTTAATTATTTCCGGATTTATCCTTCCAGAAAATGTTTCATCCATGAATTTACCTAATTGGAACATTGATATATTTTTTTTAATGTAAGGAGAAAGATTTTTAAATCTAGGCTGCCCATAAATGAGTGTGTTTAGAGCCCAATTTGGCTTCCCTAGTATTTGTAATATGTTTTTTAAAGTTAGTCTAGGTGGCATCGACAGACCTGAAACGATTTCCTTAGCTCTGTAACCAAATGNTGGTACATCAGCCAAAATAACTAATGTTTTACAACCTGAGTCATAAGCTCTTTTTAGTATATCTTTTCTTAAATTTTCATCTATTGGATTATATAATTGAAACCAAAAATTGCCATCAGTCAATCTTGCAGTTTTTTCTATGTCCATTGTTGTAACTGAACTTAAGATAAACGGAATATTGTGTTTCAATGCAGACTTTGCTAAAATTTCAGAAGAATTNGGCCATATAAGTCCTTGAAGCCCAACAGGCGAAATTCCAAAAGGGACATCATATTCTACACCAAAAAGAGATGTTTTTGTTGAACTTGATTTATAATTTCTTAANTATTTAGGTTCAAGAATAATTTCTTTTAAATCTTGAATGTTACGATTTAAGTTTTCTTCATTATTACATCCCCCATCTAAATAGTCGAAAGCAAATTCAGGAATATTTTTTTTTGCCTTGATTCTTAANGACTCAACAGTTGGGTAATCTCTAATTATATCAATATCCATTATATTCTTTTTATAACTTAATATTACTACTTAAATAAAAATTTTTCCTTTTAGGTAGATTATTGCATTTCCTGAAACTGAAATATAGTTTTTGTGTGCTTCACACTCTAATATACCAGTTCTTTCAGATAACTGAATACTTTTAAGTTTCTTTTTGTTCAATTTTCTACTCCAATATGGAACAAGTGAACAGTGTGATGAACCTGTCACTGAGTCTTCAAAAATTGAGGACTGTGGTGTGAAAAACCTTGAAACAAAGTCGCAACTGTTGCCTTGAGATGTAAATACTACTCCTCCTGGATCAATATTTATTTTATCAAACTCAGACCTGTTAATTTTAATGTTTTCAATTTTTAATTGATCATCAAAGACTAAAATAAAGTCTCTAGCTTTCAAAACTTCAAGAGGTTTATAATTAATTGCGTTAGATAAATTTTGAGGAATTTCAACTTTTTTTGGTTCCCTTAGAGGTAATTCTAGCTCTATTTTATCTTTAACAAACTTAGATTTTATAATTCCGCTCTTGCAATTAAAAAAAATTTTGTCATGTGGGTAATTTAGATAATGTTTTAAACAATAAGCGGACGCCAAAGTTGCATGACCGCATAAATCCATCTCAACATCAGGGGTAAACCATCTGATATGAAAACCATTTTTATTTTTTACAAAAAATGCCGTTTCAGAAACATTATTTTCTTTAGCTATTTTAATTAACAGGTTATCATCCAACCATTCACTTAAGGGAATAACGCATGCAGGATTTCCTCTAAAAACCTCAGAAGTAAAAGCATCTATTTGATAAATTTCTAGTTCCAAAACTAATTTTAAATTAAAAAAAAAGAACGGTTTTGTTTTTTAATTGCATAAGTGATAACAAAATCTTTATTTTTATAAAAAAAAATATGAATGCTACAATAGCTAATTTAATAAATTCTATCTCTTTAATGATAATCGGATTATGGGGATACTTTGATGTTTTATCACCCACCGCTCTTATTCCTGTTTCAATAGGAGTTTTTTTAATTCTTTGCTCTAGAGGTGTTAAAAACCAAAATAAAATAATTTCTCATATAGCTGTACTCCTTACATTATTAATATTAATTGCATTAGTCGGCATGAGATTGCCTAAATCAATCGATAAAGCCGGGGTTGGTTTGATAAGAGTAATTATAATGATTTTTACTTCCACATTATCAATGATTTTTTTTGTTAAAAGTTTTATTGCTGCTAGAAAAAATAAATAAAATCTAAAATCCCGTATTAAATGTAATACGGGATTAAGGTGGTACCTCCAGGAATCGAACCAGGGACACAAGGATTTTCAGTCCTTTGCTCTACCAACTGAGCTAAGGTACCGTTGATTTGCAAATATATAATCTCTTTTTTTCTTAGCAAATGTTTTTAAATTTTTAAACTTAACTGAATTTTGATTTATTTTTATATATGAATTTGATTATAGATTGCGGCAATACCAATTTAAAATATTTTATTTTCAAAGACCAAACATTGGTACTCACCAACCTTTTTAAATGGGAGGGTGACTGGTCTTTAAAAATCATAAGGAACTTTCCTGATTTAAAAAACATTTTGTTGTCTGATGTTACAGGGAAATACAGTAGAGAGGAATTAGAAAAAAAATTTCCTAATAACAGAATTTATGATGTTAAAGCTCTTGATTTTCCTTTTGAAACAAATTATAACAAAGAAAACCTTGGTGTAGATAGAATTGGTCTAATAATAGCAGCAATTAATAAATTCCCGAAAGAAGATTGTCTGGTAATTGACGCCGGAAGCTGTTTGACTTTTGATTTGATATCATCAAAATCAGTTCATAAAGGAGGATTAATTTCTCCTGGCCTTTTATTTAGATTTAAAAGCTTGCATCAATATACAAACTCACTACCGCTCATTAAGTTTGAAAATATTGGAAAACAAATTGGCAAGGATACCAAAAATTCAATTCAATCTGGGATTTGGGAAGGATTTATTTTTGAAATAAATGGGCAAATTGAAAAATTTAAAAGAAAAACACCAANCTTGAGGGTCATTTTAACCGGTGGTGATGCCAAATACTTGTATAAAAGAATTAAAAATAGCATCTTTGCCGAGCAAGAATTTTTGGCTTCGGGGTTAAATAACTTATTGAAATGCAACAAACTATAATTTTAATTCGATTAAAATTAATTTTATTTTTACTTTTTTTAAAGGTTTCTTTCGCACAAAACAGTACGGCATCTCCCTATTCTTTAGGAGGACTAGGAGATGTAACCTTTAAGGGTAATGTTATAAACAGAATGATGGGTGGGGTAAGTGTTTTTTCAGATTCAATTCATGCAAACCTAAATAATCCAGCAAGTTTAGGAGAATTAAAATTGACCACTTTTTCAGTAGGCATCCATTATAAAAATACTCAAATAAGTTCAAGTGATTCAAGAGATAATAGCAGAACAGGGTCCCTTGATTACATAGCAGTGTCAATACCAACAAAATTTTTTTCATTCAGTTTTGGAGTCATTCCGTATTCATCCGTTGGATATAGGTTACAAGCAAACAGTCTTTCTCAACAAGATGAAGATATAGTTTCTCGATATGAAGGAAGAGGAGGTACAAATAAATCATTTTTTACAGTTGGATTTAAGATATTAAAATTTGTAAGCTTAGGAGGGACTGTAAATTACAACTTTGGTAAAATTACAACTCAGGCTTCAAATCAAAATGAAAACTTAGATTATGGAACCTTTTTGAGCAACGAATCCTCTCTATCAGGACTCGATTACGAATTAGGAACTCATTTTAAATTTAACATATCAAAAAAAATAATTATAGAAAGTTTTTTTACATATAAACCTGAAAATTTCTTAAACTCAAGAAATAAAAGAGTTTATTTTACTCGTTCTCTACAAAATCAAAATATCGGTGATGTTAAAGAAGTGGATTTGGCTTCAGAAAACTTAGATTTACTAAAGTTGCGAATTGGACAAAGTTACAAATATGGACTAAGTTTTAGTAAAGACAAAAAATGGTTTGTAGGCACACAATATTCTTTTGCTCAATCTGAAAATTTTAAAAATGATTTCATAAATCAGAGTAATATTTCNTATGAAAATGCAAATTCTCTATCATTCGGTGGGTTTTTAATCCCCGATTACAGCTCCATAACCGATTATTGGAAAAGAATAGTTTATAGGGCGGGTTTTAGAAATGAAAATACAGGTATAAATATTGATAATAGTATTTTAAAAGAAAAAGTTTATTCAATAGGAGGAAGTTTTCCGATCGGTGGATATTATAGTGCAAGTAATGTGTCGGGTTTTTCAAACTTAAATGTGGGTTTTGAATTTGGTACAAGAGGCATAAACTCAGAAAGTCTTGTTAAAGAAAGTTTTTGGGCTTTAAGAATTGGTTTATCTTTGAACGATTTGTGGTTTATTAAAAGAAAGTATAATTAAAATGAAAAGTATAATAAATATAATTTTTTTGTTTCCCCTCACTTTAGTGACAGATTTGGTAGCACAGGATACAAGTGAATGTGCTCAAAATTTATCAATTTTCGTTGAAAACGCGAAAGTTAAAAATTATAAAGCAGCATATGAACCATGGAGCTTGGTTAGAAATGATTGTCCTAGTATAAATTCTGCGATATATATTTACGGGGAAAGAATTCTCAAAGAAAGATTGAAAAATAGTCCCGATAATGAAAAAAGTCAGCGAGAAAAAGATTTACTTAATTTATACGATGATTGGGTTAAATATTTTCCTTCTAAGAAAGGGCAAAATAACATCGGAAATATTTTGTCAGCAAAAGCGCAATCAATGATTGATTTTAAAATCGGGGGCAATATTGAAATATATTCAATTTTTGACGACGCATTTAAAAGAGATTTGAAAAGTTTTTCAAATCCTAAGCGACTTTACAATTATTTTAAGGTTTTGTATGAGATCTATAAAAGTAAAAATGGTGACATAACACCAGAAAAGCTTTTTGAAAAGTATGAAGATGTGTCAGAAAAGTTTGAAATTGAAAGTGTTAANCTAGCTAAAAATTTAGACAGAATTTTAAATAAGGAAGAGAGTGGAGAAGCCCTAACGACAAGAGATTTGAAAAACAAAAGAATATATGGTGTAAATTCTAATGCTATAAGTATTTATTTAAAAAATTTGGATGCCATAATTTCAAAAGAATCTAGTTGCGAAAATCTTATACCGCTTTATGAAAGAAATTTTGACCAAAATAGACAAAATATAGTTTGGTTAAAAAGAGCTGCTAGTCGAATGGATGCAAAGGATTGTTCTGACAGTCAACTTTTTGTGAAACTTGTTGAAGCACTACATTCAATTCAACCCTCTGCTGATTCAGCATATTATTTGGGTCTTTTAAATGACAAAAAAGGTGACAACAAGCAAGCTTTATCTTATTACGAGGAATCAATAGAATTAGAGAATGACCCATATAAAAAAGCTAAAACTTTGTATAAAATAGCCTTGAAGTTTAAACAAAGAGGAAGTAAGAGGTCTGCAAGGAGTTATGCTCAGAAGGCACTTAAGTTTCAACCCTCTCTTGGGAAAGCTTACTTAATGATTGCTAACTTATATGCTACAAGTGCAAACGATTGTGGACAATCACAATTTGAAAAAAGAGCAGTATACTGGCTAGCGGCAAATACTGCTACAAAAGCTGCAAGAGTTGACCCCTCAATTAAAAAAGCCGCACTTAAAACTGCTGCAGCCTTCAATGGAAGAGCCCCATCTAAAACTGATATTTTTACAGATGGAATGGAAGGTAAAGTAATTCAGTTTTCTTGTTGGATCAATGACAAAGTTAAAGTTCCTAAGTTGTAAGTGAAAATTCATTATTTAAAATATCAATATTTATTTTATGTTTTTTTAATAAATTTCACTCATTCATGTTCTAACTGGGATAAGTCCGAATTGAAAACTACTTCTGCAGCGGACCCATTAGCAACATCTTTTGAAATTAGAATGGTTTATACAGATTCATTGAAAATCAATTCTATTTTGACAGCCCCTAAACATGAAGATTTTAGAAATTTATTTTTTAAATATTCAATTTTTCCAGAAGGCTTAAAGCTTGTTTTTTATGATAATTATGGTTGTCCTAATATAGTTGAAGCAGACTATGGTACTATTTATAAGGATACTTCAATTTTAGATTTAGTTGGAAACGTTAAAATCTTATCGAGCGCTGGGGACTATCTTGAAACTAATCAACTGTATTGGGATGCAGAATCAGATTGGTTTTTTACCAATAAAAATTTTAAATTTTGGAATTCTGATTACGATGTTGCTGCTAAAAGATTAGATGCTAATAAGCAATTTACAAAGTTTAATACAGGAAGATTAACTGGCACTATGAGTGTTGAAGAAAGATAAAAATGGTTAAGCATCGAGTATCAGAATTAATTTATTTAGTTATATCAATAATATCTTTAAGGGAAACATACGTATTGTGGAGTTTGAATCCAAAGAGGGCTTATCTTTTTCTTGGTTTCTTTATCGTTTCAATTTTTATGTTTTTTTTTAGAAGATCTATTAGAAAAAAAAACAATGACTTTTAGATGAATTTAGATAATGTAGTTATCATTACTTGTTTGATTATGTCTGCTTTTTTTTCAGGGATGGAAATTGCTTTTATTTCTTGTAATAGAGTTTTTTTGGAGATTGAAAAAAATAAAAAAGGAATAATAGCTAAAGTTCTAAAATATATAACATCAAAACCTTCAAAATTTATTACTGCTATGTTGGTTGGGAACAACTTTTGTTTAGTTATATACGGAATATTTATGGGTGAAAAAATCATTGAAGTTTTATTTTCAGATTTAANTATTTCACCCTTACCTCTAAATATCCTATTTATTCAAACTTTAATATCAACCTTTATAATATTAATTACAGCTGAGTTCCTTCCAAAGGTTTTCTTTCAATTATATGCTAACCAAATGATAAAGTATTTTGCTCTTCCTAGTTCTATTTTTTATACACTTTTCATGCCAATTAGTTTGTTAATTTTGAAGGTCACAGATAATTTTTTGAGAGTTTTCTCAAATTCTAAGTCAGACAAAATTCAATTAACTTTTTCAAAAAATGAGTTAGGAGAATATATTGAAGAACAAGTGGAGGCAGTTAAAAATAAAGACCAGCTAGATTCAGAAATAGAATTTTTTCAAAATGCTTTAGAGTTTTCAGAAACAAAAGTAAGGGAAGTTATGATCCCTAGAGCTGAAATAGTTGGTATTAATAAATCTGAAAATATTTTAAAATTATCCTCTTTATTTGAATCTACAGGATACTCTAAAATTCCAGTTTATGATGAAAACATTGATGATATAATTGGTTTTGTACATGCTTTTGAAATGCTAAAAAAACCAAAATTAATTTCGGAAATTTTACTTCCTATTGAATATGTTCATGAACCAAATCTAATTACAGAGGTTTTGAAAAAATTAACTAGAAAAAGAAAGACAATTGCAGTAGTTTTAGATGAATATGGTGGAACTGCTGGATTACTAACAGTTGAGGATATTGTTGAAGAACTATTTGGTGAAATTGAGGACGAATATGATACAATCGATCACTATGAAAAAAAGATTAATTTAAATTCTTTTGAATTTTCAGCGAGATTAGAAATAGACTATTTGATTAGAAAATACAAATTTGATTTACCACAAGATGAAAATTATGAAACTCTTGGGGGATTAATTTTCCATTTAACAGGGGAAATACCCAAAAAAGGCAAAGTCCTTTCGGTAAATGACTTAGAGCTGAAGGTTGTCAGTGTTTTGTCAAATAAAATTGAAAAAGTTGGTGTCAAAAAACTAAGTGATTGATTTTTAAACAAAAACTGATTCACATTTTATTTTTAGTCAAGAAATTGTAAATTCGTGTCGTTAAATTATAAATGTGGCTTTATTAGGCAAAATAAGAGAAAAGTCAATATTCCTTATAATTGTTATTGGACTAGCATTATTTGCTTTTGTAATATCTGGTGCTCTTGGGAATGGGAATTCAGACGATACATCAAACGATCCAATAGGCATTGTAAATGGAAAGGAAATCCCGTTAGAGAATTTTCGATTTATGGTTGAACAGACTGAGAGAAATTTTGGTTTAACTACTATGCAAGCTGTAGACAACGTATGGAAACAATATGTTAGGAATTTTGTTTTTGAGAATCAGTTTGAAATTTTAGGGATTGATGCAGGCAGAGATCAAATAGAACAAGTTGTTTCTTCCACAGAGTCAATTATTAATGATGAGAGATTTATTAACGAAGCAGGGTTTTTTGATTTCGGGTTATTTACAGATTTTATCGTTCAAATGAAAAATACTAACCCTCAAGCTTATGAATCATGGAAACAACAGGAACTTTCTATAATTTCCTCTGCCAAGGAAAATATTTATTTTGACCTCATTAAATCTAGTTTAGCTGTAACCGATAAGGAAGCTGAAATTTATTATCACCTTGAAAATGACAATATAGATATTGAGTATGTAAAGTTTCCATACTCAGAGATTTCTGATACTATTTTTAAATTGTCTGATCAGGATATTAAAAATTATATTGATAAGAATAAAGATAAATACAAAAGAGATGAATCTAGATCTGTTGAGTATGTGTCTTTTTTTGAAAATGCAACAGAAGAAGACATAAAAGATATTAGGGAATCAATAGAAGATTTAACCAAGGATAAATATGAGTATAACGACGTTTCTAAGCTAACGGACACTATTATTGGATTTTACAACACAAAATATTTGGATGAATTTATTAATAGACATTCCGATGAGGAGTTTGATTCAATTTACTTGACTAAGGGTAAATTACCTTCAGAGTATGCTGAAATCTTATTTAATCTTAAAATAGGAGAGTCTTTTGGTCCATACAAAGACATCAATGCTTTTAAAATTTCAAAGTTAATAGATAGAAAGAAAAATGGTTCTATTAGGGCTAGCCATATTTTGATTTCTCACAATGAGTCAAATAGAAAGCCACCAAATGTTCAAAGGACAAAAACTGAAGCGAAAAGATTAGCTAATAACTTGTTCCGACAAATTAAAAGCAATAAGGGAAAATTTGAAAAATTAGCTCAAGAGTTTTCAGACGGTCCTTCCAAATCACTGGGAGGAGATCTAGGGTTTTTTACTGAAGAGCANATTGAACCAGCATTTTTCAATTTTGCAAAAAACAACAGAATAGGAAAAATTGGTTTAGTTGAGACATCTTTTGGTTTTCATATTATTAAATTAGTGGACAAAGAAGATATGGTTTTACTTGCAAGTCTTACCAAAAAAATTATACCATCTGATAAAACTTCAAATGAAGTGTTTAAAAATGCAACTCAATTTGAAATGAATGCCTTAGATAAGGGCTTTAAAGATACTGCTCAAGAAGTAAATTATAAAGTTAGGTTAGTGCCTAACATAAATAAACTTGACGAAAACTTACCTGGTTTACCTTCGCAAAGGAGAATTGTTCAGTGGATTTTTGATGATAGTAGAGAAATAGGAGAAATTAAAAGATTTGATTTGTCATTTGGTGGTTATGTAGTTGTGAAAATAGATGACATAATTGAAAAAGGAATTGCTGACATTCATGAAGTAAGAGATGAAATTAGACTTAAGCTTTTAAATAAAAAGAAAGCTGATCTCATTATTAAAGATAACTCGAAGATTAAAACTTTAGAACAGTTCGCTGCCAAAAACAAGTTAGAGATTATTAATGCAAATGCAATCAATCAAAAAAGTGGAACCATTGTTGGTTCGGGAAAAGAACCCTATATAGTCGGAAAAGCATTTGGACTTGATGAATTACAAACATCAAATTTATTGATAGGTAATAGCGGTATATTTAAATTGAGGGTAATAAAAAAAACTATTGCGGATGATTTATCGGATTATTCAGATTTAGCTTCTAAATTGCAATCACAAGAAAGAGAAAACTTATCAAGTTTAATTATTTCCGCCCTCGAAAATACTGCTCAAATCGAAGATAACAGATCGGATTACTATTGATGGATAAATTATAATTTCATCTCTGAAAATGGTATTATTGTTTCAAATCCTTTTTTAGAAAAATATTTTGGTGTTTCATTATCTCCAGAAGCGAGTATAAAATCACCTCCCCAAGAACCCAAGCTTTTAATTTGTCCGTAGAAATCTTTAAAATGAATACTTTGTATTGGTTTTTTGTAAATAATTTTTGAAATTATTTCCTCATGCTCTTTTATCATTTCATTGAATTGTTTTTGATTGTTTTCTTTAACAATCATTTCTCCTAATGAATTAATTTTTAATATTTCATTACTATATTCATTTTTGTAATTTAAAAACTTTGTAACTTCTGATTGAGTATCAACTTTTTTATTAAGATGAATAAAAAAAAGATTGTCTTTAAATGGTGGGGAAAAGTTTGTTTGCACAACTTTATTAAAGTCACCTTTCTTTTCAAAAAAAATTGATTTTTTCGTTTTCGCTACTGCTATATCGTAACCACTCCCTTTATAAGTCATTTTTAAAAATTTATAAGGATCTATATTTAGCCAATTAGAAATGTTATTTATAAGAGTTGACGAAGACCCCAACCCCCAATTTCTTTCAAATTCTAGATTTGTTAAAACTTTTAGACCTTGGCCAGCAAATCCAGGTGAAAACTCATCTATTTTCTTTAAAAGTTTTAATAGTGAATAAATATATTGTGTTTTTGTGTTTTTGGATTTTATTAATTTAAAATTTAAGTCAAATTTACAATCTATCCATTTTTTGTTATCAGAAGAATAAGCTTCCCAAATTATATTTTTTTCTGTATTTTTTACAATTGACATTTTTTGACCGTATTTTGTAGGTATTGCAAGTCCCTTGGCTCCCTTAAGAATAAGATATTCAGCTGTAATTAATAATTTTCCGCAACTATAATAATACATTTTATTTTTTATTAAGAAATTCTCTCACATTTTTGTGCGATACATATTTTTTTTTAAAATATTCAATAGCATCGTTTTTCTCAATTTGGTTAGCACCAAGCTGGTTCAAAATATTCAGTAAATGCATTTTCATATGTCCTTTTTGAATCCCTGTTGTCACTAATGATTTTATGGCAGCGAAGTTTTGTGCTAGACCTGCCGCTGCAATAATTTGCATTAATGTTTCAGCATTAGGATTTCCAAGCAAATTATGAGCCCAATTAACTAAGGGGTGAAGTTTAGTCAATCCCCCGACAGTCCCAATTGATATAGGAATCGTTAATTCAAAATTAAAGAAACCTTTTTTAATATAAGCGTTAGACAGACCTGAATAAATTCCATTTCTGGAAGCATAAGCATGAATACCAGCTTCTACAGATCTAAAATCATTTCCAGTTGCGATTACAACTGAATCTATACCATTCATAATTCCTTTGTTATGCGTAACTGCTCTGAAAGTATCTATTTTAGAAATTTTTACGGCATTTATAAAATTATCAACCTTTAATTCATTATTTTTTTCTAAATCTTCAACTTTACACTCAACACTTGATTTGACTAGGCAATTTGGGGTATAATTTGATAAAATACTCATTATAAAATCAATTTTTTCATCAGTTTTATCCAAAAATTGTTTTTCTTCAATGTAAGATTTAAAAATCTCTGTAATTTTTTCAAGGCAAGTGTTTATGAAATTTGCACCCATTGAATCAATTGTGGTGAATTTTACAAAAATTTGGTAATAAGAATCGATTTTATTATTCATGTCAACTAGCTCCAGACTATTAATACCCCCTCCTCTTTTTTCCATATTTGACGTAATTGACTTTAAACCTTTAATTATATTTTTCCTTATTTCTTTAAAAAAAGCTTTGAGTTTTACTGGAGAGCCATTGTAAAAAAAATGTACCTGTCCAATTTTTTCTACCCCTAAAACTTTTGTTTTAAACCCTCCGAGATTTGACCAAAATTTGGCGGCATTACAAGCTGCAGCAACTACACTGCTCTCCTCTATTGCCATAGGTATAGTGTAGTACTTTCCATTAATTAAAAAATTAGGGGCTACTGCAAAAGGTAAATAAAAGTTTGATATAGTATTCTCTATAAATTCATCATGAAGACTTTGAATTGAAGCATCGTCATTTAAATATTTAAATAAAATTTTTTTTGCCTTTTTGTTATTATGAAAATGATTGTTTATTATCCAATCAATTTTTTCTAGCTTATTTTTTTTTGAGAAGCCATTCACAAAATTGTTCATAGCGTGGCAATTTTGTTAAAGATACCATAATAGAAGAACAATTTTTGCTTGTTATACAAAAGAAATTAACTTTAACATCTAATTGAATTTTCGAGTTTTGAGGTATATTTTATTTTTATTTTTTTTCAACAGCGTTCTCTCTCAACAAAACTTACTTAATAATGAGGTTATATGGAATTTCGAATTTGAGCAAAAAACTTACAAATCAATATACCATTATAAAACAAAAAACTACTATTCAACTATTGAAATTGATCGTGACCAAAAAAAATCAAAAATTGTATTAAGAGCTTATGAAACCGGAGAAATTGTTGATGTTATTTTNGATTCCTCATCATCTGCGAAGATACCTTTTTTNACAAATTATTTTTTTTCAAGTAATGAAAAAAAAATAATTTTAGAAACTAATTCATATCCACTTTACAGAAGATCCAAGTTAGCAGAATATTACATATATGACATAGCACTTGATGAAATTAATTATGTTTTTAATGGATTAATTCAAGAGCCATTTTTCTCACCTGATGGTGAAAAAGTTGCTTTTGTTTATAACAGAAATTTATATATCAAATTTTTAAAAACGAACGTTATTAAACAAGTCACAGTTTCAGGAAATGAGAATATTATAAATGGCATAGCTGATTGGGTTTATGAGGAAGAATTTGGTTTAGTTCGTGCATTTGATTGGGATAAGGAAAGTAATAACCTTGCATTTATTGTTTTTGATGAAACTAATGTTCCAAAATATTCAATGAAAATTTTTAGTAATAATTTGTACCCATTCGAATATAGTTTTAAATACCCTAAGGCAGGTGAAATAAATTCCAGTCTAAATTTGAAAATATATAATTTAGAAAGTGAAAAGATAAGTTCAATTGATTTAAGTAAAAACAAAAATGATTATTACTATATACCAAGACTAGAATTTAGTTCTTACTCAAATAAACTATTCTTTCAGTCCTTAAATAGACTCCAAAATAAATTATCATTAACAGCTTACGATCTAGATACAAAATCATCTAAAAAAGTATTTGAAGAAAAAGATAACAGCTATGTGGATATCCAAGAAAAAATCTTTTTTTTAAATAATGATAATTTCTTATGGATAAGTGATAAAAGCGGTTTTGATCATATTTATTTAGTAGAAGATGAGGGAAAAAGATTAAACCAAATTACTAGAGGGAATTGGGATGTTGCAAAATTATTGGGTGTTAATGAAAGTACTGTTTACTATTCTTCAACCGAGGATAATACTATTGAAAGGGTAATTTATAGAATAAGTTTGAATGGTAAAAATAAAAAAGCAATCTCCCCGAAAAACGGTTTTAATGGAGCATCATTTACATCTAATTATAAATACTTTATTCACACTTTTGAGGATAGTAACACTCCTTTAATATATTCCTTAAGAGAGAGTAAAACTGGAGAATTAGTCAGAAGAATAATGGATAACAATGAACTTCTTAAAAAGTTGGAACCTTACAATCTTTCCCGTAAAGATTTTTCACAAATAAATTTAAATGGTCAANACCTAAATATGTGGATGATTAAACCAACTAACTTTAACCTCCAAAAAAAATATCCAGTACTTATTTATCAGTACTCAGGACCTGGTTCTCAGGAAGTTGAAAACAGATGGAATAATAATCGAGACTTTTGGCACCAATTATTAGCTCAAAAGGGCTACATAATTGTATGTGTTGATGGAAGAGGAACGGGGTTTAAGGGCAAAAAGTTCAAGAAAGTAACCTACGGACAACTTGCTAAATACGAAACTGAAGATCAAATATCTTTCGCAAAATATTTATCAAAACTCCCCTACATTGATAAAAATAGAATTGGAATTTGGGGATGGAGTTATGGTGGTTTGATATCTACAAACAGTATTTTAAAGGGTAATGATGTATTTTCACTTGCAATCGCTGTTGCACCAGTTACTAATTGGAGATTTTATGACACAATTTATACTGAAAGATTTATGGGTTTACCAAAAAATAATTCGGATGGTTATGATTCAAATTCTCCACTTAATTTTGCTCATTTATTGGAGGGAGATTATTTATTAATTCATGGTTCTGCAGATGACAATGTGCATTTACAAAACACTATGCGTATGGTAGAAGAACTAATTCAACAAGACAAACAGTTCGAATGGATGATTTATCCTGATAAAAACCATGGGATTTATGGAGGGAATACATCTATTCACTTGTACAATAAAATGACTAATTTTATAGAAAAAAAATTATGATAATCAAATCAAGTTTCTTTGAGGGAAAGTGAATTTCAGTTTAACGGTTCACTTTTAAATCAAAAAACTCTTTTTGATCACCCTTCGGGGTTATTCGTTCTATTTTTCACTGAAATGTGGGAGAGATTCAGTTATTACGGCATGAGGGCAATATTGGTGCTNTTTTTAACTTCNGCACTATTTAATGATGGTTGGGGTTGGGAAAGAAAAGATGCACTTGTTTTATATGGTTGGTATACAGGTTTGGTTTATTTTACACCACTTATAGGAGGTTTTATAGCTGATAAATTCCTTGGGTACAAATTAGCTACAATTCTTGGGGCATTAACAATGTCCTTTGGACACGGATTTCTGGCCATGGAAAACTTTTCAAATTTATTTTTTTTTGTGGGATTAACCTGTTTGATTTTGGGTAATGGTTTATTTAAACCAAATATTAATTCAATTGTAGGACAGCTCTACAAAGATAAAGACATAAAAAAAGATTCAGGGTATACAATTTTTTATATGGGAATTAATTGTGGCGCCTTTTTAGGAATATTGTTATGTGGCTATCTCGGAGAAAAAATTGGTTGGCACATTGGTTTTGGTCTCGCTGGAATTTTTATGTTTTTTGGTTTAATGCAATTTTGGTTTGCTCAATCAATTTTTGGGAAGATCGGTAGAAAACCTAATACTAGTAATTCTAATAAATATGAACTAGAACTTTCACAAAAAATCACTAGGATTGAATGGGACAGAATTTTTGTAATAATTATCTTTTCATTTGCCACAATATTTTTCTGGTGGGCTTTTGAGCAAGCAGGAGGATCGATGACAATTTTTGCAAAAGATTACACGAGCAGAAATTTATATGGGAATCATTCTTTAATTTTCAAATTAACAAATACCCTAATTACAATAGTGCCTCTAATATTAATGACTTATGTATTAGCAAAGCTGTTTAGTATTACTTACAAGAAAATTTTAATCTCTAATTTTTTCCTAGGTTTTAGTTTCGTCTTAATATGGATAATAATTTTATGGATGATTAAAAATGAGTTTAACAGCGAGAGCACAGAAATACCAGCCTCTTGGTTCTCAGTTTTAAATTCTCTATTTATAATAATTTTTGCACCTATTTTTTCTAAGATATGGAGTTCTAATTTAAATACATCAGGGCCAGTTAAATTTGCGATTGGATTAGTCTTATTAGGAATCGGATTTGGTTTTCTTTCGTACGGATCTCTTTCAATTCCTTTTGGAGCTAAAACAGCTCAAGTAAGTATTTTTTGGTTAATTTTTGCTTATTTATTTCACACTTTAGGGGAGCTATGTATTTCACCAGTAGGATTATCGTATATAAGCAAACTTGCTCCTTTAAGACTTGTTGGTCTTATGTTTGGCTTCTGGTATTTATCCAGTGCTTTTGCAAATTATTTGGGAGGTATTACAGGTAGCTATATTGATAAAATTTCTGATATTAGTGGGCTTTCTGGTTTTTTTTTAATATTCACATTACTACCCATTCTTGTTGGCTTTGTAATTTATTTATTTAGATCTTCTTTAATTAAAAAAATGCATGGATATGTTTAGATTTTTAGTTCTTATTCTTTTTTTTNCTTTAGATTTAACTTTTTCACAAGATATTAAATGGATGTCTTTAGAAAAAGCTTTAGAGGCTCAAAAGATTTTACCTAAAAAAATCATTATGGATGTTTATACTACATGGTGTGGACCATGTAGATTACTTGACAAGAAAACTTTTGGGAACCCTGACGTGTCAAGGTATATTTCTCAAAATTTTTATGCTGTAAAATTTAACGCAGAAGGCGATGAAGAAATATTTTTTTATGATAAAAAATTCTCTAACCCTAATTACAACCCAGACAGGAAAGGTAGAAATTCAACTCATGATTTCACCAAGTTTTTAGGAATTAGAGGTTATCCGACGATTATTTTTTTTAGTGAAGAAGGGGATCCAATTATACCTTTAACAGGCTATTTTAATGTTAGGCAAATTGAACCGTATTTAAAAATGATAAAAAGAGGCGACTATGCCGTTTTCAAAGACTCTGATGATATTGAAAAGTATATTGAAAATTTTGCATACAGATTTAGACAGTAACTATTATTCAAACTTTTGTAATTAATTCCGCTACCTTTAAACTTGTTTTTTTCTTTCCTAATCTATTTCTTAATATTTTGTATTCTTTCCTAACCCTTAAGACATTTTCATTCTTTAAGAGTTGATACAATTCAGTTATAATATTCCTTTTTGAACATTCCTTTTGTATTAATTCCTTAACAACTTCTTTTTCCATTATAATATTTACAAGAGAAATAAATTTTAGTTTAATAAATAGTTTACCAATCAAATATGAAAATAAACTACTTTTATAACAAACAATTTGTGGGACATTAAAGAGAGCAGTTTCAAGAGTTGCAGTTCCGCTAGTAACAATTGCCGCTGTCGATCTTTTTAAAAGATCATAGGTTTTATCATATACTATTTTTATTTTATNATCCTTCAATATTTCACTATACCACTCTTTGCCTATATTTGAAACACCCGCAATTATAAACTCATAATCAGAAANATGATGTATAACAGATTTAAAAACAGGCATCATCTTTTTAATTTCTTGCTTTCTACTTCCCGGCAAAAGTGCTATTACTGGTTTAGTAAATTTTAATTGTAATAAATCTTTATTTTTTTTNTCTTTACTAATGATCTCAACTAAGGGATGACCTACATAATATACATCAAGATCGTGCTTTTGTTTATAGTAATCTTTTTCAAAAGGTAAAATTACATATAGATAGTCTATGTCACGTTTTATTTTCTTAATTCTACTTTCCTTCCATGCCCATATTTGTGGACTAATATAAAAGTGGTTTTGAAAGCCATTTGTTTTGGCCCATTTGGCTACCACCATGTTAAAACCAGGAAAATCTATATAAATTATCTTGTCTGGTTGGTAAGCATTAATGTCTTTCTTACAAAAACTAATATTTTTATAAATTGTATTTATGTTTTTTAAAACTTCCCAAAAACCCATAAAAGACAATTGATTTACGTGTTTAACTATTTCACCTCCAATCCCTTTCATTTTTTCTCCGCCCCAAAATCTAAATTTGGCTTTTTTGTCAAGTTTTTTAATACTCTCCATAATTTTAGAACCGTGTAAGTCTCCGGAAGCTTCACCAGCTATAATGTAGTATTTCATTTATAGAATTTTTAAAACAGCAACAATAAAAACTAGAAGTAAAAGAGATAATATCAATCCATATGTATAATTAATTTTATTAAATTTTAATAAAACAAAAAACAAAGGAATATTTATTAAAGATCCAATACTAATTATAGCTCCCAATCTTTTTTGAATAAAGAGGGATTTCATACTGTATGAAATTGATTCGGGAGAAAAAATTATTGTAAAAAAAATAATCCCTGCTAAAGTTGCAGTTATTCCAAATACAAAGCCTATTAGTTTTTCTTTAACCATTAAAGTCCCACTTATTTAATTCTTGTATATAATCCTTTGCGGTTAAATCAAACTTGATTGGAACTATTGAAGCGTAACCTTTTTTAAGTGCATACTCGTCTGTTTCATTTGATCTGTCATTATTAATAAAATCTCCAGTTAACCAATAGTATTCCTTTCCCATCGGATTTTCTCTTTTGCAGAATTTTTCTTCCCAATGCGTATTTGCTTGCCTGCACACTTTTACTCCATTAACTTTTGATTTTGGAAAGTTTACATTTAGCACAATGTCACTAGGAAGTTTATTTTTAATGACATTAATAGTGATAGATAAAATAAACTTTTCCGTGTGATCAAATTTTGCATTCCAGCTATAATTAAGAACTGAAAAACCAATGGCTGGGATACCTTTAACCCCAGCTTCAATTGCCGCGCCCACTGTTCCAGAATAAAGTACATTTACTGAAGAGTTTGATCCATGNTTAATTCCTGAAACACAAATGTCAGGTTTTTTTTTAAGTATTTCATTAATACCAAATTTTACACAATCAGCAGGTGTCCCTGATAATCGGTACTCCAATTTAGCTTTAGAATGATTATAAGATCTAGAAACATACAATGGAGAATTTATTGTTATTGCCTGACTAGTTGCAGATTTTGGAGAATCAGGAGCTACAATTATAACATCTCCAATCATAGACATTAAGTTTACTAGATACTTTAGNCCAGGGGCATTTATACCATCGTCATTTGTAACAAGAATAAGAGGACGTTTAGCCATCTATAATATTTCTTTTAAAGTTAGTAAATTACAAAACTGTAGTATTAAAATAATGTTAAAATCAAATAAATAACTTTGCTTGGTTTCATGCAAATACATAAATTTGGATCTTTTATGATAAAATCCACATTTACAGCACTGCTTTTATTTACATATGTTTCTGTCTATTGTCTGAATATTCAAAATCCAACTAAGGATAAATTACTAATAGAAATTGTTTCTTATGTTTTAAATAAAGGGCATTATTCTCCTTCAAAAATTAACGATCAATTTTCCGAAGAGGTTTATAAAAATTTTCTCAACGGAGTCGATAGCCGACATTTATTTTTCATTCAAAGCGACATAGATTTTTTTGACTCATCTAAGTTTGAAATTGATGATCAAATTAAATCATCAAAAATTGAATTTTTTAATCTTTGTCATCAAAGGTACCTCCAGAGGTTAGATCAAGTAAAGTCATTCTATCCGTCATTATTGAATCAATCATTTGATTTCACCATAGATGAAAAAATAAACCTAGACTTTAAAAATCAATCTTATTCCAAATCATTATCGGAACTAAAAAAACAATGGAGAAAATTTTTAAAATTCAATGCGCTAGGAATTTATTCAAACTTAAAAGAAGAGGAAAATCGAAAAAAAGAAAATAATCCAGAATATAATTTAAAAGCTGACAAAGAGATAGAAATTGAAACTAGAAGTATTCTTAAAGATGATATGAAATATTTTTTTGAAGCAAGATATGATCTTAATAGAAATGATTATTTTTCNATTTACGTAAATTCAATTGCTCTTCAATACGATCCTCATACATCTTATTTTGCACCCAGTGCTAAAGATAGATTTGATCAAAATATTTCTGGTAAATTTGAGGGTATAGGTGCCAGACTAACAAAAAGAAATCAAGAAGTTGAAATTGTAGACATCATATCTGGAGGTCCTGTTTGGAGAGAAAACTCCTTAAGGCCTGGAGATAAAATACTTAAAGTTTCACAAATAAATGAAACTCCTGTTGATGTTGTTGGAATGCGTCTGGATGATGTTATTAAACTTATAAAGGGCCCTAAAGGCACTCAGGTAATTTTAACTGTAAAAAAAGTCGATGGATCCATACATGATGTAACTTTAACTAGGGACATCATTGAACTTGAGGAAGCTTTTGCAAAGTCTACAATTATTGAGAAAGATAATATTAAATATGGTCTAATTAATTTACCAAGGTTCTATGTTGATTTTCAAGATTACGGTAAAAGAAATGCAGCTACGGATGTCAAATATGAAATTCAAAAATTAAAAAAACAAGATGTTCAGGGAATTATAATTGATTTGAGAAATAACGGTGGAGGTTCTTTACAGACAGTTGTTGATATGGCTGGATATTTTATTGAAAAAGGTCCCATTGTCCAGGTTAAGTCAACGGGAGGTAATAAACAAATTTTATTTGACATGGATAATGGAATAGAATGGAATGGAGCCCTTGTTCTTATAGTCAATGAATTTTCTGCATCTGCATCTGAAATTTTAGCTGCTGCATTTCAAGATTACAGGAGGGGTATTGTTTTGGGTAGTAAGCAAACATATGGTAAAGGTACTGTTCAAAATATGATTGATTTAAACAAAATAATTTCCGGTAATACATATGGAGATTTGGGAGCAATGAAGTTAACCACAGACAAATTCTACAGGATAAATGGNGGTTCAACTCAATTAGAAGGCGTTAAAAGTGATGTCATTTTCCCAAATAGATATTCTTACATTGAGGTTGGCGAAAAGGACCAAGAAAACCCTTTAAAGTGGGATAAAATTACTCCAACTTCTTACGAAACATTTATAAATGAAGATAAATTTTTTACTGTAATTGAAAAAAGTAAAAAAAGACTTGAAATCAATCCATACGTAAAATTAATTGATGATCAAGCAAAACTAATTAAACAAAGACAAGAGAATTCTGAATTCACTTTGAATTATATGGATTTGATTAAACAGAAGGAGATAGAAGATTTTGAGTCTGAAAAATTTAAAAAATTGAATGAATTCAACAATAAATTATCTTTTTATCCAACCATTACAGATTCAGAAAAAATATCCAATGATTCTATTCTAATTAAGAAAAGAGAACGGTGGGAGGAATCTTTATCAAAAGATATTTACGTAGATGAAGCTATAAATATTTTAAATGATTTAAAAAAAGCTAAAGTTGATTTCAAGAAAGTTGCCCAAGCTACCAAATAGTAGCTCAAAGCCTAGTTTCGTTAAGTCTATTGCCATCAATATTTAGATATACAAAAACTAAAGNCGTAAAAGTATACATACTAGAACCACCATAACTTATGAAAGGTAATGGAATCCCGATTGTTGGTACCAAACCAATTGACATTCCAATATTGATAAAAAAATGAATAAAAATTAAACTGGCAGTACCGTNAGCATATGATCTGCCAAAAACATTTTTTTGCTGTTCAGCTCGAAATAATATTCTTAAAATAAGTGAGGTAAATAAAATTATTATAAGGGAGGTTCCATAAAACCCCCATTCCTCACCAATTGTACTAAAAATATAGTCCGTGTGTTGTCTAGGTACGAATCTACCTTTAGTTTGAGTTCCCTGCAAAAACCCTTTTCCAGAAACTCCTCCTGATCCAATTGCGATTATTGATTGATTCAAATTATAACCAACTCCCATAACGTCAGTTTCCTTTCCTAAAAAAATATCAATTCTATCTTTATGTCTTTGAGAGAGTAAATCTTTATAAACATAATTTATTGAGTAAACATAAATACAGCTTGAAACAAAAACTATGATTAGAGGGATTATTGAAACTTTTTTGTTTATTTTTTTTTGACAAAAAATAAAAACAACCAAAAAAACCAGTTAAAAAAATTGATACATAAAAAAATGGTTTAATAAGAGCAAAAAATGCTAATATTAAAGATAGAGCTATGAACAGAAGGAAGTTCGGATTAAGCCCTTCTCTAAACAAAACAAAAATAAAAGATAAAAAAATCAAAGCCGATCCAAAGTCGGGTTGAATCAAAGTTAATATTACTGGAATTAAAATAATTATAAACACCTGAGCTAGAGATTTTATTTTTTTTAAGTCAATTTGAATTTCACTCAATAATTTAGCGACTGCTAAATTAGTAGCAAATTTTGCTATCTCTGTTGGTTGAACGCTGACCCCAAAAAAAGTATACCATGATTTGTGTCCATAGACAGTGTTACCAAAGGCGAAAAGCCCTAACAATAATATAATAGANAATAAATATATGAGACTTGAAAATCTTTGAAAGAATTTAGAAGGTGCAGCTAATATTAATATTCCTGAAATTAGCGAGAAAATAAAAAAAATAAATTGTTTGAAAGCAAGGTTGTCAAGACTAATGTAGCTAAAGCTATTAATATCGTAAGTAGAAGAAAATATATTAATAATTCCGGCACTAACTAATAAAAAATATATTATAATCGTTATCCAATCTATTCGAAATATTTTATTCATTTACTTTAAAATTTACTCCCGATAGTGGTTTTTTATATTCATTTTCAAGACTACCATTTAGCATTCTTTTTTCCAATCTTGGTCTAGTAATTGAATTATTTAGATATTTTTCAATCATTAAGCTTGAAATTGGAGCTGCCCATCTTGAACCCCAATATCCATTTTCAATAAATGTAGCAATTGCAATTTTGGGATTTTCTTTAGGAGCAAAGGCTATGAATATTGAGTGATCAGTAAGTTGTGTTTTTTTCCCTTGGATAGTAGTATAATTTTCTACCGTTCCGGTCTTGCCGCATACATTTAATCCTTTTATTTTCGCAATTCTTGCACTACCTTCTTCAATTACTTTGTGCATGCCATCAATTATAATGTTAAAATAATTGCTATTTATTGCAGTTCTAATTTTTGCTAATTTAGTTTTCGTGTTTTCTCCGTCTATAGCTTTAACAAAATGAGGAGTTATATAATATCCCTTGTTAGCTATTGCACTTGCATAATTTGCAAGTTGTATAGGAGTAGCTAAAACCTCTCCTTGACCTATTCCATTTGAAATTATATTGGTTGCACTCCAATTTTCACCTATATATAAGTTGTTGTAAAACTCTGAATTTGGAATTAAACCTGGTCTTCCTATGGGAAGATCATATCCTAAAAAACTCCCTAGTCCAAAGCTCTCAAGATACTTCTTCCAATTTTCAACTCCATTAGCTGATGAAGTTGAATTGTTAATTAGATTAATATAGGTTTTTGAGAAAAAAGTGTTACATGACTTTTGAATACTTCCAATTAAGTTATTTTTAGTTCCGTAAATACAATTACAATCCATATGAGCATTTTTAGCATAATAAAACCCTTTATTACATTCATACTTGGTTTCTTTATCGATTACTTTTTCTTGTAACGCAATTAATGCGTTTAGGGGCTTTAATGTTGAGCCAGGGGAATATTGAGCAAGTAAAGCTCTATCAAACAAGGGCTTAGAAATTGTGTCATTTGCAAGAGTTTTATAATTATTTGATCGCTGTCTGCCTACTAAAATATTTGGGTCGTAGGATGGAGCTGAAATTAGTGCTAAAACTTCACCGGTTTCTGGTTCAATTGCAACAACACCCCCTCTTTTATTTATCATTAGTTTTTCTCCATAAGATTGTAATTCAATGTCAATTGTTAAGTTTATATTTTTTGCTTGTGAAGGTTTAACGTCATAGTCACCATTCTTATAAGGACCAATAATCCTGTTAAATCTGTCCTTTTGGAGAAACTTCTTTCCTTTTTTTCCCCGTAACTCTTTTTCGTAGGATTTTTCAATCCCTTGCCTTCCAATTAAATCCCCTTGTCTATAGTATTTATCTCTAATCAGATCTTCACTATTAACCTCACTCACATATCCAAGAACATTCGCTCCAAAATTGACTCTATAATCTCGTATTGATTTTTTTTGAATAAAAAAACCTTGAAATTTCCACATTTGTTCCTGNAGTTTTGCGTAGGTTTCTTTTGATATTTGATTAACAACGACTGAAGGCAATCTCATGGAAAATTTTCTTGCACTTTCTAAATTTATTATCAATTCTTTTTTATCTATACCAGTTATCATGCAAAACGATAATGTGTCGAACGTAGACAAGTTTTCAGGAACAGTCATAATATCATAAGCGGGCTGATTCGAAACTAAAATTCTACCTTTTCTATCATAAATAAACCCACGTTCTGGATAATCCTCTATTTCAATAATTGCATTATTTTGAGATAACTTGTCATAGTCTTTGTTTAAAACTTGCATACCAAAAAGTTTGACAAAAAAAATTAGACCAATTACAATTGTCAATACATTTAAGAGGTAAATTCTGATCATTCTTTTGTGCTAAAGAGGTTTAAAATTGACATAATTANAATAAAAGTAAAGATTGAGTTTGCAATTGTCAATTTTAAAATTGTAAAAATATGTTTCCAGTTGAAGTACGAAAACGAATTTAAAATTAATTCATGAAGAAGAATGATTAAAAGACAGTATAAAATCCTATTAGAAATTAAAATTCCATTCGAAAAAGGACCGGAAAAATCATCATAGTTTGGACCGAGAGAAAACTTATTAATCAATGGCCTTAAAAATGAAACCGTGACACAAGAAAAGCTGTGGGATCCAGCAGATTGACCCAATATATCCATTAGAAAACCTATTAAAAACCCAACTATTATAAAATTAAATTGATTCAAGTCAAATCTATGAATTATTAAGGCTATGATGTAAATACTTGGATTCATAAATCCAAAGAGATTTATTCTATCAAATATTAAAAGTTGTAACAAAATCAAAAAACAGGAAAGTAAAAATACTCTTGGGTAATATTGATTCATTTTTTTATTTGTAAAGGGACTCTATTTCCGATTTATTTTTGTTTTTTAAAAAATAAACATGACCAACAGTACTTATATTATTAATGAGTTTGACACTTATTTTATAATACCTCCCATCATTTTTAATCTCTATAACCTTTCCAATTGGAATACCTTCGGGAAAATATGCTGACATGCCTCCAGTAACTATTGTATCTCCAATATCAATTTTATTAATAATTGAAACATCAGAAAGGGTTACCTTATTGGGAACAATTCCTTCCCAAAACAAAGAACCAAAAGCATTTGTTTTTTTGTGTTTTGCATTGATTTTTATGTCTTTATGTAGAATTGAAAGAACAGATGAGAATTTTTCAGTTGTTTGATTTACTATACCAATAATTCCCTTANTGCCGATGACACCCATTTCTTCCTCAACCATATCAGATGAACCTTTATTAATTATCATAATATTTCTAGAACTTGTTATATCATTTTTCACAACATAACCTGGAATTAAAGAGAAGGGGGAATCATTATCTTTATCCTCGGAATTAGATTTGTAATTTTCATTTATGAGTAAAGACTTTAAATGTAGGTTTTGCTGAAAAAGTTCTTTATTAACTTTTTTAAGTCGAAAATAAGAAGTTAGATTTTTTACAGGCTCAGAAGCTATACCGTTAATGAAAATACTAGCTTTAAAAATCTTTGACTTATGATATTCGCTTTGATAATAAGAAAAAGAAAAGGTTACAAATACAAAAAAAAGGTATAAAAATGAATTTTTATATCTCAGTATAAAACTAAGTAACCACTGCATTTGAGTTATTTAAGAAGAATAGTTTTATATAAATCAATATTTTTAAGGGCAATTCCGGTTCCTCTAACTACAGCTTGGAGAGGATCTTCAGCTATATAAACTGGCAAATCTGTTTTGGTTGATATTCTCTTATCTAGACCTCTTAACATTGATCCTCCCCCAGCAAGATAAATTCCAGTGTTATATATATCTGCAGCTAGTTCTGGTGGTGTTTGAGAAAGAGCCTCCATTATTGCATCTTCAATTCTAAGTATTGATTTGTCTAAAGCCCTAGCAACTTCTTTATGGGAAACAATTACTTGTTTGGGTTTACCTGATAATAAATCCCTACCTTGAACTGACATCTCTTCTGGAGGATTTTCCAAATCTTCAGTGGCAGAACCAACATTAATTTTGATTTTTTCAGCTGTCCTTTCCCCAACATACAAATTGTGCTGTCTTCTCATGTAATAAACAATATCATTGGTAAAAACATCTCCCGCTATCTTGACTGATTTATCACAAACAATTCCAGACAGAGCAATAACAGCAATTTCAGTAGTACCACCACCAATATCTACAATCATGTTTCCTTTGGGTTGTTTAATGTCGATTCCGATTCCAATAGCAGCTGCCATAGGTTCGTGAATAAGATATACTTCTTTACCGTTTACTCTTTCTGCAGATTCTCTAACAGCTCTCATTTCAACCTCAGTTATACCTGAAGGAATGCAAATTACCATCTTTAAAGCCGGGGTAACAACTTTCTTTTTTAAGGTTGGAACGCTTTTAATAAGCATACTTATCATTTGTTCAGAGGCATTAAAATCGGCAATAACTCCATCTTTAAGTGGTCTGATCGTTTTAATATTCTCATGAGTTTTACCCTGCATCATACTAGCTTCGTGACCTATAGCAATAACTTTATTAGTTGTTCTATCAATAGCGACTATTGAAGGGCTGTCGACAACAACCTTATCCTTGTGGATAATTAGTGTGTTAGCTGTACCCAAATCTATTGCAATGTCTTCAGTAAGAAAATCAAAAAATCCCATGAAAATCTATTCTTTAAAAAAAGTAATGCAAATCTAAGAAATTAATGCTTAAAATGACGTATTCCAGTAAATACCATTTTCATTTTTTGTTTATTACAATAGTCAATTGATAAATTATCTTTGATTGAACCCCCTGGTTGGATGACACATTTTATGCCTTCCTTGTTTGCAATTTCAACACAATCTGGAAAAGGAAAGAAAGCATCACTTGCCATAACTGCATTTTTTAGGTTGAAGCCAAAGCCTTTAGCTTTTTTAATAGCGTTTTCTAATGCATTGACTCTCGAACTTTGCCCCATACCTGAACCCAAAAGTTGAAAATTTTTAACCAACACAATTGTATTAGATTTTGTGTGTTTACATATCTTTGATGCGAAAATTAAATCATCAATTTCCTTTTGATTTGGTATTTCCTGGGTCACAAATTTTAAATTTTTCTTTGAGTCAGTCTTAAAATCATTTTGTTGAACTAAAATTCCATTTAAACATGACCTATAATTTAATTTTTCTTTTTTTGAAATTGTATTTTTTAAAATTATTAAGTTCCTTTTTTCTTTCAATATTTCTAGAGCGTTTTTGTTGAATTTAGGTGCTATCAAAACTTCAAAAAACAGTTTACTTAAAAGTTTTGCAGTTTTTAAATCAACTTCAGCGTTACAAATCAAAACTCCCCCAAATGCAGAAATAGGGTCGCTCATAAGAGCACTTTTGTATGCTGAAGAAAGATTTTTTTTTGTAGAAATACCGCAAGCATTGTTGTGTTTTAAAATTGCAAATGTTGGTTTTGCAGTTTTAAATTCTGAAATAAGATTAATGGCATTATCAATATCTAGTAGATTATTATATGACAATTGCTTACCATGAATCTGAGAAATAACTTTATTTAAATCTCCATAGAAATCCGCACTCTGATGAGGATTTTCACCATACCTAAGTGGTAAAGAACTAGTTGAACTTATTTTTAGTGAATTAATGATATTGTTTGAATTAAAGAAATTAAAGATTGCTGTATCATAATTCGATGATATGTCAAAGGCCTTTGCCGCAAACCTCTTTCTTGTCTCAATATTTGTCTTAGCTTCTTGGTTTTTTAAAAGATATAATAACTCACTATAATCGGATTTGTCGGATATACATAAAACGTCACTAAAGTTTTTTGCAGCCGCTCTAATAAGAGAAATACCACCAATATCAATTTTTTCTATAATTTCCCTTTCGTTTTTAGTAGTCCTAACTGTTTCTTCAAAGGGATACAAATCAACAATAACTAAATCAATCTGAGGGATTTCATAATCTAATAATTCCTTTTGATCTTCTTTTTTATTTTTTCTGTTTAATATTCCTCCGAAAACTTTTGGATGTAAGGTTTTTACCCTACCTCCTAAAATTGAGGGATAAGATGTAATATCTTCTATCGGGATAAATTTCACCCCTAATTTTTTAATATAATTTCCAGTTCCCCCAGTAGAATATATAATAATTTTTTTATGTTCAAATTCTTTAATTATAGGTTCAATGCCCTTCTTATCGAAAACAGAAACTAGCGCTGACCGGATTTTAATTTTGTAATTCATGTTATATCTAAAATAAGTTTTTTGATATTAAATCATTGATTTGTTTTAGAAAATTTTCATCGTTTTCATCAAATGCGTTCGACTTCTTTGAATCAACATCTATTTGACCAATGTTTTTGCTATCTACAAAAATGGGAACAACAATTTCTGATTTGACTTCAATGTCACACGAGATGTAGTTTTTTTCTTTTGAAACATCGTTAACAATTAGACTTTTAGAGGTTTTTGCAACCTGACCGCAAATTCCTTTACCAACTGGTATTTCTTTATGTTCGGTGGGTTTTCCTGCAAAGGACAAAAGAACAAGTCTTTTTTGGTCTTCATTTAAAAAATAAAATCCTACCCAATCATAAAAATCAATCTTTTCATTTAATAACCTACATATTTCTCCTAGAGCAAGGTTCTTATTTGATTGATATTTGTTTACTATCTCAATACAATTTTTAAATAAAGCAGAATAATTAATCAATGAAAATTTAAAATTACTATTATCCATTATTAAAGTATGGTGTTTAAAATCACTATCCAAAAAAAAATATTAATTTTATGGTATGTTATTGAGAGTTAAAATATTATTCACTCTTTTATTCTTCATTCAAAGTAGAATAGCTCAAGGTATTAATATTCACTATTGTGGGAATCATGTAGCAGATTTATCTTATTTATATGACGCTGAAGGTTGTGATATGCATAATTTTAAATCTGAAAAAGATCATCATATTTCTCAAAAAACTTGTTGTCTTGATAAGGTACTTGTTTATGATAAAAATCAAATCGAAAACGAATCCATATCATTCTCGCTTTTCAACTCTGTAAAAAAGGATCAATTTATTTTTGGAGATTTTCTTTTTGAAAACAAAAATATTTTATTGCCAATACCAGAATTTCCACCTCCCAAGTTACCGGCATTCAAAAAAAATTGCTCTTTTATTTTCTATGGATAGTTAGCTAGTTTACGTTGCCACGAATCTAACTAATCTAATCTATAAAAAATGAAAATTATATTATCAATTTTAAACCTATTATTAATATCAAATATTCTCTTAGCCCAAGAGGAAATAAAAGGAGAAATCTATTCAAAACTCAATGAAGATTTAATACCTATTTCGGGCGTAAATGTTTACTGGCTTGATACTTCAATGGGAACTATTTCTAATAAAGATGGAAAATTTTCCATTCCAAAAAATAATAATACAAATAAACTTATTCTAAGTTTCATTGGATTTCAAACAGATACCCTGCTTGTTGAAAATCAGTCAAACATTTCACATGTAATGAAAGAAAGTAATCTCGGCGAACTAGATGAAATAGAAGTTACT
>NHEX02000045.1 GCA_002171475.2 Flavobacteriales bacterium TMED96
ATATTCCTTAGACTTTTATTTTTATTTTTTGTTTTAACAGCTTTTAATTCATTTTCACAAAACAAAAGAAAATCAAAGTCTAAGGAATATAATAAAGTTTCCCTGACAGATTTCAATTTTAGAAATATTGGGCCTGCTTTTCTCTCCGGAAGGATTGCAGATATAGCGATAGACTCAAACAACGAAAATATATGGTATGTAGCCGTTGGTTCAGGTGGAGTATGGAAAACTCTAAACTCAGGCACAACATGGATTCCTTTATTTGATGACGAAAATTCATATTCTACAGGTTGTGTCACAATTGACCCAAATAATTCTGCTACAATCTGGGTAGGAACAGGAGAAAACGTTGGTGGAAGACACGTTGCTTACGGTGATGGAATATACAAATCTGATAATGGAGGTAAAAGTTGGATAAATATGGGCTTAAAGAAAACAGAACATATATCTAAAATCATCGTTCACCCAGAAAATTCAAATATTGTTTGGGTAGTTGCTCAAGGACCTCTATGGAAAAAAGGCGGTCAAAGAGGTGTTTATAAGACTATAAACGGTGGAAAAAATTGGAAAAAAGTTTTGGGAAATAGTCAATGGACAGGAGCAACAGATATTTTGATCGATCCTAGAAATCCTAACGTTTTATATGCAGCAACATGGGACAGACATAGAACTGTTGCTGCCTTTATGGGAGGAGGTCCAGGTTCAGGAATCCATAAGTCTGTTGATGGTGGAGAAACGTGGAAAAAATTACATAAAGGTCTCCCTAATGATCGAGATTCTAATGGTGATGGCAAAATTGATGAAGATGATCTACCCACTGTTAATATGGGTAAAATAGGTCTGGCAATATCCCCTCAAAAACCGGATGTGCTATACGCAGCTATTGAGTTAGAAAGAACTACTGGTGGGGTTTATAAGTCCGAGGATAGTGGAGAATCTTGGAATAAAATGTCTAATGCGGTTTCTGGTGCCACAGGGCCTCACTATTACCAGGAGCTTTATGCTAGTCCTCACAAATTTGATAGATTATATTTAATGAATGTAAGAGTTCTTACATCTGAAGATGGTGGGAAAACATTTGAACAACTTAAAGAAAATAAAAAACATTCTGACAACCACGTTATAGCCTTTAAAAAAAATGATCCTGATTATTTATTAATTGGAACTGATGCAGGTATTTATGAAAGTTTTGATTTAGCTGAAAATTGGAGATATATTAAAAACTTACCATTAACTCAGTTCTATAAAGTGGCTGTTAACAATGCAGAACCGTTTTACCATATTTTTGGAGGTACACAAGACAATGGTTCCGCTGGAGGTCCTTCAGCAACTGACGAAATTGAGGGTATAAGTAATAAACATTGGTACAAAACACTCTTTGCTGATGGTCATCAATCTGCGACTGACCCCGAGTTTAATAACTTAATTTATGCCGAAACACAGCAAGGCGGCCTACATAGAATTGATTTAATTACAGGTGAACAAACATTTATTCAACCCCAAGCTGGTATTAATGAACCACATGAAAGGTTTAATTGGGATGCTCCAATTATAGTATCTCCACATAATCCATCAACAATATATTTTGGATCCTACAGAGTTTGGAAATCGGAAAATAGAGGAGATAGTTGGATTCCTATTTCTGGAGATCTAACACGAAATGAGAATAGAATTAAACTCCCTATCATGGGAAGAAAACAATCTTGGGAAAATTCTTGGGATGTTGGTGCCATGTCAAATTATAATACAATTACATCTTTAAGTGAATCTCCGATTAAAAAAGGTTTAATTTATGCAGGAACCGATGATGGGTTTATTCAAATCACAAAGGATGGTGGGGAGAATTGGAAAAAAATTCCAGTTACATCATTGGGTCTTCCAAAGAGAAGTTTTGTTAATGATATAAAAGCAGACATCCATGATGAAAATATTGTTTATGTTGTTTTAGACAATCATAAAGAAGGTGATTTCAACCCTTATCTTTTTAAAAGTGAAGATCAGGGAAATTCTTGGGTGCCTATTTCAAACGATCTCCCTAAAAGGACACTTTTATGGCGAATTGTACAGGACCATGTAAATAAGAACTTATTTTTTCTTGCAACCGAATTTGGTGTTTATACCTCATTGAATGGTTGTAAAAATTGGCAAAAACTAAATGGTACCCCAAATATGGGTTTCAGGGACTTGGTGATTCAAAAAAGAGAAAGTGATCTTGTAGCAGCTTCTTTTGGGAGAGGGTTTTACGTATTAGACGATTATAGTCCTTTAAGGAATTTTAGCGATGAAAATTTAAAAAAGAAAGGTCACTTATTTCCGATTAAGGATGGTAAGTGGTTTATACAAAGAAGTAATTTAGGTAATACTGGTGCAGATTTTTACCTTGCCGAAAATCCAAAATATGGCGTTACGATGACATATCACCTTGGAAACAACTATGAAACTAAAAGTGAAAAAAGAAAAAAAAGTGAAAAGCGCTTGAATCAAAATCTTCTTGATGTACCGTTTCCCGGTTATAATAATCTTGATGAGGAAAAAAATGAAACCCCTGCATACATTAAAATTTCAATTGAAGACCAAGAAGGAAATATTGTAAGGCATTTAAAAGAAAGAGCGGCTGAGGGAACCCACAGAATAACTTGGGATTTAAGACATATGTTTAAAGGGTCTGTTACTGACTCCAACAAAAAAAATAATTTGAGAGGACCTATTGTGAAACCTGGAAAATATAGTGCCTCACTATATTTAGTAGAGAACGGGGAAACTACTAAGTTAAGTGAAAAGAAAATTTTTGAACTTAAACCAATTTATGAAAGTATACTAAAAGGAACTAGTTTTAAAGATTATAATAACTACGTGGACGACTATTTTAGGGTTTATAATGACGTGCAATTAATTGAGCACAAAATAAAATCTGCCAATGAAAAAGTAAATTCCCTAAAAATGGCAATTGAAAATACACCAAGAGAGACCGAAGAGTTAGTTTTGGATTTTCATAATTTAAAAAATTCACTTTTATTAGTTAAGAGAAAAGTTTTTGGTAATGAGTCTAAAACAGAAATTGGAGAAAAAAATCCCCCAACTTTATTTAATAGAATTAGAGTAGCCAGCCAGGGGCTTTCTTCTTCTTATGGCCCAACGAAATTACACATAGAAAGTTTAGATATGGCTAGGCTAATGAATGAAGAAATAAAACCCCTAATTAAAAACTTAATAAGTAAAGAAGTTTCTTCTTTAGAAAATAAAATTAAAGATATTAATGGGCCAGTTATAATAGAGGATTAACAAAAAAAGCCCTCCGTGTATGGAAAGCTCTTCATTGGTCTCTACGACACATTGTATTTATACAATGTTCAACAACATTCACAAAAGTGAATTACAAAAGTAATACTTTTTTAATGAGTAATTTTTTTTTTTAAAAAAAATATACTCACCTATTTATTTTGCTGTAACCTTTATAATATACAAGCGGTCTTTTATTTGATTTAACATTTAAGTTTTCAATTTTGCAAATAATTATTTTATGATCACCTTCATCGTAAATTTTAATAACCAAAACTGAGTACCAAGCAATTGAACCTTTTAGAATTTTAACTTTATCTTCATCATAAAAAACAGGAGGTTCTTTCATTAATTTAAAGTTAGCAAAATGATTACTTTCATCAATCATATCCTCTGAGAGTATACTAATTCCCATTATCTTACCCTTTTCAATATATTTTAAAATTTCATTTTCTTTTTTAACTGAAAAAAGAATCATCGGAGGATTAAGTGATAATGAAAGAAACGAACTTGCAGTCATACCATGAATATCTCCTGAAGGTTTTTTAATTGTGACTACAGTTACTCCAGTTGGAAAAGATCCTGCCACTTGCTTTAATTTTTTTTTATCGTTAATCATTATAAATACAAATTAAATACAAAGATTTAATACTATGCAGCATATTAATAAAATTTGACATTTAATTGGATTTTTTATTACAGTCTATCTAAAATCTTTAGTTTTGTAATCCGAAATCAAATATATACTGTATATTATACATTTCTAAATTAGTATTATAAATCTTTTATGTTAGAAACAAAGGCTCCTGGTAGAATATGTTTTTTTGGAGATCATCAAGATTATTTGACTTTACCAGTTATAGCGGGTACTATAGACAGGGTCATCAAAATCAAAGGGAAGCCCAATGGAAAAGATTACCTCCAATTGAAACTAATTAACTTTGATTCTGAGCTCAAGATTAATTTAAAAGAACCATTGAAAATTTTAAAAAAAGGGGATTATTTAAGATCATCCATTCGAGTTTTAAATAGGAATGGCATTACATTAAACAAAGGGTACGACGTTGAAATAAAAGGAGACATTCCAATAAATGCAGGTTTATCAAGTTCTTCTGCTCTTACAGTTGCGTGGCTGAGATTTTTAGTTAAAGCTGCTGTACCAGATAGTAAATTTGATGATGAACAATTTGCCAGGTGGGCCTTTGAAAGTGAGGTTTTAGAATTCAATGAAGCTGGAGGTTTAATGGATCAATATACCATTTCAATTGGCGGATTGCTTTATATCAATACCTTAGAAACCTCTTATAAACAATTAAAAATTTCAATGGGGAAAATAATTATTGGTGACTCAGGGATTAAAAAGAAAACACAGGATATTTTACAAAGATTGAAAGATGGTGCTACAAAAGCTATAGAAATAGTACAAAAACATAATCCAAATTTTAGGATTCATAATGCAAAAAAACAAGATTTTTATGAATTAAGAAAAAACTTACCTTTTGATCTTCAACCATATTTCTATGCAGCCGTCTTTAATCATGAAATAACCCAAAGTGCATTATTGGAGTTTAATAATTCAAATTGTGACTTAAACAAGATATCTCAACTTATAAACGCTCACCAAGACATTCTTGATAAAAAATTAAACAATACTCCTAATGAAATGATTCGAATGATGGATGCTGCAAAAAGTGCAGGAGCTAAAGCTACAAAGATTGTTGGTTCTGGAGGTGGAGGGTGCTTTTTAGCTATGATTGACCCACAAGATGAGAAAAAAGTTTTAAATTCAATCCTTAACGCAGGTGCTGAAGATGCATTTAGCGTAAAACTAATTTAATTTGGAAAGTAAAGAAAGAATTCTTGTAATCTTAGCCGGTGGAGCATCATCTAGGCTTAAAAAATCTCTAAGTGATATTAATTTGGATAAAAATATAACTGATATAGCTAAAAGTTCACACAAAACTCTTATTCCGCTGGGAGATGACCAAAGGCCGCTTCTTTATTTTATCCTTAAAAATGCTCTCTCAGCAGGAGTCAAAGAAGTCTTTCTAATAACGTCGCCTGAAAATTCTCCTTTTAAGAGCTTTATGGAAACAAAAATTTTTAAAGAGAGTTTTTCTGAGATAAAAATAAAATTTGCGGTTCAATACAAACCTGTTGATAGAGAAAAACCCTTAGGTACTTCAGATGCTCTAATGCAAGCTATGGATCAACACGAGGTGTTAAAAAGGAATAGTTTTGTTATTATTAATGGAGATAATTTATATTCTGTAAACTCCTTAAACTCGCTTTTTGAATTAGATGAGAAACAGCATGCCCTTATTAGTTACGACAGGGATGCACTTAATTTTCCACATGAACGTTTAACTAAATTTGCCTTAATCAATGTAAATGAGAATAATAAGCTTATAAATATTATTGAAAAGCCACCTATAGAAGAAGTTGACAATTTTAGGGATAAACTAAATAAAATTAGAGTTAGTATGAATATTTTTAAGTTTTTTGGTCCAACAATCTATCCATTTATAAAAAATTGTCCTTTACATCCAGAAAGAAAAGAAAAAGAAATCCCCGAGGCAGTAAGGAATTATATAAAAGAAAACCCAAACAGTTTTGATGCACTCCCTTTCTTTGAACATATACCAGACCTTACCTCTGCAAAAGATATATTAACTATTATAAAGAGTATTCCAAATTCCGATGAAAAGTAAATATATTCTTGTTACAGGAGGATTAGGATATATTGGATCACACACAACAATTGCACTTATTGATAAAGGATATAAAGTTTGTATCATTGATAATTTATCTAACTCTTCTATAGATGTTTTAAAAAGAATTAAAAAAATAACCAATATTTCCCCTGATTTTTTTGAATTTGATTTGACCGACGCTTCTAAGGCAAAAACCTTTTTTAAAAAAAACAACAAATTTGACGGTGTGATCCATTTCGCAGCAAAAAAATCAGTAGATGAGAGTGTGATAAAACCATTGGATTATTATTATAATAACATACAAAGTCTTATAAATCTTCTTGAGAATATAAATACCGATGTTAAATTCATTTTTAGTTCATCATGTACTGTTTACGGACAGGCAGAAAAATTACCAATAACCGAAACAGCACCTTTAAAAAAACCAGAGTCACCATATGGTAACACAAAAAAAATTTGTGAAAATATTTTAGAAGATAAAACAAAAATAGAAACAAAACTTAGTACTGTGATTTTAAGATACTTTAATCCAATTGGTGCACACCCTTCAGGTTTAATTGGAGAAGATCCAAGAAATGTTCCTCAAAATCTTGTCCCAATAATTACTCAATTTGCTATTGGCAAATTAAAAAAATTTGCCGTTTTCGGAGACGATTATCCAACCAGAGATGGAACTTGTATCAGAGACTACATATCTATCATGGATCTTGCGGATGCCCATATATCTGCTTTAGAATATCTTTTTTCAAATAAAAAAAATAATATTTATAACGTTTTTAACGTTGGTACAGGTGAGGGTAAAAGTGTTAAAGAAGTTATTGACTCTTTCAATAAAGTCTCAGGTAAAAACCTTCAATATGATGTAAGGCCTAGAAGAAAAGGTGATGTGATTTCTGCTTTTGCCGATATTTCAAAAGCTAAAAAAATATTAAATTGGGCTTCAAAAGTGAGCTTTGATGATGCAGTTCTTTCAGCTTGGAATTGGGAACAAAATAAATAAATGAGAAGTTATCTTTTATATTTTTTAATAATTACTGTTAATTTATCTTTCGATTATAATTATGGTCAAGATAGAATAACCGGGAAAAATTTTTCAACCAGATCAGAAGTGATTAGCCAAAATGGGATGGTTGCCACTAGCCACCCTCTAGCGACGCAAATTGGCTTGGATATTTTAAAAACTGGAGGTAACGCAATAGACGCTGCTATTGCCGCAAATGCAGCCTTGGGTTTAATGGAACCAACCGGTAATGGTATAGGTGGAGATTTATTTGCAATTGTTTGGGTTGAAAAAGAAAAAAAGCTTTACGGATTAAATGCAAGTGGAAGATCTCCAAGAAATCTTACACTTGATTATTTTAAAAGTAGAAAATTAAAGACTATTCCATCCTATGGACCACTCCCTGTATCAGTTCCTGGATGTGTCGATGGTTGGTTTTCACTACATAAAAAATTTGGAACCAAACCAATGATTGAAATTTTGATGCCTACTGTTGAATACGCTGAAAGTGGATTTCCTGTTACAGAACTTGTTGCGTATTATATGTCTTCCGCTTCAAAAAGATTTAAAAATTATCCAAATTTTGAAGAAACTTACATGATTAATGGTAAGGCTCCTGTTAAAGGACAAATATTTAAAAATCCAGACCTTGCAAATACTCTAAAAATAATTGGTAAAGAAGGTCGAAATGGGTTTTACAAAGGTATTGTGGCTAAAACAATTTCTAAATTTTTAAAGGATCAAGGAGGGTTCCTTGACGAAGAAGATTTACAAAATCACAAATCAGAATGGGTTAATCCAGTCTCCACTAATTATAGAGGTTATGATGTTTGGGAATTACCTCCTAATGGCCAAGGAATAGCTGCACTTCAAATTTTAAATATTTTGGAGGGATTTGATATTCAAAAAATGGGTTTTGGTTCTGCAGAACATATACATCATTTTGTAGAAGCTAAAAAAATAGCTTATGCTGATAGGGCTAAATATTATGCAGATCCTGACTTTAACAAAATTCCAACTAAATACTTGATATCTAAAGAATATGCCGAAAAAAGAAGAAAAGAAATAGACACTCTAAAATCCTCAAAAAGTGTAACCCCGGGTAAGTTAGAAAATGGAGACACAATTTATCTTACCACCTCGGATCAAGAAGGTAACATGGTCTCTTTAATTCAGAGTAATTATAGAGGTATGGGTTCAGGTATGGTTCCTCCCGGACTCGGGTTTATGCTCCAAGATCGAGGTGAGCTTTTTTCTTTGGAAGAAGGACACTTTAATGTTTACGAACCTAAAAAGAGACCTTTTCATACTATTATCCCTGCCTTTATAACAAAAGATGGTTGTCCTTGGGTGAGCTTCGGTTTAATGGGAGGTGCCATGCAACCACAGGGTCATGCTCAAATTGTAATGAATTTAATAGATTTTAAAATGAATCTCCAAGAAGCTGGTGACGCTCCAAGAATTCGTCACTCTTCAAATGAGCAGCCTACAGGTGGAAAAATGTTGGATGGAGGTAAAATTTATTTAGAAAGTGGTTTTAATTATGAATCGATAAGAAAGTTAATGAAATTTGGTCACGAAATCGGTTTTGATCTTGGCTCATTCGGAGGATATCAAGCAATTCAAGTAGATAAAAAAAATAAAGTTTTCTATGGAGCATCTGAATCAAGAAAGGATGGAAACGCCGCAGGCTACTAGATATTTATATTTACTATCTTTGTGTGTAAGTATTTAATATATGGAAAGCAAAAATATTTTTTATGATGCTCCAGGTAAATTTCAAGATACTAGATTTGAAAGAATCCATAATGTTACTTTTCCTTCCGCAGCTGAAGGGTCAAAGTTAGTCGCTGAAGAGATTGCCACTGGGATTCGTTCAAGTATAAATAAACCCTATATTCTCGGTCTTGCCACAGGTTCGTCTCCTATAGGTGTTTATAGAGAACTTGTAGCCCTTCATAAAAAAGAAGGATTAAGTTTTAAAAATGTCATCACTTTTAATTTAGACGAATATTTCCCCATTGAAAAAGATGACCTTCTTAGCTATAACCACTTTATGAATTACCATCTCTTTGATCATATCGATATTCCTAAGGAAAATATCAACATTCCTAGAGGGAATGTTTCTTCAAAAGACATTTACAGTTATTGCAACGAGTATGAGAAAAAAATAAATAATCTTGGCGGTTTGGATTTTCAGCTACTTGGAATTGGAAGAACAGGTCACATTGGGTTTAACGAACCAGGATCTAATAAAAATTCTGTAACTAGACTAGTTTCATTGGACTTTATTACAAAAGAGGATGCTGCAGAAGACTTTAACGGAATAGACAATGTTCCAGACAAAGCCATTACCATGGGAGTCGATACTATAATGCGAGCAAAAAGGATTGTTTTACTTGCATGGGGCCATAAAAAATCAGAGAAAGTTGCAAAATCTATAGGAGGTCCTATTTCAAGTATGGTTCCTGCTTCTTTTCTTCAGTCCCATAGTAATATTTCTATTATACTTGACGAAGAAGCAAGTTCGGAACTTACTAGATACAAAACTCCATGGTTGGTCAAAGATTGTAAATGGGACGATACTTTAAGAAAAAAAGCTATTTCTTGGTTATGCAATAAATTACAAAAACCCATATTAAAATTAACCCAAAGGGATTACAATGAAAACGGATTATCAGATCTCTTGGAAACTGAGGGTTCAGCTTATGAATTAAATATATGGATGTTTAACCAACTTCAAAGATCAATTACTGGATGGCCAGGAGGAAAACCAAATCATTCTGACGAAAATAGACCGGAAAGAGCATTACCTGCAAAGAAAAGAGTTCTTGTTTTTAGTCCACACCCAGATGACGATGTAATCTCAATGGGAGGTACTTTAGCTAGGTTGATTGATCAAAAACACGAAGTATATGTTGCTTACCAAACCTCTGGAAATATTGCAGTTTCTGATGAAGATGCTAGGAGGTATGTTGATGTATCTATTGCGACTAGTGGGGATTCTAAAAAAATGAATAGTCTCAAATTAGAGTTAACAAAGAAAAAAGAAGGTACTCTTGATAGTAATGAGTTAAATAAATTAAAAGGAGACATTCGAAAAAGCGAATGCTTTGCGGCAGCTAGAGGTTTAAATTTAAAAGAAAGTCGTCTATATTTTCTTAATTTGCCATTTTATCAAACGCGTAAAGTTGAGAAGAAAGATCCATCTCAAAAAGATGTAAATATCGTTAAAGGACTTATAGAGGAATTAAAGCCTCATCAAATTTTTGCCGCTGGAGACTTAGCAGATCCCCATGGGACTCATAAAATTTGTTTGGATATTCTATTCGAAGCAATTTCAGAAATAAAAAATAAAATTTTTATGAAAGATTGTTGGCTATGGCTATACAGAGGTGCTTGGCAAGAATGGGATATCCATGAAATTGATATGGCAGTACCTATGAGTCCAGAACAAGTGATTCAAAAAAGAAATTCAATTTTATCCCATCAATCTCAAAAGGATAAAGTAATGTATCAAGGACAAGACAAACGCGACTTTTGGCTAAGAGCAGAGGAGCGAAATCGAAATACTGCAATAACATTCAATAAATTAGGATTAACTGAATACCAAGCAATAGAAGCGTTTAAAAGACATACCTTCTAAATTTACTCTCCATATACTTTGAAAGGGTAGACAATATCATCTGAGCTTATTTTTTCTAGTTTCAAATCCCCCAAGTTAAAAATCTGCTTTAAACTATCTGGTATTGATATTTCCTGAATATTTTGTTTGCCCGTCTTAAATAGGTTAACATTAGTCAAATTTGGATATTTATAAAAATTAGAAATATACTTAAAATCAAATGGGGTGTTAATTAGACTAATCTTTTTCAAATTGGTTAGGTTTGATAAAATATTCGATTTTGCACCACTAATATTAGTGTTGTCTAATTTTAAAATAGTTAGGTTTTTAAAGTCTCTAATATATTCAAAAACATCGTCTGTCACCTTAGTATTACTAAGATCTAATTCGACAATATTGTCTTTAATATCTATGAGCTGTTGAACTGATTTATCCCTAAAATCGCCAATATTAATGCACGAGACTTTTAAAAAAGGGGATGATTCGAAAATATTAACAACTAAAAACCCTTTATCTCTTAAATTAGACAACTGGATATTATTTACCACTTCTTCGTCTTTTTCTGGAAAGATACCATTAGGTTTGTCTGGAAAAAAAGAAGCTAACATCTTTTTAGGTATAGGTAAATCACCAACCAAAGCATTTTTAGATGCGGAATTATCAATCCAAATTTTAATCAATTCAATTTCTTCCTTACTGGGTTGAGTTCTAGATTTTGGCGGCATATGATAACGATCTTCGATAGGGAGAGTCATTCGTTTATGTATCTTACTTTCCATTGAATTGTTAATCATTAAAACTGAACCATTTTTTCCCCCTTTAATAATGGCATTGTAGCTATTCATCTTAAGTCCACCTTTAGTTTTTTTATCGTTGTGGCATGAAACGCACCTCTGGGTAAGAATTGGTTGAATAATATCGGTGTAAAATACAGCATTTATGTAATTTTTAGGATCAAGTTCAATGATATCATTTTGATACTCTAACCCTAATAAACCTTTAATCTCTGGCGGTAAAGGTTCGACTAAATGATCACTACCATGGGTTATATTTCCACCCAAATGCCCTGTTACTAAGAGTGCAACTGATAGACCAGCGAATAGGAAATTTTTAGGTAAAATTCTAAATGCTCGATATTTAAGTTTCAGGTAAAATAGAAGGCAAAAAATCATTGTGAGAATTCCCATTATAAGGTGCCACTGAACACTGTCCCAAGCATAACCTTCTCTGTCATACTGTAAATAGCCAGTAGCGATTGAGAAAATTGATGTAATAAAAGCCCACAAAAAAACAAATCTTAAGACGGGGGCATGTTCTTTTTTATTTCTAAAAAAGAAATCCAGCATTAATCCNATNATTATNAANCCAATTGGTAAATGAACAAATAGTGGNTGNAATCTACCTATTANNTCNTAGATAAAATCCATCTTTACTAAGATAAAATTTCATTAATNACTCTNCCTTCAACATCNGTNAATCTAAANGGNCTNCCNTGAAATTGATAGGTAAATTCTTCNTGGTCAAAACCNAGTAAATGTAGTATTGTTGCGTGNATGTCGTGTACTGATACTCTGCCTTCAATTCCTGTGTAGCCTAATTCNTCTGTATTTCCNTGANCCGCTCCTTTTTTAATACCNCCNCCGGCCATCCACATAGTAAAAGCNTCTCCNTGATGNTCNCTACCTACAAATANATTTCCAACTCCAATNCGNTTTTCTTGCATTGGTGTTCTCCCAAATTCACCACCCCAGACAACAAGTGTGTCNTCAAGTAGTCCTCTTTGCTTTAAATCTANTATTAATGCTGCTACAGGTCTGTCCATCATTTGACATTTTTTCANAAANCCTGCTGTCAANCTNTTTCCTTCATTATCTCCNTGTGCATCCCAACCGTAATCATAAAGTTGTACAAATCTAACACCCTTTTCAACCATTTTTCTGGCTAAAAGACAGTTGTTAGCAAATGATTCTTCACCTGGTTTGACACCGTACATTTCGTGTATATATTCAGGTTCATTGTTTATATCCATTACTTCAGGTACTGAAACCTGCATTTTGTATGCCATTTCGTACTGATTAATCCTAGTTAAAACCTCTGGATCATTAAACTTTTCGTGTTCTTTAAGATTTATATCATTTATAGATTTTATGAGTTTTTGTTTTAAGCTTCTATTAACACCTTTGGGGTCTGACAAATAAAGAACGGGATCTCCTTTTGATCTACAATGAACACCTTGGTAAACAGACGGCAAAAAACCATTTCCCCATACACTTTTTCCTGCATCTGGTGCAGCGCCACCCGATGTTANAACTACAAATCCAGGAAGNTTAGCGTTTTCAGANCCCAGGCCATATGTTACCCATGAGCCAAGACTAGGTCTACCCAATCTGGCACTCCCAGTAAACATAAAGGTTTGTGCAGGGCCATGATTAAATTGATCTGTGTGAACTGCTTTTAAAAATGCAACTTCATCAATAATTTTTTTAAAGTGAGGTAAATGATTTGATACCCAGTTGCCAGATTTACCTTCCTTAGAAAATTTGGCCTGGGGACCTAACATTTTTGGGACTCCTCTGATAAAAGCAAATTTTTTACCTTTTAAAAGAGATTCTGGACACGGTTTATTGTTTAATTTAACTAATTCAGGCTTATAATCAAAAAGTTCCAATTGCGATGGGGCTCCTACCATGTGCAAATAAATTACACTTTTAACCTTTGGCAAAAAAGGAGGCGCAGAGGGTGACAAAGGGTTGAGTAATCTTTCAGTGCCAGATACACCTAAACTCTCTTTTCNAGAAAAACATGACCCAAGTAAAGAACCAAGAGCCATACCACCTAAGCCAAGGGTACAATCTTTTAAAAAATGTCTTCTCGAGTTGAGTTTTGCATTTGCAGTGTTTTTCTCTTCAAGAAGCTTTTTTATCCTATCCATGTGTTAAAAATTCATCAAGATTCATAATAGCACTTGCAACTATCGCTAACGATGCAACTTTATTGGAAACTTTTTTATTCTCTAAATAAAAATTAAGAAGTTNCTCTGGGNTTTTAGTGTAAAAATTACTTGATTCTTTATACAAATTTATTAAAGATTTTAATTTTTCTTCACTTAATTGTCTATATGTTGCAAATTCAAACATATCTTTTATTGCGGCTTCATAAGGCTTTTTTGAATGAAGTTTAGCAAATGCAAGAGCAGCTTCAAGATACACAGGATCATTTAAAGTAACTAGTGCTTGAAGTGGTGTATTGGTCGGAATTCTTTTTACATAACATACCTCTCTCATATTTACATCAAAAGTTGTCATAGAAGGATACGGACTTGTTCGTTTTACAAAAGTGTAAAGTCCTCTTCTATATTTATCTTGACCTTTACTTTCAACCCATTGATCACCATTATAAGGGCTCTCCCAGATTCCGTCCGGTTGAGGGGGCATAACACCGGGCCCGTACATTTTTTTGCTCAAAAGACCTGAGACAAATAGANCTTGATCTCTTATTTGCTCAGCAGTAAGTCTTAACCTTGGTCCTCTAGCATAAAAAAAGTTGTCAGGATCTTTGCTTATTTTCTCCTTTGAAATAATTGAACTCTGTCTGTATGTTGAAGATAAAAGAATAGTTTTAATTAATTTTTTCAAACTCCAATCCATCGAAGTCATAAATTCATATGAGAGCCAATCAAGCAGTGCAGGATGCGAAGGGGCTTCGGACTGAGTTCCCATGTCTTCTATTGTATTTACAATTCCTCTTCCAAATATCTGATACCATATTCTGTTAACCACTGTCCTAGCAGTAAGAGGGTTTTTTTCACTTGTTATCCA
>NHEX02000046.1 GCA_002171475.2 Flavobacteriales bacterium TMED96
TTAAGGTTCAAACAAAAGAAGACTAAAAAAAATGTTGTCTTGCCAATACTAGACGATGTACAGCAGGTGCTTAATAAGCGTAACGGATCCTTCCCCAAAAAAATAAGTGATCAGAAATACAATGATTACATCAAAGAAGTTTGCCAATTAGCTGGAATTACTGAGGTTATTCATGGAGGTAAGAGTGTGAATGTTGGTACAATAGAAAAAAAATCGTACCGTAAGAAGAAGGGTATGTATCCGAAGTATGAACTTGTTACTTCTCACATTGGAAGAAGGTCTTTTGCTACCAACTACTATGGGAAGATTCCTACTCCGCTTTTGATGTCTGCCACAGGACACTCTTCAGAAAAACAGTTTTTGGAATACATCAAACGTGACCCTATTGATAATGCTCTAATGCTTGCCGAAATGTTCTCTAAAATGAATAACAATGGATAAAAGTCAACAGATAAAATTGTTAGTAGATAAACTTTCTTCTGAAAGATCCAGCTTATTAACTAGAATAAAGCTAGTAGGAAAGGATAAGAAGATAAAAAGCGATGTAGTGATAGGTGAATTATCAAAACGAACTGCAAATGTTGCTTCTGATATAGCTAATCAGCTCACCTCATTATTAAACAAAATAGAAAAAGCTGTTAATGATTATGTTGCTGCTTTAGAGGAAGAAGAAAAGTTTTTCTTTGGGATGAAACAAAATATATTCATGATCTGGGCCGGGGAGCCTAGAGACGGCATCTCAAATGAAGACTTGATTGTGTTCTATAAGTCAAAACTACAACGATACATAAAGCTAATTCATGAACAGTACATCAAAGAAGACTTCTGGATTAGCGGATCAGAGAACACTACCTCATCTATTGAATCTTCTATGATGTCAAACATTAATTCACTTGTATCGATGCTTAACAATTTAGGTGTTGAAGTTGTTGGTTTAGATTCAGTAAAACAAGTCAAAGAAAATAATGTTGAGTTTATTCAAGGAGAATCTCGAGAGCCTTTAGTTCTTGAAAATGATAGGGGGTTAAACTACAAGAAAAAACTGACGATGCTTTACAGACTAGGTGTGATAGAACACCTTAATGGTATTGATTCACTCAAAGAAAACCAGAGTAAAATCTCTCATCTACTCTCCATTCTTTTAGGAGGAAACAAGGGAACATACCAACCCTATTTGAGTGCTGAAAAGTCTTTTCCACAATCAAACTCCATTCAGAATTATCCTCTTAATGACAAACTTATTGAGGAAACTAATGAGATTTTTGATGCTATAGGTATTCCACAAAGCAATCTAGTTAAAAACCCTTCTAACTAGTTACTAACTAACTCCCCTTTGCTGCAAAAAATAATCATGCAGCAGATAACAGTTACGCAGCTTTCATTAGAAGAGTTAATTCAACAAATCACCACCCCTTTACTTGGGAAAATCGAGGCTTTAGAAGCTAGAATTGCAAAGAAAGACTCAGAAGTCTTGTGGACTAGAGAAGAGGCTTCAGAACGCCTTAAAATTGATCTATCAACACTTTCAAGATGGACTAAGCAAGGTAAGATTACAGCCCATTCTATAAGCGGTAGGGTTTACTACAAAGAGTCCTCCATTCAGGATGCACTTGTTAAGCTTGAGCCTTCAAAAAAGGAGGTGCTATGATTGATTATGTAAAACTCAACAAGTACTTGACAAAAAGTGAAGTAGAACAACTAAAGAACAAGATTGATTTCTACAGCACCATCAACAATGCAACAGGGGAAGAGGTAAGTATGTCATCTAATGGTAAGAGGGTGTTAACTCATCTTCTAGGATGGGAGAAGAATATGAAGATAAAACTCTACCCTAGCGGATGGCTTGAGGTAAGTGGAAGTCTACATAAGTTATTCAATGATGGGAAGCATAACTTTAACTTGTTCTCAAAGAATGATCTTATCGAAACGGTAAATGGATTGAGGTCAGCACTAGGAATTAATCCATGGGAGTTGAAGATCAGTGGACTGGAGTTTGGCGCCAACATAACGCCTCCGCTAGATAGTAAACGTATCATCGACAACGCCCTTATGTATAAAGGAAGAGCATTTGAGTCTAAGTTTCATAGTGATGAAGGCAGGTATAAGCAAGTAGGGCTGTCAGAATATATGGTTAAGCTATATGACAAGAGATTACATTACGAATCACAAGGATATGAAGTATGTAAAGAGACATTACGGTTTGAACTAAATTACAACACTATGCGAAGAGTTAATGCCTACAAGGTCTTTTATCTAGAAGACCTTAAAGAGAACACGCATAACCTAATAGAGCCACTACTCAATGCCTGGGATAATGTCCTGCTGTTTGATCCAACCATAAGACAAGAAGAAATGATACTGAAGTATAACAACATCAACTACTGGACATCGCTTATTGAAAAGAACAGAAGAAGCTACCTGTATGAATTGAAGAAACTAAGATATTATACAGAAACAACAACCTTCGGCATACAAGCTGAGGTAAGGGATATTATGAAGGAGACGCTTGATGCCTTGGTGTAGGAAATCACAGTATATATAAAGAGTGATTATGGACTAATCTGCCATAATGATTATCCCTTGTTCATCATCTTCAATAATACAACTAAAGCACTTAGAGCATTTTCTTGGTTCATAATCCCATTCTACTTAATTGTCACTATTACCGTTCTTACATCCTAACTTTAAGAGTACATCTGTCCAAGGATCGATGATTCTGTCATAGATTTCATCACAGTCCTTATAGATCACTGGGATAGTTTATCCTCTCATAAGGATATTTGGTTTCACTGTTCCCACAAAAGAATAATCATCTTTATCATAGTTATGTATCCTCAATGAAGCCATCCTCTATCAAATTTAATAATTTATATTAGGCTAAATTCCTAGTAAATCAAACTCTAGAAAAAACAGCTAGCGATAAGGTTGCCATTTCATGTAAGTTGCGCTTCTCCATGCCCATTCTAACAATCCATAACGGTGGCTTTTAAGATGCTGCCTACTGTATAGAATTTGAATGATGTATATGACTAACCCCATCATCACTTGAGTAAAGGCTCCATAAGAGCTAATACTAGATCCGAAACACCAAGGAGAAAATAAAAAGAATCCCAATATGCCTTGTGCTACGTAATTGGTTAAAGCCATACGCCCGTAAGGTGATAACACACTTAAAATACGTTCTCCTACAGCTGTTTGATAAAGGGAAATAAAACCCATAGTTAGAANANCTGAAAACAAAAATAAGTTNAGGTCNTGCANACTNTGATAAAGCCCTAAAGTAGGNGANAAAAANTTNCCCTGNGGACGAAAAAATATCNGAATATTCATTTCAGGAAATAAAGTAAGCAACAAACTAACAAGAAGAAACGCTAGAGANAANNCAGCTAATAATAGANANTTCCTTTTTCGNAACTGNGNNANTGTTTCAAAGAATCGAATNCGACCNACCCAAAGGCCTAAAATAAATAATGCAAGCGTAACATAGCCGCGGCCNATGAATCCAAACTGATAATTGAGTTTNCCCCACAATCGTTCTTNATAATTATATTTTANTGAGTTTANTAGTGAAGGTTGACTTAAATGAGNAGGTAATTCTNGGGTCCCNGNATTTATTTCTGANGTCGNGTNTCGCTCTTTTTNTCTGNAATTTCANNTTGATAGTTATGATNTGTTATTTGTAANATCCTTGGACCGCCTANNAANANAAAAGCAAANANCCCTAGTAANACCCANTGNTTNNCNTTNTNTAGTGGAAGNATNAACAANCCAAAAAAAGCNTANACTGATAAAATTTCAAGGCTATAAAAAGAATGAATTAAGAGNCCAAATACAAGTAANAGNNNCATCCTCCANGCAAAACGTCTGCTAAAATTNATTCCTTTCTGAGCGCTTCGATCCATTTGAATAAAAAAACTAAGCCCAAACAGGAACGCAAAAATATTGATAAATCGACCCATTACTAGGTTCCGACCTATAAATTGCATGGCTTGATCTAAAACGGGAAACTGAAAATAAGCATGTTCTGCAGGGAGATTAGGAATCCCAAATTTTTGTAACATATGCATTGTGATAACCCCCAACAATGCAAAACCACGAAGGGCATCTAGAACCGAGATTCGTTGAATGGGCAAACTTGTATGTGTCTTCATATAATTGTTTTAAAGATTTATCCAATAAGTTAGTTTCAAGTTCAGCGAACGAAAATTGGGTTGAAATTCATCTACTGTAATGTAGTTGTCATTATACACTAAGTAAAGATCAGATAAAGGGGCGAATCGCCATTGCAAGCGCGAATTGATTCCAAAATTATTGCTTTGACTTCTGTATTGAATTAGCGAATTCCAAAATAGTTTTTTACTAAATGTAACTTCAATCCGAGAACTTAGTAATAGTAAGTCGACACTGCTGTAAGGTTGGGGTAAACGAATTCCATCATAGCGAAGGTTAAGACCGATATTAGCTTTGGGTTGAAGTCGGTAATTGAAATCGGCACTTAGAGAAGAAATATGTCCATTGAAAAATTGACCAAGGGTCATATTGGTTCCATACGTAAACAATTTGGTGTTATTGGATTGATAGCCCAGTTGAATTTGATCGTAGTTGTAGCCAGTTTGAGCGGGTAGAGGAATAGCACCTTCTTTACGTGAAGGATCAAATGGGAAGTTGAGGTAAATATAGTTTTTAGAAAGAAAAATATTTCCTTGTGCTAGGTTGCGCAATTCTGCTTCATATCGGATACTGTAGGAATGATCTGTTTTTCTGTAATTTTCCGAAGGTTTATGATCGTTCAGCAAAAGGAGCATAAGCCTATGGGTGTTAAAAATGGTTTTTTTAGGATACACTATACGTTGTATTGCTTGTCCTAGGCGAATGACATCATTTCTGGGGACAAAACCCAGATCTGCTCGAAAGTCTTTATCCACATAGGCAATATCTGTAACGATAAACCATTCTCTTGGGTTATAGAAAAAAACAGCTTGACTTGAGATATTTCCCTCGCTATCCCCCGGCTGAAATGATTTGTGTACATAAAAACGTCCTCGCACAACATTGTCAGATGAAGCCAGGTTATAGTCCGCCCCAACTACGCGATTAAAAGTTTGGTTTTCTGTTCGATAATTTGCCTCACCAGTNGCCTGTTTGTTGACCAGAAATACACTTACATTCGATCGTTTCCCAACTTTTTTCTGCACCGAGGTCATAAGGTTGTTATAGGCAGAAATTCCATTTTCTCGATCTTCTGCCGTTTGAATATTGAACATCCCTAAACGCCAATTTTCATTTATTTTACCGCTTAAACGGGCCCCTACAATGATGTCGTTTTGAATAAGTGAACCTGATTGATTTTGGGCAAGCCCAATTCTTCTTGAGAAAAAAGGACGCGCCCCGTTGAAAGTATTCCCAAAGCTGTCGAAGAGGTCGTTGTTGTCAATGAAAAATTGTCGCTTTTCAGGCAGTCGAAGTTCAAATCGGGTTAGGTTAGTAAAAATATCATCAACCTCTACATTGGAAAAGTCTGGATTTAAAGTGATATCTAAGTTTAGTCCATCACTAACCGCAATTTTAGCGTCGGTTCCTGCTTTGATGGAAGCAGAAGCATTTTCTGGGGTATAATTTTTCTCTACCGCAGTATTGGTATAGGGGATAATGGCAATAGGAGTTCTTGACTTACCCAATGGTTGCTCGAAATTTAACCTTCCCATAAAGGCTAGACTGGAGAGCAACTGGTTCTGCGGAACACGCACCCAAGTCGATTGTTCATTGTTTTGAAGATTCCAACGGTAAGGNCGAAAACGCCAACTGTTTGCNCCTTCAATAAATTTTAGTGAACTAAAAGGAATAGCAATCTCTACGGTATAATGATCTTCAAAGCGTTGTGCTTCTGCTTTCCACTTTATGTCCCAGGTGTTGTTGAAGCTACTCCCACCTTCCGAAACAAGTCCTTCTCGTTGGACCCCATAGGGAGTCACGCCAAAAAAGAACGCATTGGTTCCGTCGTTAAAGGTATCGAAGAGTAAAGACACATTATCATTGGTAAGTGCACTAAAATCTCGTTTAAGCGATGAAACCACCACTTGATCATTTTCATAAAATGCTTTAAATGCAACATAAAGTGTGGTTTTTGAATANAGAACTTGAAANCTTGTGGGTTGAAGGGCTTGAAGAGAATCGGTTGGGAAAAATTGTAAAAAGTCTTTTCCTTCTGGTTTATTTTTCCAGACTTTTTCATCTAGAAAACCATCAATAGTAGGAGGGGTGTCAATAAATGAAGCGTTGTAGTTTTTCTCTTGCGCACTACTATGTTTTAAAGCGAGAAATATTAAAGATAGAATGAGAGCAGATACATTTTTCGTCATGTGTAAACTTTTAACAAAATTAAAGGCTAATTTGTACTTTAAACAATCCAAATTACTGATTTAACAACCATGATTACTGATAAGGTTGGTCTTGTTTATGCAGCTGGGTTCAAACGAGTATATTTACATCAAAACAACAACGATGGATAACTATTTTAAAATTGAAAAAGTTGCCGATTATTTAAAATTCAGGAACCAAAAACCTGTACATCCACTCATTGGATTAGTTGACTTTTATCAACTTCGAAACGATATNGATAGCATAAATACCCAGTGGGACGGTTTGGATTTTGACTGTTATGCGATTTTTCTCAAAGACAACGCTGGTTGTAAANTAAAATACGGGGGGAATCAATACGATTTTGACGATGGTACTATGGTCTTTATAGGGCCAAACCAGCGCGTTGGGATGGTAAAAGGGAAAGCTTTCCAGCCCAAAGGTTATGCTTTATTGTTTCATCCTGATTTGCTGAAAGGCAGTAATTTGGAAAAAGGAATTGCTAAGTACTCTTACTTTTCATATAGCGTCAGTGAAGCCCTCCATTTATCGAATAAAGAGCGAGAGGTAATCTTGAGTTTACTTGATAAAATTCAATTTGAACTTGAACAAAATACCGACAAGCACAGTAAAAAACTGATCCTTTCGAATTTGAGTTTGCTCTTGGATTATTGCATGCGTTTTTACGATCGACAATTCATCACCCGCGAGTTGCCTAATCATTCCACAATGAATGAATTTGATCTATTATTGGAGAATTACTTTTACTCCTCTGCTCCACAAGAGTGGGGATTTCCATCNGTGCAGTATTTTGCAGAGAAAGTTCATCTTTCCACCAATTATTTTGGTGACTTAGTGCGAAAAGAAAAAGGAATTTCTGCACAAGAATATATTCAAAATAAATTGATTGAAGTAGCCAAAGAACAAGTGATCAACACAGATCTATCCATCAATGAAATCGCTTTTGGATTGGGTTTTAAATATCCTCAACATTTTAGTCGTTTGTTCAAAAAGAAATTAGGCTGTACCCCTAAAGCATACCGATTAAGTACAATGAATTAAAATTCTGATCATGAAAAAATATTTCCTATTCCTCCTTCTCTCCAGTGGTTTTATACAAGCACAAACCAGTGAATACGAAGTGTCCTCATATCTTTTAGAAGGATTTAAGGCACCAAATACGAATTATTTAGGTGAAGCATGGTTGAATCCACTGATTCGAGCAGATGAATCGTTATCCTNCAATATTACCAAAGCAACTTTCAAGGCGAATTCAACCTTGAATTGGCACAAGCATACAGATCGTCAGGTTTTAGTTGTTGTTTCGGGAAAAGGTTATTACCAAGAAAAAGGAAAACAACCCATTGTGATCAAAAAAGGTGATATTTTAAAATGTACTGCCAATACAGAACACTGGCACTCCTCCTCAAAACATCAAGATGTTACTTATTTAGCCATTTACAAAGGTGAAACAGAATGGACTGATGTCTTAACTCAAGAATCCTATGATGAAGTAGCACAACTTTTAGGTAATGATTAAGGCTTCTTTTGCAATACAAAATCCCTCTTAAGCTAAACAGATACCTATATTATTAATGGTAGTCGCTGGTTAACTAAAAAAGGACTTCTAATTTTGAGACATGTTTTGTCCCATTATACCACCCCCTAAAAGGGAGTGCGGGTGAATCAGATACTTATGGATTTAGTGTGAATTAAATAAAATGGTAATGCATATTGAGAAGTTTGAACTACCCCCCCCTCTATCCCCCTTCATACCCCTACANAACACCCCNNTTTACTCCANCGTNANNTANCCCTNAGNCCAANNACANNANAGGNTTNNANCNGATTTCAATTGATGCCCNANCNTGCGAANATATTTCATGCTTAAAATGTTGGGGNTATATACTATTCTGTGTGTTATGGATGATNNAGAAAAGTNAATCTATAAACCCCAGCCCCTGCATAACAGCAGAGAACTTCTCAAAACTTTCAAGGTTTATTTGTAAAAACGGGGGATAAATACTGATTACCGTACATTTTCCGTACAAGTATGAAAAATAAAATCCATTAACTAACTGTATTACAGTAGATAATGGATTTATAGAGTGGAGTCGGAGGGAATCGAACCCTCGTCCATACAAGCAAACAATATACTTTCTACATGCATAGTTTTCAACTAATTTTCGAGTAATAGCTGAATGAAAACAATCTACTATAACCTTAGTGTCTCAATTGTTAAAGTAAAAATTGACACAATCATTACCTTAATGTTGACTTTATGGTGCCTCAATTTTAATCGCTGTCAACAATAGCTATTAAGAGACATCCAGCTTCCTAACCTTGTTAGGACTTGGCTAAAACTTACTGTAATTCAGTTTATTATGCAGCTAGAGCGTAATTATTTTCGCCATTTAAATTTTGAGTCCAATATTTACGAGCTGTGAATCAATGCTCGACATGCTTACATATCACTTGACCTTGCTGTCAAATCCGGTCGACCCCATTATTTTAAAGAACATTTTACAAAATTATTAAGTTTTTTTAAATAATTTCAAAAATCCTTTACCAATTGTCTTATTCTAACTAGTCTTTCAAGAAGGGATTCAAGTTTATCAAGTTGTAACATATTTGCTCCGTCGCTCTTAGATTCGTTTGGATTAGGATGGGTTTCGATAAATAACCCATCAACTGAATTTACCACTCCAGCTCTCGCTATTGTTTCAATTAAATCTGGATTTCCCCCACTAACACCAGTATTTTGGTTTGGTTTTTGAAGTGAGTGAGTAACATCTAAAATGGTTGGACCAATTTTTTTTAAAATTGGAATTGATCTCAAATCAACTATTAAATCTTGGTAACCAAATTGAGTTCCTCTATCGGTAATCATAAAATTCTTATTTCCAGTTGAAGCGATTTTTTCGACAGCAAACCTCATGCTTTCTGGACTCATGAATTGACCTTTTTTTATATTGATAAATTTTCCAGTATTAGCAGCTGATACCAAGAGATCAGTTTGTCTAGCAAGAAATGCAGGTATTTGGAGAATATCAACATACTTAGATGCAATTTCAGCGTCCTTCGTCTCGTGGATATCGGTTATGGTAGGTATATCAAGCGCACTTCCAATTTTTTTCAAAATTGAAAGAGATTTTAAATCACCAATGCCGGTAAAACTGTCAATCTTAGTACGATTAGCTTTCTTAAAGCTTCCTTTGAAAACAAAAGGCAGCTCAAGATTATTAGAAATTGAACAAATTTTGCTTGCAATTTCAAGACTTAAATCTTCATCTTCAATTATGCAGGGGCCAGCTATAAGAAGAAAGTTTTTGCTATTTGAAAATTTAAGTTTTGGAATATTTAAAATGGACATATTTTATTCTTTATCATTTACTTTTTGTTTTGCAATAACTTCAAATACTTTTCCAGAATCGCATTTGAAAATTTTTCCAGGAAATTTAACAATCATATTATAATCATGAGTTGCCATAAAAACTGACATACCTTGATTGTGTAATTTTTTAAAAACCTCCATAATTTCGTTGCTGGTTTGAGGATCTAAATTTCCAGTAGGTTCGTCAGCAATTATCAATTCAGGAGTATTTAATAGTGCTCTTGCGATTGCGGTCCTTTGTTGTTCTCCTCCGGAGAGTTCAAATGGATATTTCTTTTCAATATCAAACAAACCAACTTCATTTAAAACTTCATTTATTTTCTTACCAATATCATCTTTATTTTTCCAACCAGTTGCTTGTAAAACAAATTTAAGATTATCATAGATATTTCTATCGGATAATAATTTGAAGTCTTGAAAAACGACACCAATTTTCCGCCTGAGAAATGGGATTTGTTTTTGACTAATTTTTAGAAGGTCAAAACCTACAACATTTCCAATTCCTTTTCTTAAACTCAAGTCACCATAGAGGATTTTTATAAGACTACTTTTACCACTTCCTGTCCTACCGATTAAAAAAACAAACTCACCTTTTGCTACTTCAATGTTTACATTCTCAAGGATTGATTTTTTGTTCTGATCTATAGATGCATTAATTAGTTGAATAATGGACATAAAAAAGAATATTTTCTAAAGTTAATATATATGATGTCAAATGTCACAAACGATTTTTTATTTTATTAATAATTTTATAATTATTTGATAATAAAAACGTTTAAATAAAACAGTGGCTTTAATATATTTATGAAGATTGATTTTAAAAGGTTGTTTGTTTTTCTTTATTTATTATTCATCCATGCAGTTGGCTATTGTCAGCAAAATTGGGAGATTGAATATTACAATTTAGCTAATTTGAACTTTGCTTCAAACCATTATAAAGCTGCAAATCAATTTTATAATGTCCAAAATTATTTCTCGTCACTAGATAATCTAAAAAATGAAAATCAATTTTATAGTATTGAAACACTATTGAGAAGGAATGTGCCAGGATCAGATAAAATGCTGAATTTGTATATTATAGACAACCCAACTAGTTATCTTTCTGAAACTGCATTTTTTGATGCAGCTAATTTTTATTTTAAAAATGGAAAATATTCATATGCCTTGAAATGGTATAATAGAGTTTCAGAGCAAGATGTTTCTAAACATCAAAAAAACATGTATAATTTTAATAAAGGATATTCGCTTTTCGTTTCAAAGAGATACAATGATGCAAGAAAATATTTTCAAAAGGTTCAAAACGATCAAGATTATCAGGAAAACACCAACTACTATTTAGGATTTATAGCTTATCAATTGGAGAACTTTGAAGAAGCTAATGAAAACTTTGATAAATTAAATAGGGATAACGATAAAAATATAACAGGTTACTTTAGAGCGAATATGAACTTTAAACTTGGAAGATTTGAGGAAGCTATAAGACTTGCAATTGAAAGTTTAGATGGATCTGACGAAAAAGAAGAGTCTGAGTTGTCTAAAATAATTGGAGAAAGTTACTTTAATCTTGAAGACTATAGATCTGCGTTAAGTTATCTTCCTGATTATAAAGGTAAAAACAGAAAATTAAATAATACTCATTATTATCAGCTTGGATATTCAAATTATAAACTAAACAATTATAGTGAAGCAATAATAAACTTTAATAAAATTATAAGTGGAAACGATAGGGTTGCTCAAAACGCTTACTATCATCTTGCAGACAGTTACCTTAAAATGGAAGATCTCACTTCCTCTTTAAATGCTTTTAAAAAGGCAGCTCAGATGAATTTTGATTTAGAAATAAAAGAGGATGCATATTTAAATTATGCTAAACTTAGTTATGGAATCGGAAATTCATATCAAGAACCCTCTTTTATTTTAAATGATTTTTTAAAAAAATATCCCAAAAATAAAGAGGCCAATTATATTCAAAAACTGATACTTGAATCTTATCTAAAACGAAAAAACTATGGATCTGCTTTAAAAGTACTAGATAAATACCCAAAATCAGAGTTTAAAGAAATAAGACAAAAGGCACTATTTCTTAAAGCTGTATCACTATATAATGTCGGGTTGTATAAAGAGTCAATTAATTACTTTGAAAAGGGTTTAGAAAATAATTATAGCCCAAGAAACATTGTGGCTTCAAAATATTGGATTTCTAGGGCGTTTTTTGAAGAAGGTGAATATGAGAGGTCTCTCAAAATTTTATTAGAATTAAAGACGGACCGAAAGTTTATTTCTGTGTTAGATAAGGAGATTTTTATAGATTATGATATTGCTTACAATTATTTGAAGTTATCTAAATATAATTTGGCTGTATCTGCTTTTAATGAGTCATTGGGGTCGAGTTTTTCAGAACTATATAGATACGATTCATATTTAAGAATAGCAGATTCTTATTTTGTTTTAAAGAATTATAGTTCAGCTATTGAAAATTATAGACGAGCAATTAAATTGAACAAAAGGCCAACATATCCTTATTTTCAGATTGCGTTAAGTTATGGATTGCTAGATAAACCTCTAGAAAAAATTAATCAACTTAAGTCAATTATTAAATCATTTCCTGGCTCAACTGTAATTGATGATTGTCATTTTGAATTAGCAACAACATTTGCAAATTCAGAAAACTATGAAAAAGCATTAAAGAACTATGACTATATAATTGAAAAATTTCCTAAAAGCATCTTTGCTCCAAAGGCTATTTTAAATAAAGCCTTAATACTTTATAATGAGGGGGATTTGATTAATTCTGAAAACTTATTGAGAGAATATGTAAAAAAATTTCCCACAGAAATAACTGTAGCTCAAGCATTAGTAACACTTAAAGAAATAGCTATAGAGAGAAATTCCGTTGAGGAATTTTCCATTTGGATAAAATCTAGTGGGTTATCATCAATTTCTGAATTAGAAATTGAAAAAGCCACCATAGATGCGATAGATGTATTAGTAAATCAAAAAAAAGAAAAACAACTCAAAAAAGCGCTTGACGATTATATTTTAAATTACCCTAATGGTCTAGATATAAAAAGAATATCCTATATGTTGGGAGAAATTCTTTACTCAAACAAAAAATGGGATGAATCGATTTTAAATTTCAAAAAAGTTATATCTGGTACTAGAAATAATTATACTGAAAAATCAATTGTTAGGATATGCCAGTCTCTTATTGAATTAGATAATAACTCTGAGGCTACTATTTTTTTAGAAAGACTACAAGGCTCAGCCGAAGAAAACGAAAATCTAATTTATGCAGCTTCTAATCTTATGAAGATATCTTATGAAGACAAAAACTATAACAAAGCTGTTATTTATGGTGAAAAATTAATTTCTTTTAAAAAAATAAATGGAAGAATTAAAAGTGACGCCTACTTAATTATTGCAAGATCATTTATGAATCTTGGAAACAAAAAAAAAGGCTTTAGATGCGTACAAAAAACTCGAGAATGATGCCAATAAAGAATTTGTAGTAGAAGCTTTATATTTCAAAGCTTTAGACAATTTTGATAAAAATGACTACTTGAATTCAAATTTAGTTATAGAGAAAATTTCAAATGATTTTAGTGGTTATAAAAAATGGACTGGGAAAAGTTTGTTACTTATGTCAAAAAACTTTTATCAATTAGGAGATGCGTTTCAAGCTACTTTTATATTAGAGTCTGTCATAGAGAATTTTGGTCAAATGCCAGATATAGTCGAGGAGGCAAAGAAAAATTTACTTCAAATTAAGGAAATTGAATCTAAAAAAAATTCATCAGTTGAGATAAATAATTAATAATGAAATTAAAATTACTTTTACTTTTCACAATAGGTTTTTTTTCATGTTTTGTTTATTCTCAAAAGGTTGAGAGTATTAAAAAAGAAGAAATTACTGTTAAAAAGTCATTTGTTCCGAAAATTCCTGCTGCAAAAAAAATTAAATCAAAAATAATTATTTCTGATACTCTAACTTCAAAAATTGAAAGTCCAAAAATTTTTATTTCCTCAGTTGCTGTAGCTTCTACATTTGATCCGTCAAAAGGGACTCCAAAGAAACTTGAAATAGTACCCACAAAAGAAAGCTTTAATTCAAGATTAGCATTAGGTTTTGGTAATTTCAATAATTTACTCTTAGATTACGGTTCATCCATATCCCTTGATAAAAGACAAAACGTTGATTGGTTTCTGTTTTACGATGGATTATTAAAAAATATTAATGATTTTTCAATAGATACTAAGCAATCAAATTTTAATTTGAATATTTCTCATCAATTTTCAACCAGTAAAAGAAACTCTTTTTCTCAAATTAATTTCAGGCAACATCGGCAGTCCTTTTATGGCCTCCCTGTTGCTATAGAAGATAACTATGTGTTATCAAATTTCGATCCTGTTCAAAGGCTTACGTATTTTTCAATTACTTCAGATTGGAAATGGTACGATAAAATAGTTAAAGGGTTTTCTTTAAATTCGTATTACACTGCAGATTCTTATTCTACGCGAGAAAATGAAATTTCTTTTTCATCAAAATTTCAATTAGATTTTGGGGCAATATACTTAACTGCTATTCCCAAGATCAATATTCTTTCAACTAACTTTAAAGAAGACTTTTACACAAGAATGGAGAGTGAATTATTTTCAAGTTTTGGGGGAGTTTCAATTTATTCAAGCAAAGAAAAAGGTAGATTTAAATTTAGATTAGGGATACAGTCTTATTTTATTACAGGAGACGAGTATGCTGAAAAAAATCTTTATTACTTTCCAGATGTTAATATTACTTTTAAACCAGAAAATTCAAATTTTGCTCCCTTTTTAAATTTAAATGGTGAGTTTTATCAAAACAGTTTTAGAACTTTATCGCACGTTAATCCTTACATAGCACCTGCAGTAAGATTGAGGTCTTCTTTCTCACCTCATAAAATTGAGTTAGGGACTAGGTCGAGCCTGTCTAAGGGTTGGGAATTTCAATGGAATCTTTTTTATTTATCTGAAGAAAACAGACCTATGTTTAGAAATTTTGGAAAGAACTTTGATGTAAACAATATTATTGCATATAGATTCGGTAATTCATTTGAAGTGTTATACACATCTTTGTTAAGTACNGGAATCAAANCTAAGTTGAAAGGAGTTTTTAAAAATGGTGGCAGATTAAATTTTGAAGCAGCCTATTTTAACTATGATTTGAGAAATAAAACACCTNAATTGTTTGAAGCCCTNAATTTACCTGAAATTTCTCTTCAATTTGATAGTACNTTAAAAATATCAAATAAAATTTACTTTCAATNATTTTTAANGTATGTTGGTGTTAGAANTAATTCATTTAGAGATATTTTTCTNGGNCAGGNTATTGAGAANNCNCCCATTTTGTTTGAAACACTTGATCCATTCACCCAAATTGATGCAAATATCCAATATAACTTAAATGATAGATGGGAAGTTTTTATAAGAGGAAAAAATTTATTAAATCAAAATCAGTTTTTTTGGAGCAATTATACGGTATATCCTTTGCAAATTTCACTTGGCCTAAAATATAATTTTGATGTATCTTTCTAGTTTAGAAAAATGAGATTACAGATTAAACGAATCCTAAAGTTTTTTTTTGCTTTTTGTTTGATTACTTCATGTCAATACAGAAAAGCGGATTGGGTTGTCTTTAATGCTAATGTTTACACANTAAATGACTCTTTCGAAAAAGTCACAGCATTTGCAATTAAGAATGGAAAGTTTTTATCTGTCGGTGGAGATGAGATTATAGATTTATATCCCAACGCGCTTAAATTTGATGCTAAGGGTTTACCGATTTATCCCGGTTTTATTGATGCTCACTGTCACTTTTTCAATTTAGGTTTATCTCTTACACAAGTTGACTTAAGGGGATCTAAAAGCATAGGTGAAATTGAAAAAAGACTTTTATCTTATAANAAAAATAGTCCATCAGATATTATTATTGGAAGTGGTTGGGATCAAAACTTATGGNAAAATAAAGCTTTCCCAAATAACATTTTTTTAAATAGGTTGTTTCCTGATAAGTCAGTTTTACTTAAGCGAATCGACGGTCATGCACTTCTTGTTAATGATTATGTGATTAAAAAAGCAGGTATTAGTTCCAAAACTAAAGTCAAGGGAGGTTCTATTTTAGTTGAAAATAACAAACCAACGGGCGTGCTAGTGGATAACGCAATGGATTTGGCAATGGGCATTTTANCACCTAATACTTCAAAAGACATAACAAAGGCTTTAATTGACGCTGAAAAAAAAGCTTTAGAAAATGGCCTCACAACTGTTGATGACGCAGGGTTAGATAAAAAAACAATNCAAGTTATTGATAGTTTACAGGAAATAGGAGAGTTGAAAATTAGAGTTTATGCAATGATTTCTAACACCAATGATAATCTCAATTATTATTTAACAAATGGTATAATTNAAAAAGAAAAATTAACTGTTAGATCAGTTAAAGCNTATNTAGACGGAGCTTTAGGAAGTAGAGGAGCATTATTAAAAAATCCTTACTCCGATGAAAATAAAAGCAAAGGATTAACAATCACTACAAAAGAGGAACTTTTTGATTTAGCGAATAAACTATCTTCTAAAGGTTTTCAACTAAATACACATGCAATTGGAGATAAAGCAAACGAAATTGTATTAGATGTTTATAATTANATTTTAAAAGACATTGAAGATCCAAGATGGAGAGTTGAACATGCNCAAGTAGTAGATGAATTTGATATTCAAAAGTTTAATTCAAAGATTATTCCATCTGTTCAACCTACCCATGCCACTAGTGATATGAATTGGGCCGATGAAAGACTAGGTCGTAAAAGATTAAATAGGGCCTATGCATANAAAGAACTATTGGATTGGTCAGGTAAAATAGCCTTGGGTACTGATTTTCCAGTAGAAAAAGTAAACCCATTGTTAACTTTTCACTCGGCAGTCGCAAGAAAAGATGTCGATGGGAATCCGTCGGAGGGTTTTTTAAAGGAAAATGCTTTGACAAGAAATGAGGCTTTAAAAGGAATGACTATTTGGGCAGCATATTCAAATTTTGAAGANTCTTTTAAGGGAAGTATNGAGAAAGGTAAGTTTGCNGATTTTGTTATCCTAACAAAAGANATTATGAAAGTCCCAGAGGAAGAAATAACGAGNGCCGAAGTGGTGGCTACTATAGTTAATGGATCTATAGTTTTTCAAAAATTTGATTGATGTTTTTTACTTTTAATTTAATTATAACTAAAATTTTGAATTATATTTGAATTTTTAATTAAATAATAAGCTATGTGTGGTATTGTTTGTGCTTTTAATCTAAAACAGCCGATGGAATTACTTCGCCCAAAAGTTCTCCAGATGTCAAAAAAAATTAGACATCGTGGTCCTGATTGGAGTGGTNTTTATTCAAGCAATAATGCTATTATTGCCCATGAAAGACTNGCNATAGTTGATCCAACGTCCGGTAAGCAACCACTTTTTTCAGATGACAAGCGTTATATATTAGCTGCTAATGGNGAAATTTATAATCATCNAGAAATAAGAAAAAAACTTAAAAATAAATACCACTTTAAAACAAATTCTGATTGTGAAGTTATTCTTGCATTATTTAAGGAAAGAGGAAAAAATTTTTTAGATGACATAAATGGTATTTTTGCTTTTGCTATTTATGACACTGTTGATGACAGCTATTTTATTGCCCGTGATCATATTGGAATTATCCCATTATATATTGGATGGGACAAAATTGGAACTTTTTATGTGTCTTCTGAACTAAAGTCATTAGAGTCCAATTGTGAAAAAATTGAACTATTNCCACCAGGTAACTATTTATCAAGTGATGAAGAGGGATTTAAAAATTGGTATTCTAGAGATTGGAAATCCTACGATAATGTCAAAAATAATTCAACAGATATTGATCAACTTGAAAAAGCATTATCAAATGCAGTGCACAGGCAGTTAATGAGTGATGTTCCTTATGGAGTGCTNTTATCTGGAGGTTTGGATTCTTCAATCACATCCGCNTTAGCTAAAAAATTTTCATCAAAAAGAGTTGAATCTGACGATACCAAAGGAGCTTGGTGGCCTCAACTACATTCTTTTTCAGTTGGTCTTGAGGGGTCACCTGATTTAGTGGCTGCAAGAAAAGTTGCTGATCATATTGGGACTNTTCATCACGAAATAAAATTTACTATACAAGAAGGATTAGATGCCTTAAGCGATGTTATATATCATTTAGAAACATATGATGTCACTACTGTTAGAGCTTCGACTCCAATGTACTTAATGGCAAGAGCAATAAAATCTCTAGGAATTAAAATGGTTTTGTCTGGCGAGGGAGCAGACGAATTGTTTGGAGGATATTTATATTTTCATAAAGCTCCAAGCCCAAAAGAATTTCATGAAGAAACTGTAAGAAAGTTAAACAAGTTGCATCAATACGATTGCTTAAGGGCAAATAAATCCTTGGCTGCTTGGGGGATTGAAGGCAGGGTCCCTTTTCTTGATAAGGAGTTTATTGATATTGCCATGAGAATCAACCCCAAAGACAAAATGATTACAGAACAAAGAATGGAAAAATGGGTAATACGTAAAGCTTTTGAGAAATATTTACCACAGTCAGTGGTATGGAGACAAAAAGAACAATTTTCTGATGGTGTTGGATACAGTTGGATTGATAAACTNAAAGATATTACTGAGCAAAAAGTAACTGACGAGCAAATGAAAAATGCTAATAAATATTTCCCAATNAACCCACCTCAAAACAAAGAAGAATTTTACTACAGGTCAATTTTTCAAAATCATTTCTCTAGTAATGCTGCTGCGATGTCTGTTCCCTCCGAACCTTCTGTTGCTTGTAGCACTCCTATTGCCCTGGAATGGGATAAGGCTTTTAAAAATATGAATGATCCAAGNGGAAGAGCTATTTCAAATATTCACAATAAATCTTACTAACAGTAATTTCAATTTTTAGTATTTTTAACAACCAGATTTATTCACATTTGATGTTAATAACTTAGTCTGTCAGTAGTTTATATTTCTCAATTTTAGACAGCTNATTTTCGTAAATTTATGGTACTCCACAAATAGATATAATCTTAATATATAATGAACGAAATCGTAGCAAAAACAAAGTATTCTGCAGATAGTATCCAGGCATTAGAAGGTATGGAACATGTTCGGAAAAGACCTTCAATGTATATTGGTGACATTGGTTCAAGAGGCCTTCATCATTTGGTATACGAAGTGGTTGATAATTCAATAGATGAAGCACTTGCAGGTCATTGCGATGTTATAAGTGTAATAATCAATGAAGACAACTCTATAACTACAAAAGATAATGGAAGAGGGATACCTGTTGGAATACATAAAAAAGAAGGAGTGTCTGCGTTGGAAGTAGTAATGACAAAGATAGGAGCAGGAGGTAAATTTGATAAGGATTCATACAAAGTGTCTGGAGGTTTGCATGGTGTTGGTGTTTCCTGTGTTAATGCTCTTTCTGAATCTTTAAAAGCCACTATTTATAGAGATGGTTCTATATGGGAGCAAGAGTATGAAAGAGGTAAACCTAAATACCAGGTGAGGGAAGTTGGTAAAACCAAAGAAAAAGGTACCGAAGTTACATTTAAACCTGATCCTGAAATTTTTAAGCAAATATTAGAGTATGACTATGAAATACTTTCTGGTAGGATGCGTGAACTATCATTTTTAAATAAAGGAGTCAAAATATCTATTGAAGATAAAAGGAAGAAAGATCGAAAAGGTAATTACAAAAAAGAAATTTTTAAATCTAAAGAAGGTTTAAAAGAATTCGTTACATATTTAGATAAAACTAGGGAAGCTATAATCAAGGAAGTCATTTCCATGCAAGGAGAAAAAAATGGGATTCCAGTCGAAATTGCGATGGTTTATAACTCTTCATTCCTTGAAAACTTACATTCTTTCGTTAATAATATTAATACACATGAAGGTGGAACACACTTGTCAGGTTTCAGAAGAGGTATGACTGCTACATTAAAAAAATACGCTGAATCTTCAGGAATGTTAGACAAGTTAAAGTTTGAAATAAGTGGTGACGATTTTAGAGAAGGTTTGACAGCAATTGTTTCTGTGAAGGTGGCTGAACCTCAATTTGAAGGTCAAACAAAAACCAAATTGGGTAATAGAGATGTAACGTCAGCTGTTTCTCAGTCAGTTTCTGAAATGTTAGAATCATATTTGGAAGAAAATCCTAATGATGCGAAGATAATTGTCCAAAAGGTTATACTCGCTGCTCAGGCTAGGCATGCTGCTAGAAAAGCAAGAGAAATGGTACAAAGAAAGACAGTGTTAACAGGTGGAGGGCTTCCTGGAAAACTTTCTGATTGCTCAGAACAAGATCCTGCCCAATGTGAAATTTTTCTTGTTGAGGGAGACTCTGCTGGTGGTACAGCAAAGCAAGGCAGAGACAGGAAGTTTCAGGCTATTCTTCCTTTGAAAGGTAAAATTTTAAATGTTGAAAAATCAATGCAACATAAAGTTTTCGAAAACGAAGAGATACGTAACATGTACACTGCTCTTGGTGTTACTATTGGTACAGAAGAAGACAGTAAGGCTCTCAATATTGAAAAACTAAGGTATCACAAAATTGTTGTGATGTGTGACGCCGATGTTGATGGAAGTCATATTTCTACACTAATTTTGACTTTTTTCTTTCGATATTTAAGAGAATTAATTGACTTAGGGTATGTGTACATTGCAACTCCACCTCTTTATCTAGTTAAAAAAGGAAATAAAAAGGAATATGCATGGGATAACGATCAAAGGGATAAAATAATGCTTGACTTTGGTCAAGGTGCGTCAGTTCAAAGATATAAAGGACTTGGAGAAATGAACGCTGAACAATTATGGGATACTACTATGAATCCAGAATATAGAACTTTAAGAAAAATAGTTGTAGAGAATCAAGAAAGAGCTGATGAAACCTTTTCTATACTTATGGGTGACGATGTTCCACCTAGAAGAGAATTTATTGAAAATAATGCTGTTTATACAAACATTGATGCTTAAGTTGTTATGAAAGTAAGTGTAATTGGAGCTGGAAACGTTGGCGCATCATGCGCTGAGTATATTGCTATCAACAAAATCGCTAGTGAAGTTGTTATTTTAGATATTAAAAAAGGGCTAGCTGAAGGAAAAGCTTTGGATTTGACTCAAACCTCTTCTACTCTTGGTTTTGATACAATTGTTAAAGGAGTTACTAATGACTACAAAAGTACTCAAGATAGTGACGTCGTTGTAATAACTTCAGGTATTCCAAGGAAACCTGGAATGACTAGAGAGGAATTGATTGGTATTAATGCAGGCATAGTTGACTCGGTTACTGAAAGCATATTGAAATTTTCTCCTAATACAATTATAGTAGTCGTTTCAAATCCTATGGATACAATGACTTATTTGGCATTGAGATCTAATAAACTAGAAAAAAACAAGGTAATTGGAATGGGTGGAGCTCTTGATAGCTCTAGATTTAAAACTTATTTGTCTAAAGCACTAAATAAACCTCAATCTGATATTCATGCTATGGTTATTGGAGGACATGGAGATACAACCATGATTCCTCTAATGAGATTAGCCTCATACAATGGAATTCCTGTAACCAAATTATTGTCTAATGTAAAGCAGAAAGACATAATTTCTTCCACTATGATTGGTGGAGCTACCCTTACAAAGCTCCTTGGGACATCTGCTTGGTATGCACCTGGCGCATCAGTTTCTTATTTGGTTGATAGTATTTTAAACGATAAAAAGAAAATTATTCCATGTTCTGTTTATTTGGAGGGCCAATACGGGCTAAGAGATATATGCATAGGTGTTCCGTGCATTATCGGTAAAAAAGGAATTGAAGAAATAATCGATTTGGATTTGAATTCTTCAGAAAAAAATAAACTTAATGAAAGCGCCAAGGCAATAGCTACTATGAATAAATCCCTTAAAGATTTTATCTAATATCGATATTTAGGCAATAAATTATTTTTTTTAAGTTTTTATTAATTTAAATCATACCTAATTGTGTTTGTGTTTAGAGATTTAAACTTTTATATTAGATGCCGCATTATATAATAATTTCAAAGTGCAAAATAATAGCCTTGTTAAAATATTTGGTTTTTTATTTTTAATTGTTAGCATATATCAGCTATCGTTTACATTTATTTCAAGTGGTGTAGAAGAAAATGCAAAAGATTACGCTAATTCTAAAATTAGTGACGACGATGAAGATTTTATTTCCAAAAGAGATAATTTAGAATCACAGTACCTAGATTCAATTGCAAACATTTCTATTTACGGTTTTACCTCATATAATGACGCAAAAAAAAGAGAACTAAATCGTGGTTTAGATTTAAAAGGGGGAATAAATGTTATTTTACAGATATCTGTAAAAGATATATTAAAAGGTTTATCAAATAATACTAAAAATCCAGTATTTAACAGAGCTCTAGAAACTGCTGATGAATTGCAAAAACAGTCTGATGTACCCTATGTTGAATCATTTTTCAGTTCATTTGAAAATATAAAAGGGACATCAAAATTGTCAGATCCTGATATTTTTTCGAACAGAAACTTGAGTGATTTAATCAACTTTAATATGGAAGATAATGAAGTGAAACCAATCATTAGAAGAAAAATTGATGAATCAATCACATCAGCATTTGAGGTTCTTAGAAAAAGAATTGACAAGTTTGGTGTTACTCAACCAAATATACAGAGGTTGGGACAAACGGGAAGAATTTTAGTTGAGCTTCCTGGAGCCAAAGATGTAGAGAGAGTTAAAAATTTACTTCAAAGCACAGCCCAATTAGAATTTTGGGAAACTTTTAAAAATGATCAGTTTTTTAACTTTTTATCACAAGCAAATTTGTTGTTAAGAGATAAATTAAAAGTTGAAAAGAATCAGCTTAGTAATGGCCAATCCAAAGAATCTGGAATTGATGATTTACTTTCTGATATAGCACAAACAGATTCATTAAGTCCTAGCATTCAAAACCCTTTGAATGATTTGATTAAAGGTCTTGGTTTTCAGGGAGGCCCAGTTCTAGCACAGGTGTCAAAAAAAGATAAGGATTTGTTTAAATACTACATTGATTTACCTGAGGTTAGGAGACTTTTACCTTCTAATTTAAGGTATGTAAAGTTTATGTGGGGTAAGGCAAATCAAAATAATGATTTGGTTGATTTATTTATAATTAAGTCAAACAGAGATAATCAACCTCCTCTAAGTGGTGGTGTTATAGTAGATGCTGTTCAAACCTACAGTCAAATAGGTCAACCCGCAGTGTCTATGCAAATGGATTCAAAAGGTTCTAGGATATGGGAAAATATGACTGGCAAAGCATTCAAAGATGGCAGCAGTATCGCGATAGTTTTAGATGATTTAGTGTACTCCGCACCTGGAGTTAGTAATGGAGCTATATCTGGAGGAAGATCTGAAATTACAGGTTCATTTTCATTAAATGAGGCGATTGATCTTGCAAACGTACTCAGAGCAGGAAAATTACCTGCTTCAGCAGATATTATTCAATCTGAGATTGTTGGACCTTCACTTGGAAAAGAAGCAATCCAAAGTGGATTATATTCCTTTTTAATTGCATTGATTATAGTTTTGGTATGGATGATTTTTTATTATGGATGGTCAGGCTTATTTGCTGACATAGCTTTATCGCTAAATATACTTTTAATTTTTGGAATTTTAGCTGGCTTGGGAGCTGTGTTAACTCTACCAGGAATTGCTGGTATTGTCTTAACTATTGGAATATCTGTAGATGCCAATGTTTTAATATTTGAAAGAGTTAGAGAAGAGTTAAGAAGAGGTAAAGGAGATAAAAAATCAGTTGATGATGGATTTAATAATGCCCTCTCTTCGATTTTAGATGCAAATATTACAACAGGTTTAACTGCAATGATTTTATTTATTTTTGGAACTGGACCTATTAAAGGGTTTGCTACAACACTTTTAATTGGTATTGCAACATCGTTGTTTACAGCAATTTTTGTAACAAGGTTATTTATTGAAAACAGAATTTCCAAAAAGAAAAGAATTAATGTTTCAACTAAATTGACCAAGAATTTATTAACCAATTTAAGTTTTCAATTTTTAAAAGGCAGAAAAATAGCCTATTCGATTTCGGCAGTATTAGTTTTTACAAGTCTAATTTCTTTAACTTTCAAGGGATTAAATCAGGGTGTTGATTTTGTTGGTGGACGATCATATATAGTTAGATTTGATAAGGTTGTCAACCCAGGTGAAATTGAAAAATCAATTTCTAATTCTTTAGGAAGTGCAGAGGTTAAAACATTTGGTGAAGCAAATCAGTTAAAAATTACAACAAAATACAAGATTGATCAAGAGGGTACTCAAATTGATAATGAAATTTATCAAAAACTTTTTTCTTCTTTATCAAACTTTCTTCCTAAGGATTACACCATTGACGAATTTATTAATGGATCAGAGATTAAAACAATAGGTATAATGTCTTCTATTAAAGTTGGACCAACTATCGCTGATGACATTAAAAAGAATTCTTATCTAGCTGTAATTGGTTCACTGATTATTGTTTTCATATATATTCTTATAAGGTTTAGAAAATGGCAATTTTCTGCAGGAGCAGTTGCTGCTGTCTTTCATGATGTTTTAATTGTATTGGGTATTTTTTCCCTATCATATAACATTATGCCTTTTAATATGGAAATAAATCAAGCATTTATTGCTGCAATATTAACCGTTATTGGTTACTCACTAAACGACACAGTCGTTGTTTTTGACAGAATTAGGGAGTATACCAAAACCAATCAAAATGAAAAAATATCACAAACTGTCAATTTAGCTCTAAATTCAACTTTAAGTAGAACGTTAAATACTTCTTTAACGACTCTATTGGTATTACTTGCTATTTTTCTATTTGGAGGTGAATCGATTCGAGGTTTTATGTTTGCTTTGATAATAGGTGTAATAATAGGTACATATTCATCTGTATTTATTGCCACACCTGTAATGTTTGACACTCAAAACACAAAAAATTAATATATTTAATTTTTTGACGTATTGATTGATCGAATTAAAACTATAATTCCAGAGAAAATTAATGGAATACTTAGCCATTGACCAGTAGAAAATAACGGTAAAATTGTCTCAAATCCGCCCTGACTCTCTTTTATAAACTCAATTAAAAATCTAATACTAAATAAAGTAAGCATAAAAAAACCAAGCAAAAATCCACTCTTATTTTTAAATTCACTTCTATATATTTGAGTTAGAATAAAGAAAAGAATAAAATAACAAACTGCCTCATATAATTGAGCTGGGTGACGAGGCATTGTTTCACCTCGATTAACGAAAATAACACCAAAATTGTTTCCTGTGTATTTTCCCACTATTTCTGAATTAAAAAAGTTTCCTATTCTAACAAAACCAGCCCCTAAAGTTGTTGGGATAATCAATCTGTCTAGAATCCAGAGTAAGGTTTTTTCTTTGTAAATATTTTGATAAACTATTATTCCAGTTAGAATACCTATGGCGGCACCGTGGCTTGCTAAGCCTCTAAAACCTGTAAAAGAATATCCGTTTGAGCTTTTTTCAATTGGCAAGAAAATCTCCAATAAATGGTTTTGGTAATATGCCCAATCATAAAAAATAACATGACCAAGTCTTGCACCAATAAGTGTTGAAAGGACTATGTAAAAAAGCATGGTTTCTAGCCTTTCTGTAGGAATATTTTCTTTAACATACATTCTCTTCATTATATTAAATCCAAAAAGAAAAGCAATTATAAACATCAAACTATAATAATGAATACCAAAATTTCCAATTGAAAAAATTGTCGAACTAGGTTCCCAAATAATTTTATTTAATATAATCATGCCATTTTAATTTAAATTTATAAAAAATATTTTCATGGAATAGGATCATACCCCCCTTTACTCCAAGGATTACACCTCATGATTCTTTTAAATGTCAAAAAAGCCCCTTTTAAAGCTCCATATTTATTTATAGCCTCAATTCCATATTTAGAGCATGAAGGTGAAAATTTGCAACTGGATGGAAAAAAAGGTGAAATAAACCTCTGGTATATTTTTATAATATTTGTAAATAAGAATTTTAGTAAACTTGGAATAAAAAATTTAATATTCATAGGTTGTTTCGTCTTCATTGTCATTTAAAGTAATTCCTATTTTGTTTAACTCATCTCTTATTTTGTCAGAGGTATCAAAATCTCTATCTGCCCTTGATTTATTTCTAATTTTAATTAAAAGATCTAATGTTTTGCCAAGTAGTGTGCTAGACTCAATATTTTTATTATCAATTGATAAATTAAGACCGAGTATTTCAGAGAAAAAAACAGAAGTTTTATTAAAAAGATGATTTTTATCTTTTTTTGAAATTTTTTCTTTTCCCATCAGCACCGAGTTGGAATAATGTATTGCATTAAAAAGCTCAGCGATTAATAAAGGGGTATTAAAATCATCGTTCATAGCTTTGTAACACTTCTCTTCCCATTTTGAAAAATCAAATCCAGAACTTGACTTTGAAGTTTTAATCTTAGAAATATTTTTTATACCAACTTCAAGTTTTTTAAGACCTTTTTCAGATGCCAGTAGTGCTTCTTCACTAAGATCCAATATACTTCTGTAGTGAGCTTGAAGGAACAGAAAACGTACTACGTTTGGAGAAAAAGCTTTTGAAAAAAAATCATTATCACCGTCAAACAATTCACCCGGGAGAATACTATTTCCAGTCGATTTTGACATTTTTTTTCCATTGAGTGTTAACATGTTTGCATGAAGCCAGTACTTGATTTTTGAATTTTCATTAAGTGCTTCTGATTGTGCAATTTCACAGTCATGATGAGGAAATTTTAAATCAATACCTCCACCATGCATATCAAACTTATTTCCCAAATACTTAGTGCTCATTGCGCTACATTCGGTATGCCAACCAGGAAAACCATCACCCCAAGGAGATTTCCACTTCATTATATGTTTGGAATCAGCTTTTTTCCAAAGTGCAAAATCTTGGGGGTTTAATTTGTCACTTTGACCATCAAGTGTTCTGGAATTGTGAACCAATTCGTCTAAGTCTCGCCTACTTAATTTGCCGTATTTAGAATTCTTATTGAATTTAAGTACATCGAAATAAACGGATCCATTTCTTACATATCCAAATCCGTTATTAATAATCTTCTCAATTAACTCAATTTGTTCTAGAATATGGCCAGTTGCAGTAGGCTCAATACTTGGAGGAATAGTATTTAGTTTTCTTAAATTCTCATGAAAATCTATGGTGTATTTTTGAACAACTTCCATTGGTTCAATGTTTTCTTTTTGAGCTTTTTTTAAAATCGGATCTTCTCCATCGTCAGAGTCGTTTTCCAAATGGCCAACATCTGTAATATTTCTGACATATTTAACCTTATATCCTAAGTTGAGCAGATATCTATAAATTATATCAAAAGAAATAAAAGTTCTACAGTTACCAAGATGAACATTACTATAAACAGTTGGCCCACACACGTACATGTGAACTATATTTTTACGGAAAGTGGTAAACTTTTCTTTTTTTCGTGTTAAAGAGTTGAATACGGATAAATCTTGCATTAAAACTCTGTTTCAATCTTAATGTAATCTAAAAACTCATTTTTTCTAGCCTCATTTTTGAATGTACCTCCAAACTCAGAGGTTATAGTACTTGAATTTGGATCGCAAACTCCTCTTGAATTAATACAAATATGTTTTGCATCAATTACACAAGCAACATCTTTTGTTTTTAAAACATTTTGCATTTCTTCAACTATTTGTAAAGTAAGCCTTTCTTGGACTTGCGGTCTTTGAGCGTAATATTGAACTATTCTATTCATTTTTGATAAACCAACCACAGTTCCATTCGATATATACCCTACGTGCGCCTTACCAATTATTGGTAGCATATGGTGTTCACAAGTTGAGAAAAGAGTAATATTTTTTTCAACAAGCATCTCCCCATATTTATACTTGTTTTCGAAAGTTGATGCTTTTGGTTTGTTTTTTGGGTCTAATCCGCTAAAAATTTCATTGATATACATTTCAGCTACTCTTTTGGGCGTTCCTTTAATACTGTCATCATTTAGATCCAGGCCCAAAGTTTGAATGATGTCAGCTACTTTAGTTTTGATGATCTCAATTTTTTCTTTGTTAGATAAATTAAAAGCATCCTTTCTAAGAGGGGTTTTTAAATTCGAACTAAAGTGATCATACTGGTTTAAATCTTCTTCAGAATAAGTTTTTTTTTCGACTTTCATTTTTTACAATTCACTGCAAATATACTCAAATGATTATTAAAAGTGCCAGTGAACTAGTTCTTAAAGTTTTAATCTATATGTAATAACATAATTATTTCTGGTGGTTGACAATCCAATAGAATCTATCAGTCCTTCATTAAAAATTGGCCTTAGATTATTGTAATCTGTATTTTGATATGATAAGTCTATAATTCCATAATCAAATGAGTAACCAATTCCGAAACTCAAATTAGTAATGCTATTATCATATAAATTCGAAGAACTACTTTCTGCAAGATATCCAGCCCTAAGACTTATTTGTGGGTTTAATCTTATTTCACCTCCAACTTGAATTATATTATTACTTCGTAACTTGTTTCTAATCTCATTATTAAGACTCGTATCTAAGTAATTATTTCCACCAGGTCTGTATCTCATCCCAGAATAATTCTTCCTAGTAAAATCAAAACTAAGAAGCCCTTTTGTACTAATTATATAAGCAAAACTTCCTTTAACAGAACCAGCTGAGTTAAGTTTATGTTCTGGAAAAAATATTTCAGTTTCTGGATCCAATAGTAACTCATCATTATTAGGGTTACTATCTAGATCTGTAACTAAAAATTGACTCAAACTCTCATTTATGGTGTAATAAATGGGACTATTAATTACTAAGCCCAGTCTTATTTTATTGTTCAATTTGTATATACTTCCAATTTGGAAAGAACCTCCTTCACCTAAACTTGTTAAATAATTATTAAATCTTAGTGCTTTGATACCAGATTCGTTAGCATAATTACTTTCGTAGAAATCAATTTTTTCAGTATAATCAAATCTGTGTGAATTAATGTTTAAACCAAAATAAAATTTATCTTTAAATGAACCGCTGATATTAAAAGTGTAGAGTCTATTTATACCAAAGCTATTTAGAAAATATTCATGATAGAATCCGTTATTTAACGGTACTGTATTGGAGGTGTAATCATAAACTGGATTAATAGGGCTTAGTGGATCATTTGGCTGATTGGAATCTCCTGAAAAAAGAGGATTTATTACATATCCTTCGTACCCAAAAAGTGCCTGCTGAGCTGAATAACCCAAATTAGGCTGTTCTCCAATATTGATATAAGCTTCCCTAAAGCTTTCGCCATTTATTTGAGAAATATCATCTAAATTTCTATTCATCGCGTGGTATAAGAAGTATTTATCAATCCCATTGTTGTTCGAGTTATTTCCCCTTGCAAGGATGTTATTATCAAAATTATTATTTACCTGATAATTGAATCCAAACGAAATTTTTGACCATTTGCTACTTCCCTCATCTTTTAAAACCACCACAATTCCAGCTTGAGATAAATCTACACCATTAAATGAATTAATATTTTTATTATTAAAGTAGGAAGATGTAACCTCGTTATTGAAAGCATTTGCAGTTACTGAAAGTTCTGATGACAAAAAAACAGAAGAAGCAGCAGGGTTAATACTAATTGAACTAAGTTCCCCACCTAAAGCCCCAAAAGCACCAGATAAAGCATTATATCTCGCACTTCCTGATAATGATGTTTGACTATATCTTAACGCATCATTCAAAGACTGAGCATTGATGCTAAGACATAATAGACCTATAAACAAAGATGAATGACTTTTCATAGGATATTATTTATTACTGTTTTCTTCCAGAGGATCTCCCTGCAGATGACCTCCCTGAGGATCTGTTTACTGAAGACGAACCATATGAACTGCCCCTTGATGCGTTGTATGAACCTCTATTTGGAGAGCTATATGATCTGCTATTCGATGAGTTTGAAAAGTTCCTAGAATAGCTATTTGATTGATTATAATTCTGATTTGTCTTACCACTAGAATTATTTTGAGAAGATGACCTGCTAAAAACAGAATTATCACTATTTAAAGAACTTCTTCCTTGGTATCCATAATTTTCAGAAACTCTTAACTTATAAAAATCACTATTGCTTCCTGAAGGAAGTAATTCTACGTTGTATCCCCTGGACTGATATTGTCTTATTATCGATTCAATTCTTCTTCGTTGAGCATCTGAATTAGAATTTACCCTTCTTTGTTCAGAATTATTATTTTGTGTTAATCTTCGGCCTTCAGACACTAAATCCGGAATGGAACTATTTGCTGTAGAACGTACATTATTAGACTGCGCCCGACCTGAACGAGCCCTAAAGTTACTGTTCGTAGGTCCGGTATTTTTTCCTCTGTAGGTGGAGCTATAAGCCCAGCCTCTAACACGGTCGAATTGTGAAGAGCTTCTTACACCATAACTACCCACGTAAGGACTATTAAAATAATTGAATCCTGAGAATCCCCAATAAGGATTACCAAACAACCACGGATCGCAAAAACCGAAATTGGCATTCCAACCATAATACCAAGGCCAATTATTCCATCCCATGAAACCTAAACGATTCCATCTCATAGGATTTCCCCATCCCCAACCGTTCCAAAATGGACTGTGAAAGCCTGCGTAAAATGGATTATTAAAATTTTGAAAACCCCATGGACCATTATTAAACATAAAGATTTGTGTTGTTTTTTGACCACCCCCCCATTGTGGGTTAGTCTTATAATTATCTATATTATTTGAATTTATAGAATCTATATCGGACAATACTACATCATTCCTCCTGTCATCCAAATCATATTGTCTTGCTACTTGATCAAAATATCTAGAATATGAGTTGGAATCGTTATCTAAATCACTTTTTCTAATAACAATCACATTATCAGATGAATATATTCCGTCAGAATAATAGGATACAGGCTGGAAGCTTCCACAAGAAACTTGAATAAGAACAAATATTATTAAAAAAGAAATTTTAAAAACATTAACAATAAAGCCATTCATAAAATTGTTATGTTTATTTTTGAGCAAACTTAATTTATTAGTTTTGTTCATGGTCTATATCTTTAATTAAATATAACCAAATTTTGTGCCAAACATGTATTTAAAATGTTAACAAAAAGGTCGGATAATTTTTCAAAATGGTATAATGAACTTGTTTCAAAGGCCCAACTTGCTGAAAATTCATCAGTTAGAGGGTGTATGGTAATTAAACCTTACGGTTTTTCTATATGGGAAAGTATGAAAAATGAGCTTGATAAAAAGTTTAAAGCAACTGGACATCAAAATGCATATTTTCCACTTTTTGTTCCTAAAAGTCTTTTTGAGGCTGAAGAAAAAAATGCTGAGGGTTTTGCGAAAGAATGTGCTGTTGTTACCCACTATCGCTTAAAAAATAGTGGTAAAGATGGGAAGCTAATTGTAGATCCAGAGGCTAAACTAGAGGAGGAATTAATTGTAAGGCCAACAAGTGAGGCTATAATTTGGCGAACATACAAAAATTGGATCCAATCCTACAGAGACCTCCCACTTCTTATCAATCAATGGGCAAATGTTGTTCGATGGGAAATGAGACCAAGATTATTCCTTAGAACAGCTGAATTTTTGTGGCAGGAAGGTCATACCGCTCATTCAACTAAAAAAGAAGCGGAGGATGAAGCCCTTTTAATTAACGATTTGTATGCAGATTTTGTAGAAAATTATATGGCTATTCCGGTAATTAAAGGACTAAAATCTGAGAGCGAAAGATTTGCAGGTGCTGTTGAGACTCATTGTATAGAAGCGCTAATGCAAGACGGAAAGGCACTTCAAGCAGGTACTTCTCACTTTTTAGGAGATAATTTCGCAAAAGCATTCAATGTTAAGTTTGCAAATCAAAACGGAAATCTAGAGTATGTTTGGGCAACTTCTTGGGGTGTATCTACACGTTTAATGGGGGCGCTTATAATGACTCACAGTGACGATAAAGGACTTGTTTTACCTCCAAACCTTGCTCCAACACAAGTGGTTATTGTTCCAATTTTTAAGGGAAAAGAACAGCTTGAAGAAATTTCCATTGTAGCTAAAAAAATTAAAGATGAACTTGAATCAAAAAACGTAAGAGTTCAATTCGATAATAGAGAAAATCTTAAACCTGGATTCAAGTTTGCTGAACACGAAATGAAAGGTATTCCAATTCGTGTTGCTATAGGACCAAAAGATATTGAAAAAGATCAGTTAGAATTAGCTAGAAGAGATACTGAAGAAAAAATATTTATTAAACAAAGTTTTGTTTTAAATGAAGTAGAGAAAATTTTAAAAGAGATTCATGTTAATCTATTTGAAAGGGCCAAAAAATTTCTTGAAGAAAACATTACAGAGGTTGATAATTATGATGATTTCAAAAATGTAATTAATCAAAAAGGTGGTTTTGTTTATGCATATTGGGATGGAACTACTGAAACTGAAGAAAAAATAAAAAAAGAAACTAAAGCTACTATCCGTTGTATTCCCTACAGTTCAAGTTCAAAAGGAAAATGTGTATTGACAGGAAAAAAATCAAGTCAGAAGGTTTACTTTGCAAAATCTTATTAGCGATAGTTTTATAATATCTATTTTTCGTAGATTTCGCGTTGCACAATAGATTAATATATTCTACATTTGCAACCAAATTTATTGGCCCGTTCGTCTATTGGTTAGGACGCCAGGTTTTCATCCTGGAAAGAGGGGTTCGATTCCCCTACGGGCTACAAATATCTTCCTTTGCCCCAATAAATACCAAGTGTTTGTTTTTTTGAGTGCGGTATTGCGTAAAGTTCAGCTAAAAGTTACAGTCCATTACTCTAATAACAAGTAAAAATTATTTTTGTATTTGATTTGTTGTTCAAAATTGTAATCTATTTTAGACTTTACAACATATAACGACTTTCTATTTCGTTCTACAGAAATTAATGTGTATTTATCGTAGTCTTTTATTGTGAGTTTTAAATCACAATAGTTTGTTTTTTATTTCTTATAGGGTTTTCATTCGAGCTCAGTTTGATTGTTTTAGAGGGTGGTCTAGGATTAAATTTTCTTATTTCTTCCTTTGAAAGGGCTAATTCAGGTGCAAGCAAAAGCCCTCCCAAACCAATTGATGAGCGAATCCAGTTTCTTCTAGTTTGCATCTTTTAAGTTTCAAAGTGCAATTAAAAATAAAAAAAAATAAGTAATTATGGTAATCCAGTATGTTTTATAACTAATCGCTTTATCTTTCATCTAAAATGCTATTCAAGGATTACAGTTCTTTCTGAGGGGTTAAACGGGCTATCGACTAATTTACCTTCGGAATTTATAAGTTCAAGTTTTATCTTTATCTCTCCCTTTGGAAGTCCTTGGAGATAATAGGGTGCCCACTCTGTAATAATGAATTCGGTATTATTTATTGTAGCTTTTACTTTATTTCCTCCAGGAGAAATTGTCGTATTAACTAGGTAAAAATCTAAAAGTAATTTTTCTGTATCTTTTCCTTTGTATGTTCCTTTTGGTCTACTGTAAAAAAGAAACTCATTGTTTAAATCAATTTTATTCTCACCGATTTGAGTCAAAATAAATGCATTTGGATTTTTTACAGATTCATGATAGGACCTTGATAAGAAAGCAAGTATCACGTTGTTTTCATTATTTAGTTTTTTCTTAAATTTATTTATATAATGTGCAGAATAAGGTCCATTATTTACTATAAAATGAATGTGTTGTCCTTTACCTGAATTTGCCAATTGACTTTCGACATTATTGATGGTTTGTGCACCCAGCTCATAGTCACTTACATCAAAAGAAAATGAGTATTCATTTTCGTTTCCAAGAGTTATTGATGCTGTACTTATTTTAGCATTCAAATAGGGTGGTGATCCTTCCAATTTTGTAAGTGTTATTTTTTTGGAATTATCACATGATACATAAGTTAGAGGCAATAAAATGAGTAGAATGATTTTTTTCATAATTTAAAACTAAGATTTAGAACTACATATTAAACAAATAATTCTTAAAAAAGAAATTAAAACATTTTTTTATTATTTAATGAGCTTTTATTAGCTTTGTCTTCTTAAAATAAAAAAATGGCAAACCATAAGTCATCAATTAAAAGAATACGCTCTAGTGAGGTTAAAAGATCTGCAAACAGGCTTCAGCATAAAACAGCTAGAAACGCACTTAGAGATTTAAGGAATAATTCAAATAAAAAAGAGGCTAAAAAACAGTTTCCAAAAGTCGTTTCTTTGTTAGATAAATTGGTTAAGAAAAATATCATTCACTTGAATAAAGCTTCTAACCTGAAATCTAAATTAGAAAAGCATATAGCTTCATTATAAAAAATATCTCTAGGAATTCATTGAAATTAAAAACTCCTCATTGTTTACTGTTTTGGTAAACCTGTCATTCATTGATTCCATCGCTTCAACAGGGTTCATATCTGCAAGATATTTTCTTAATACCCACATTCTTTGAATTGTATTTTCATCTAATAGAAGATCGTCTCTCCTTGTGCTGGATGAAATTAAATCTATGGCTGGGAAAATTCTTCTATTAGATATCTTTCTATCTAATTGAAGTTCCATATTACCTGTTCCTTTAAATTCCTCAAAAATCACCTCATCCATTTTCGATCCTGTCTCTGTAAGTGCAGTAGCTATTATTGATAAAGAACCTCCATTTTCAATATTTCTAGCAGCGCCGAAAAATCTTTTTGGTTTATGTAAAGCATTTGCATCAACACCTCCACTAAGTATCTTGCCCGATGCTGGTTGAACTGTATTGTAAGCCCTAGCAAGTCTAGTAATAGAGTCTAAAAGTATCACAACATCATGGCCACACTCAACTAATCTTTTGGCTTTTTCTAAAACAATATTCGCAACCTTTACATGTCTATCTGCGGGCTCATCAAATGTTGATGCGACTACCTCGCCCTTGACATTTCTTTGCATATCTGTAACCTCTTCTGGTCTTTCATCTATTAGTAAGATTATTTGATAAACCTCGGGATGATTTGCAGCAATAGCATTTGCAATGTCTTTTAGTAGCATTGTTTTACCAGTTTTTGGCTGGGAAACAATCATGCCTCTTTGACCCTTCCCAATTGGTGAAAAAAGATCAATAATACGAGTAGAAAGGGTGTTTTGTTTTTCAGCTAACTTAAATTTCTCTTGCGGAAACAATGGTGTTAAATGCTCAAATGATACTCTATCTCTTACAACTTTGGGCTCCTGCCCATTAATACTTACAACCTTGATTAAAGGAAAATATTTTTCACCTTCTTTCGGAGGTCTTACTGTTCCTAGCACGGTATCACCTGTTTTTAATCCAAAAAGTCTAATTTGAGATTGAGAAACGTAAACATCATCAGGTGATGATAAATAGTGATAATCAGATGACCTTAAAAAACCATATCCTTCATTCATGATATCCAAAACACCTTCTGAATTTATAATTCCATCAAACTCGTAATCAGGTTCTTTGTATCTATTTCTGTTGTCTCTATTATGAAAATTATCATAGTTTTTGTGACCATGCTGATTTCTATTTTTAGGATTTGGTTTATTGAAGGGTTTTTTCGCTCCCTTGTCGTTTTTATAAAAATTGTTTTTTTCAGTTGATGATTCGATTTTATCAGTACCCTTTTTGAAAGTTGATTTATTGTCATTTTCTGAAGAAGAATCTTCTTTCAATGTTTCAGATTTAGAATTAGTATCGGGATTTGTAGACAAATAGTCAATGATTTGATAAATTAATTCTTGTTTTTTTAAACTAGTAATTTTTTTAATTTTTAAAGATTTTGCGATATCCTGTAATTCAGATATTTTTTTTTCTTTTAATGTGGAAATGTCATACATGATTGTGAAGTTGATAAAATTTGTGGAATAGATTACCCTGATAGGTGGGTATTTCAATGCAATATTACAAAAAAATATGAAAGTGTACTTATTTTTTTTTAATTTTCAATATATGATTCAAAGAATTCAATCATTATACATTTTTCTTTATATAATTATTAAGTGTTTTTTACTATATATGGCTTTAACATACAAGAGTTTGTTTCATTTTTTTATTTATAAAGTTGACTTAATTTCATCATTACTAATTTTATTAATTATTTTTTCAATTGTTATTTTTTTAAGTTTTAAAAAAAGAAAAACTCAAATTAAATTAATGTATTTTCTCATAATGTTACAACTGCTTTTTATAACATCAATATCAATTTTCGCATATATCGAAGTCGATTCATTAAATTATTTGCAAAATTATCAGACTATTTTAAGTGGAATTGGACTTTTGTTACTTTTACTTTGCCTAAGAGGAATTAAAAAGGATCAAAATTTGATTGACTCAATTGATAGAGTTCGTTAAATTTTTGATCTTTTTCCTAATTCAATGACATTCATATTATTAATAGCTTCGTTAATTATCTCGAATTTTATCATCGTTCTAATTTTATGGAAACCATATTTGCCTGCAGCTCCAGGATTTAAATACAAAATCTTTTTTGATTTTAAATATTCAATCTTTAAAATATGGGAGTGTCCACAAACCAAAATATTAGGTTTATGAGAATTAATTAGTGTATCGACCTTGGATGATAAGTTTTTTGAATTCCCTGAGATGTGTATTAATAGAACTTTTAATTTTTCAACCTCAAATATTTCAAACTCAGAGAGACTTCCTCTTAAATAATGATTATCGATATTCCCATATACTCCTCTTAAAAAAGATATTTTTTTTAATTTTTTTAAAACTTCTAATGAGCCAAAATCCCCTGCATGCCAAACCTCATCAGAATTTTTTGCATACTCCTCAATTCTGTCGTCAATGTACCCATGAGTGTCAGAAAGAACAAGAATTTTTTTCAATTTTTTAATAAATAATAAAATGAATCCAATTTAAGAATTGTCATTCTAATATATTTGTGGTGTGAGATATTTTTTAATAATTAGTTATTGCGGAACTAAATATCATGGATGGCAACGACAACCAAACTGCTTAAGTATTCAACAAACAATAGAAGATGCAATTTCCATAATTTTGAAGGAAAAAATTTTATTAGTTTCAGCTGGTAGAACTGACACTGGAGTTCATGCAATCAATATGTATGCTCACTTCGACGCAAATATTAATGAAGAAATCGAATCAAACTTAGTCAATCTTCTCAATAGGTTTTTAGATTATAGTATAAGTATTAAAAAAATTATAAAAGTTGTTGATAACGCCCATGCTCGTTTTGATGCAATTTCACGAACTTACATCTATAAAATTTCCTTCTCTAAAGATCCATTTAAACACGAAAGATGTTTTGAATTAAAAAAAAATATTAATTTCGATAAAATAAAAAAGGCCTCAGAAATTCTTCTTATTCATAAAGATTTTAAATCATTCTCTAAAACAAGATCAGATGTTACAAATTATATATGTGATATTTCAAGAGCAGATTGGACCTTTCAAGACAATCTAGCCGAATTTAAAATTACTGCAAATAGATTTCTCAGAAATATGGTTAGAGCTATTGTTGGGACACTTATTGAGGTTGGTAAAAATAAAATTTCAATTGAAGACTTTAATAAAGTAATTATTCAAAGAGACAGGGGAAAAGCTGGATTTTCTGTTCCTGCTTCTGGCTTATATCTATTGGATGTTGAATATCCAGAACATATTTTTTTAAAAAATGAAAAAAAATAATATTTCATACTTTGATTTAAGACTATTTAAAAAAGTAATGGTTTATGCAAAGCCATATATAAAAACTTATTACGCGGTTTTGATATCTGCAATTTTACTTTCTTTATTTTCAACATTAAATCCGTATTTATTAAAAATAACTGTAGATGACTATATTACTCCAAGAAACTTTGATGGATTGATGACTTTTATTTTTGTAATGCTAATTGTTCTTTTACTTGAAGTTGTTTTTCAATATGTGTTTGTATTTTACGCAAATTGGCTAGGTCAAATGATAATAAAGGATATTAGAGTTTCTTTATTTAAAAAGTTGATAAGTTTCAAAATGATGTTTTTTGATAAATCAGCAGTAGGAAGACTGGTTACCCGTTCGGTCAATGATATTGAATCAATAGCAAATATTTTTAGTCAGGGGTTATTCATGATATTTGCTGATCTTTTAAAGATGACAGTAGTTGTTATAGTTATGGTTACAATTAACCTCGAACTTTCTTTAGTTGTTTTTTCGATTCTTCCATTAATAATTGTTGCTACAAGAATATTTCAAAAGTCAATGAAAAAAGCTTTCGAACAAGTTAGGGTAGAGATTTCAAATATGAATACATTTCTTCAAGAGAGAATTACTGGTATGAGAATAGTACAAATTTTTAACAGAGAAAGTAAAGAATTAGAAGCATTTAAACTTATAAATAATAGGCATAAAAATGCGTGGATAAAAACCGTTTGGTATAACTCTATTTTTTTTCCAATTGCTGAATTATCAACATCAATAACTCTTGGTCTTTTGGTTTGGTATGGTGGTTTAAGAGCTTACTCTGATAATGATTTTTCATTAGGTGTATTATTTTTATTTATTCAATTATCTCAAAATTTATTTCGTCCATTACGACAAATTGCAGACAAGTTTAATACACTTCAAATGGGGATGGTGGCTGCAGATAGGGTTTTTGAAATACTTGACAAAGAAAAATTTGAGAATAATAGGCTAATTGAACTGTCAATTAATTTAAAAGGTTCTATAGATATTGAGAATTTATACTTTTCTTATGTGAGTGGACAAGAAGTTTTAAAAAATATAAATTTTAATATTAATGCTGGTGAAAAAATTGCGTTAGTCGGTTCTACTGGTTCAGGTAAGTCAACTCTAATAAACCTTATTCTTCTTCTCTATGATTTTGAAAAAGGTGACATAAAAATTGATGGAGTTTCTATTAAAAAAGTTTCAAAAGAGAATTTAAGGTCACACGTAGCAAGTGTTTCTCAGGATATATTTTTGTTTGCAGACAGTATATTTAATAATGTAACTCTATACGATCCTAAAATCTCATTGCGTGACGTCCAAAAAGCAGCCAGTGAAATAGGAATTGAGGAATTTATTAAAAAATTACCTAATGGATTTAAACATATTGTGAATGAAGGAGGAACAACCCTTTCTTCAGGACAAAGACAACTTATATCTTTTTTAAGGGCCTATATTTCTAATCCAAGAATTTTAATTCTAGATGAAGCTACTTCTTCAATTGATTCTTTCACAGAAGAACTTATACAAACTGCAACTGATAGAATTATTAAAAATAAAACATCCATAATAATTGCACATAGGCTTACTACTATAAAGAAAGCTGATAAAATTATTGTTTTTGAAAGAGGTAAAATAGTAGAAAAGGGGACACACTCAGAACTTTTAAAAATTAAAGAAGGATACTATAAAAAACTATACCAACTTCAGTTAAATAAAGAAAAAATAAATTAAGAAGAAAGATCATTTTTTAGAACTTCTTGTAATTTTTTACTTGAAGAGATTCTTTCCAATTCTCCGTCTTTAATGTAAGTTACATCCCCTCTTTGTTCTGAAACAACAATTACTAATGCGTCTGTTTTTTCCGTTATTCCTATCCCTGCTTTATGTCTTAAGCCGTACCTTTTTGGGATAGAAGTTGAATCTGAAACTGGAAGAATAATTCTTGTTGCTGTAATTGTGTTTCCCTTTATTATTATTGCTCCATCATGCAATGGTCCATTTTTGTAAAAAATGGATTCGATTATTTGGGGACTTATTTCGATTTTAGCTTCATCTCCACTAGACTTTATAAATTCTAGGCTATTGCTTTGCTCTAAAACAATTATTGCTCCTATTTTATCTTTACTCATATTAAAACATGAATCAGATAGTAATAAGGTATCTAAAAGGATTTCTTTCTCTACCTCGTAATTTAAAAAATTGAAATATTTGAGAAAACTTTTCCTACTTGTGTAATTAGTAGAGCCAATTAACAATAAAAATTTTCTAATTTCTTGTTGAAATACAACAATTAATGCAAAAAAACCAACGCTTATAAAATTTCCTAAAATATTACTTAACACATTCATTTCTAGGGTCACTGTTAGTTGAAATATTAGATAAATTATAACAATCCCTAAAAAAATATTTATTGCGACTGTTCCCTTCACAAGTTTGTAAAAATAGAATAGGAGAAGGCCTACTAAAATAATGTCTAGAGCGTCAACAAAATTAAATTTTAAAAAACTTAGGTTCTCCATTAAAAATTTTAATAAAATTAAGAAACTAAACTAGTTTTCTGCATAGTTCAATTGATTCTTTTGCTTCCTTTACATCATGGACTCTCAAAATATTTGCCTTTTTCATAAGAGCGATAGTATTTAAAACCGACGTACCGTTTAAAGCATCGGCAGATTCTATATTCAGTGATTTATAAATCATCGATTTTCTGGAAAAACCAACTAGTATGGGGACATTTAATTCTTGAAAGATTTCTAAATTTTTAAGAATTGTAAAATTTTGATTTATTTTTTTTCCAAATCCAAAACCTGGATCAATAATTATATCACTAATATTATTTAAACGACAAGATTCTATTTTATTTAAAAAAAAAGTTAGTATTTCTGAGGTTATGTTTTTATAATTAGGATTTTCTTGCATATTAAATGGAAGTCCTTGCATATGCATTGCAACATAAACTCCATTGTATTTTCCAACCAAGGGAAGCATTCTAGCATCAAATTCCCCTGCTGTTATGTCATTAATTACAGAGACTCCTTCGTCTAAAGATGCCTTAGCTATTTCAGATCTAAAAGTGTCTACTGAAAAAATAGCTGAATCAAATTTTTTTACTAAAACTTTTAAAGTAGGAATCAATCTATTGAATTCTTCTTTTTCACTTATTATTTTGGCCCCTGGTCTAGAACTTGCAGCACCAATGTCAATAATATCTGCCCCTTGAGTCAGCATTTCACAACACCTTTTTGTTGCTAATTCAATAGACTGATATTTTCCACCATCAAAAAAGGAGTCCGGAGCTAAATTTAAAATTCCCATTACTTTTGGAATTTTTAAATCTAAAATTTTACCATTGCAATTCAATGTCATTTTAATTCAATAACTTTCAATAAAATTGTTTTTACAATATAGTATTTGAAATCGACAAAAAAAATCTTGATGAGCTCAACTGAAGTTTTTTATGAAAAAATTAGGCAAGAATGTAGATTAGTATTTGAAAAAAAAATGTCAGATTATGGTTCTGCTTGGAGAATTTTAAGATTATCATCTTTAACAGATCAGATTTTCATTAAAGCTCAAAGAATAAGAAGTATACAAGAGTTAGAAAATATAAAAGTTGATGAGGGAGAATATTCTGAATTCATTGGTATAATAAACTATTCAATTATTGCTCTTATACAGATTGATCAAGGTATTGCAAAATCACCAGAAATGAAAAAAAAGAAAGCATTAGATCTTTTCGATAAAAACTTTTCCATTGCAAAAACTTTGATGTTAAATAAAAACCATGATTATGGAGAAGCATGGAAAGATATGAGAGTTTCGTCATTAACTGATTTAATTTTGCAAAAAATATTGAGAATCAAACAAATAGAAGATAATAAAGGAAAAACAATTATAAGTGAGGGAATTGATGCAAATTACCTAGATATAATTAATTATGGGGTTTTTTCTTTGATTCATTTGAATTTAAGTAAATAAAGTCGAGTAAATTTTTGAAAAGAATTAGGTAATAATGAGAAAAAAAGTAATTATTGGAAATTGGAAAATGAATAATGACAAACAAGAAACGGAAAACCTATTACTTAATCTCAAAAATAAAACTTGGAATAAAGAGATAGAGGTTAAGGTATCTCCTTCATTTGTTAATCTAGAATACGCCCAAAAAATATTAAAAAATAGCCCTGTAGAGGTCGTGGCTCAGAACATGCATTATGAAGAAAAAGGTGCTTTTACTGGTGAAATATCTTATAAAATGTTAAAAAGTATTAATGTTAATTCCGTAATTATTGGTCATTCTGAGAGAAGAACACTTTTTTATGAAAATGATGACACAATTAAAAGAAAAATCAAAACTGCATTAGATAATGAAATGAAAGTAATTTTTTGTTTTGGAGAATCTTTAGAGGATCGCAAAGAGAAAAGACATATTAAAATTATCTCCAAGCAGCTTGACGTAATTACGAACGGTTTAAAAATAAATCAATGGAATCAAATCATTTTAGCGTATGAGCCTGTTTGGGCTATTGGAACTGGTTTAAATGCTACACCTGAACAAGCTCAAGAAATTCATAAACATGTTAGAAAAGAAATAGCCACCACATTTAATAAAAACTTAGCTGACTCAGTCCAAATTTTGTACGGCGGTAGTTTAAAACCAAATAATTCTAAAGAAATTTTTTTTCAGCCAGACATTGATGGTGGTTTAATAGGAGGGGCCTCTTTAAGTTTTGAGGATTTTTATTCAATAATAAGATCCATTGATAAAAATTAAAATTTATATAAAATTATCTTTAAAAATTTCACCCCTAAATCCAGGTAAAGAAATTCTGATTGCAAAACTAGATCAATTAAAATTTGTTGGATTTGTTGAAAAGCATGATGGGTTGGAATGTTATATTCCATCAAACAAATGGAATAATAAAGTTTTAGATATTTTTTATCCACTGGAGGAGAAAGGTATTGATATTGATTGGTGTATTGATTTTGTAGAAGATGAAAATTGGAATTCTCAATGGGAACAAAATTTCTCACCAGTCTTTATTGGAGATTCATGTGTAATTAAATCCGATTTTCATAAGAAAACCAATATTAATCATGAAATAATCATTAAACCAAAAATGAGCTTTGGGACTGGTCACCATGAAACCACGCAACTAATTATTGAAGAACTATTGAAAAATCCACCTATAAATAAAAATGTTTTGGACATTGGTTGTGGAACAGGTATACTTTCTATTTTGTCTGAAAAATTAGGTGCTAAAAAAGTAGATTCAATTGACATTTGTGAATTTTCTATGCATTCGTCGAAAGAAAATTTTAAATTAAATAAATGCAGTAAAATTAATTTCCATCTTGGGACTATCAATCTAATTAAAACTAAAACATATAATAATATTTTAGTTAATATTGAGAAAAACGTCATTGTTAACGAAGTCAAAACTTATTTTAACAAATTAGCTTTAGATGGCTTTATGTATTTAAGCGGGTTTTATTTTTCAGATGAAGACACGATTTTAAAAAAAATTAAAAATACAAATCTCAGGTTGAAAGAAAAGAAAAGAAAAAATAAATGGTCATTATTAATTTTTCAAAAATATGAGTGAAAAACCAGAACTAGAGGTCTTAGAGGAAACCGAGTTAAAANCTTCAAAAGAACATCAGATCATTCTTTATAATGATGAAATAAATACTTTCGACCATGTGATTTCTTGTTTAATAAATATATGTGACCAAACTCAAGAACAGGCAGAACAATGCGCATATATTGTCCATTATCACGGAAAATGTGTTGTCAAAACTGGAACTTTTGAAGATTTAAAGCCAAGGTATTTAAAATTACTAGACGCTGGTTTGTCTGCTGAGCTTGTCTAACAATTTTGGCAAAATTTAAAGTTATTGTATTTTGTCCCTTTTTTAAATTAATGAAGAAAATAATAATCACTTTAATTCTCGTAAATTCGCAAATTATTAATGCACAAAAAATAATGGACAATAGCATATATCAATTTACAGTTGAAGATGTAGATGGTGAAACATTCGACTTTTCATGTCTAGAAGGACAAAAAATAATGATTGTTAACACCGCTTCACGATGTGGTCTAACTTATCAATACAAAGGTTTACAGGCTTTNTATGATAAATATAAAAGCCAAAATTTTATTATCATTGGTTTTCCTGCAAACAATTTTTTATTTCAAGAACCTGGAACAAATCAACAGATAAGCGAATTTTGTAAAAAAAATTACGGTGTTACATTCCCAATTATGTCCAAAATCGATGTCAAAGGAAAAAATATACANCCTATATATAGTTTTTTAACTGATAAAAGAAAAAACGGATACATCGATTCAAAAGTAACTTGGAATTTTCAAAAATATTTAATCAATGAAAAAGGATTATTAGAAAAGGTTATTTCTCCTAGGACATCTCCTCAAGATGAGAAAATTGTAAATTGGATTATAAATTGATTAATGAAAAAAAATAAACCAGAAACATTATGTGTTCATGAAGGTCAAATTGAAGACCCTTTGTATAATGGTGCTGTTTCTCCTTTGTATATGTCTACGGCATATTCATACAAAAAAGGTGATATGTATCCTCGATATTTTAATACTCCTAACCAGGTAGGGTTATCTAAAAAAATATCATCTTTAGAAAATGCCGAAGAAACTCTTGTGTTTGGCTCCGGAATGGCTGCAATTTCAACATCTTTACTTTCATTTTTATCATCTGGTGATCATGTCATTTTTCAGCCTGATCTATANGGTGGAACTAGAAATTTTGTAACTGAACATTTAAACACTTACGGAATAGAATACAGCTTTTCTAAAAGTATTGATTTAAAAGACTTTGAATCTCAAATTAAAGATAACACGAAAGTAATTTATGTTGAATCACCTAGTAATCCATTGATGAAAGTCGTAGATCTTAAGGGTATATCTGAGCTTGCAAAAGATAATAACATTATTACAATGATTGACAATACTTTTGCCTCTCCTGTGAACCAAAACCCTATACCATTAGGAATAGACATAGTTATCCACAGCGCAACAAAGTATTTGGGAGGACATAGCGATATTTTAGCAGGATCAGTATCTTCTTCAAAAAAAAATATGGAATCCGTTTTTTCTGTTGGAAAAAGTCTTGGTGGTAATTTAAGTGATTATACTGTTTGGCTGTTGGAAAGAAGTTTAAAAACATTGTTTGTTAGGGTAGCAAAACAAAATAAAAATGCAAATGAATTAGCACACCATTTACAAAATCATGATTGTATTAACAAGGTTTTTTACCCTGGTCTTGAAAATAGCATTTATTATAATCTTGCCAAAAATCAAATGAATGACTATACAGGTATGCTTTCATTTGAAATTAATAANCTCATAAGTAGAGAAACTTTTGAAAGCAATCTAAAACTCATCCAACCTGCAATAAGTTTGGCTGGTGTAGAAAGTACAATTAATGTGCCATACCTTACCTCACATAAATTGCTTCCTAAAGATGAAAAAAGAAAACAAGGAATATCAGAAAATCTTGTAAGATTTTCTGTTGGTATAGAAGATGTTGATGATTTAAAGCGAGACCTTGACCAAGCTCTAAAAAAAGCAAGTAATGAAAGTTGATATACTTGCGTTTGGATCTCATCCTGATGATGTAGAGTTAGGATGCGGTGGAAGCATATTAAGTGCTATTTCCAAAGGATTAAAGGTTGGTATTATTGACCTAACAAAAGGTGAACTTGGTACGAGGGGTACTCCAGAAATAAGAAAAAAAGAATCCGAGAAGGCATCAGAAATTCTTGGAGTTAGTTTTAGAAAAAATTTAGGTTTCAAAGATGGTTTTTTTATTAACGATAAAGAACATCAATTAAAAGTTGTTGAGGTATTAAGAGAACATAAACCTTCGATTATATTTTGTAATGCAGTAAAAGACCGGCATATTGATCACCCTAAGGGCAGTAAACTGGTAAGTGATTCATGTTTTCTTTCAGGACTTTCTAAAATTAATACGAACTACAAAAATTCTAAAAATCAATTACCTTGGACTCCAAAGCAAATTTACCACTACATTCAGTGGTTTGATCTAAAACCCGATATACTGATCGATATAAGTGAATTTCAAGAAAAAAAAATAAAAGCTATAATGGCCTATAAATCACAATTTTATAATCCTAAAAGCACAGAACCTAATACGCCAATTAGTTCAAAAAGTTTTATAGATAGTATAAAACAAAGAGATCAGAATTTTGGAAGAATTTCAGGAGTAGATGCCGCAGAAGGTTTTACCGTTGAAAAGCCACCAGTTGTAAAAGACATAAAAGGCATCATGTAATAACCAAATCTTTATTTTGAAGGGATTTTAAATNACCTAGGTGTTACTATTTACTCTTTCAGGCACTCAGAAGCGATTGAAATCTTTAAACGAACAGGTAGTATAACCAAGCTACAAAAAGCTATGAGGCATTCTTCAATAAATGTTAGTTTGACTTATCTAAGAGGATTAGAAGTACCTGAACTTAAAGAGCAGGATATGACGATGATTTAACCCCCCCCCTTAAAGCTAATTAGTGACGTCAGTATTTTCTGATGGTACTACTATATCTTATTATAATGAAATTAGAATTTAATTAATTCCACCAATATAAGATTGATGCATAGGATTCAAAGCTTGAATTTTTGTTTTCCAAGCTTTACTAATGTCTCCTAAGACAGTGGTTTTTTCAATTTTAAACAATTTATTCAATTTCACAAATATTGGTGAGCCGAGAACTTTGCCTCCAAGTTCTTCCCAATGTTTTGAATCTTCAAATATTTCAATTAATGTTCCTGTTTTCTCATCCTCATCTAGAAACCATTCAAATCTTATAATTCCCGAATCATCTAAACTATAAAAAAGTGGACAATGCTCTTCTCGAATAAATTTCTTTAACACGTCACTATCTATTGTATATGAACCTTGTAATAAAACAGTTACTTGATTACTTTTTTTATTTAATTCTTTTTTCATAATAACTTAAATATATTTAAAAAAGAGAAAAACTCTTCTCATACATCAAAGATAAAAATAACTGTAATTATCTGTCACTTGGAGAATATCTCCTCTGTGGAATGCTAGTTGTTTAGTTCTTCTTCAATCAATTCCTCAAGAGTCTCTATTTTCTTCTCTCCTTCAGTCATTAATTCA
>NHEX02000047.1 GCA_002171475.2 Flavobacteriales bacterium TMED96
GCATTTAAATTATTTTAGAAATTACTTCATTATTTTTGGAAATTAGTTTTCAAAATATCTTTTATTTCTCCAAGCAACTTTATATCGGCAGGGGGCTTTATTTCATCGTTCTTAAAATCGTTGGCTTTATTTTTTAAATTATTGACAAACTTAACGACTAAGAAAATGGTAATNCCTATTGCTAGAAAATCTATTAGTGTTTCCAAAAAAAGTCCATATTCAATAGCAACNTCTGGCGAGTTAANTTNTTGAGATCTGATAATTATTTTCTTTTTATCTAAAGTTATCCCATNCGANAAAAGTGATAGTGGTGGTAAAAAAATATTTTTAACAAGAACATTTATAACATTATTAAATGAAGCTCCAATTATAATNCCAATNGCCATTTCAATCATATTACCTTTAACTGCAAACTCTTTAAATTCTTTTATTAGTTTCATTTTAAGATTTTTATAATTATTAATTATTTAGATTTACATAATCCATGTTAATCTTTTCCATTTTTAATTTAAAAAAAAACAATATCTATATTTATAATTAAATCATTTTGAATTTGATGAAAAATTTTCTTCTTATTTCAATAGTAATTACGCTTTTAAATTCTTGTAATTATGCATCAAGTGAAAAATATAAAAAAAGAAATTTAATTGAAGGGGTTACTTCGGAGGTTTCAATATTTATAAATGATCAATACGAATTTTTGAGTATTGGAAGTATTGACATTGCAGAAAAAATATTTTCAAAAGATGCAATAATAATTGGAACTGACGAGGAAGAATATCTCATTGGATGGGAGGAAATTAAACCCGCTATCCTAGGGCAAATTCAAGCTATTGAAAACCCTAAATTTGTAACAAGAGATTTAAAAGTTGTAATTGGAGATAACGGGAAAATGGCATCATATTCTCAAATTCTTGATTTTAGTTACAGGACGTCTGCCACTGAGTCAAGTTCAGGAGTTAAATACGAAATAAAAAATATAAGAAATAGCGGAGTTTTAAAAAAAATAGATGAAGAATGGAAAATAATTCAAATTCATTGGTCAAACGGAAAAAAGGGACAAGTGGTAAAATATAAATTTGCAAAGTGATTTAAAGTACCCCAAACTGCTTCAAATGAAATGAAGTATGCCCCCTTACAACTTCTCTAAAAGTGTCTCTTGTAACTTTTCCGTGCATAGGGTTTATGATAAATTTTTGACTGTATTTATTTACCATTTTTAATCTTTCAATAAGCTCTTTTTTTTCATTTTCAAAGTCTATATCATATGCCCTTGTCGGATCAAAAAATTTTAGTGTTGGGGTATTTTTAGGGTACTTATCGTAATCCCATTTTATAATATGTTTTAAAAAAAACATATGCATATAGCCAAGTGTTTTGGTCATCAAATTAGGAGAATAATTTTTTTCATTTTGATAGAAAATAATAAATTTTTTAGAGTGCCAAATCATTTGAGTTGCATTCATTTTACCCCATTTAGGTTTTGCACCGGGAGTAACCCTATTGATTGCATTTATTAACTTATTAAGTTCCATTTTTTTAAAATCTAATAAAAATTATTTCTTGAAAAATTTTAATTATTATGAAGTTAATATTCCATAAATTTAAAAATATTAGAAACTTTAATTTATGATTTTTAAAATAATTCTTTTTGCATATATATTGGTTAATTCATACCAAACCAATCAAATTGAAGGGGTCTGGATAACCCAAGATGATGAAACCGGTAAAAAAAAATCAGAAGTTCTTCTTTATAAAAATGAGGGAAAATTATATGGCAAAATTCTTAATTTGCTTCTCGAACAAGATAAGGGTAAACTATGCGTTAATTGCAAAGGAGAAAATAAAAACCTTGCAATAGAAGGAATGGTCATAGTAGAAGGTTTAAAGCTTAACGGCAAAACGTGGGAAGATGGAACTATTCTTGATCCAAAATCAGGAAAAACCTACAGCTGTTATATTACTTTTGATGATGACAACACCCTAAAGGTCAGAGGCTACATTGGGTTTTCCCTTCTGGGAAGAACTCAGAAATGGATCCGAAAAAATTAAAATTTAATTAATTAGTTTTCTTTGAATCATCCAATTTTGGCAAATATTAGGCCAGTCTTTTACAGAACCTTGATCTCTAGCTAGCCCATAGCCATGGCCTCCATCTTCCCATATATGTAGTGCTGCTGGAATTTTATGTTTTCTAAGGGCTAAATAATAATTTACACTATTCTCTACTAATACACTTGAATCGTCATCTGAGTGAATCAAAATTGCAGGTGGTGTATCAGCTTTAACTTGAATTTCATTCGAAAAATATTCGACCATTTCATTTGAAGGCATTTTACCTATCAAACTTTTTCTGGATCCCATGTGAACATTGGGGTATTTCATTGTTACAACAGGATATATCAAGATTGAAAAGTCTGGTCTGCAGCCTGTTTTTTCTATTTCTAGATTAGATTTTTTAAGTCCTTGATCGTGGAGTGTAGAAAGTGAAGAAGCGAGATGTCCTCCGGCAGAAAATCCCAAAACCCCGATTTTTTTTTGATTTATTTCCCATTTTTTTGCATTTTTTCGAATAATACGCATCGCTCTTTGAGCATCTGCAAGAGCCACATCACTTCTGCATTCCTTTCCTTCCCAATACGGAATTCTATGCTTCAATACAAAAGCGGAGATTCCCAGTCCATTTAACCATTTTGCAACATCAACTCCTTCTTTGTCAATCCAAAGTGCTTCATACCCACCACCTGGAATTATTAAAACAGCTGTTTTATCCTTGCCACTTTTTAATTTTTGGGAAGGATAATACCAAATTTGAGGATTTGCTACTTTTCTGTAAATTCTTCCCGATTCATCGTAATCAATTTTTTGTTTTAGAACATTTGTACATATTGTCCCCTCAGGGTATAAATCAATTTTTGCTGATTGTCCATTGATATTGGCTGATAGGACTAAAACAACTATAATGGCTTGGNTTTTAATTATTTTCATTGGTTTAATTTGTTTTTAATTTACTAATTAAAAAATTGTAGAAGCCCTAAATAATTAAATTTTTAAAGACGATTAATTGATTTACTTTTTTGTTTTTAATCAAATCCTTTACATTTACAATTCACATACGAAATATGCTTAAACTTNTAAAATTCAGTTGTTTTTTAATCTTGNTTTATAGTTGCAATAAAATTAGTGATTCAAACATCGAAAACTGGNAAGTAATTTTTAATGGAAAAGATTTAAAAGATTGGNAAATTAAATTTGCAAACCAAAATTTGAATGTNAANTACAAAAATACTTTTCAGATTAGAGATAGTGTCTTGAAAGTAGTTTATGACAACTATGATAGTTTTGATAATAATTATGCCCAGATATATTACAAAAAACCTTATTCGTATTACAAATTAAAGTTTGAATACAGATTTACTGGAAATCAAACTAAAGGTGGTGCCGGATGGGCGAAAAGAAATAGCGGGATCATGATTCATTCTCAATCTCCGGAGAGTAATGATTTTGGTCAATCTTTTCCGGTTTCTATAGAAGTGCAGTTACTCGGAGGATTATCAAAAGGTAAAAGACCAACAGCAAATTTATGTACCCCTGGGACTGCTGTGATTATGAATAAAAAGATAAATTACAATCATTGTATATTTTCAAAATCTAAAACATACGATGGGGACCAATGGGTAAGTGGTGAGATAATTGTTCATGGTGGTGAAAAGATATCCCATATAATTGAAAATGATACCGTTTTGTCTTATGAAAAGCCACAAATTGGAGGTGGCTTTGTTGATAGCAAATTGGGGGATATTGACTGGACATCAAATGGAGTAGAAAATAAAGAATATTGGATCTCTAAAGAAGGTGAGGTTTTAGAATCCGGATACATTGCTTTGCAAGCAGAAAGCCACCCTGTTGATTTTAGAAATATAAGTCTTCTTAACTTATGTGGCTGCATGGACCGTAAAGCAAAAAATTACAAAAGCTATTTTATAAAAGAAGATAATTCCAAATGTATTTATTAAAACTAAATTTTTTATTTTTTAAAATCTTTAAATTGAACCAATGAATAGTTATGATGCTATTGTTGTAGGGACTGGAATCAGTGGTGGTTGGGCAGCAAAAGAATTGTGTGAAAACGGGCTTAAGACTCTTGTTTTAGAAAGGGGTCCAATGCTTGTACACCCAACTGATTACAAAAATGTTGATAAGGACCCCTGGGACTTTGAAGGAGGAAATACCATAACTGAAGAAATAAGACAAAGACAACCTAAACAAAGTAGAAGTGGATATGTTAATACTGAAGCAACAACTCACCTTTTAGTTGATGATTTTGAGCACCCTTATAATGAAGATAAAAGATTTGACTGGATTAGAGGGTACCATGTGGGAGGAAGATCTTTATTATGGGGAAGACTAAGCTGGAGACTCAGCAACATTGATTTTAATGCTAATGCAAAAGAAGGCATAGCAGTCGACTGGCCCATAAGATATGAAGACATGGCTCCATGGTATAGTCATGTAGAAAAATATATTGGAGTAAGCGGGGAAAAACTTGGCTTACCCCAACTTCCCGACGGTGACTTTCTTAAACCAATGGATATGAACTGTCTTGAGAAAGAGTTCAAAAAATCAGTTAAAAAAAATTATNNNGANCGTTTNGTNACNNTNGGTAGAATAGCNATTATTACAGAGGGTACTAAACCTGGATTAAATAGNGTNCAATGTCAATACAGAAATCGATGTAGAAGAGGGTGNCCGTATGGAGCACCATTTAGCAGTAACTCTTCTACCCTTCCGGCAGCAGAAAAAACANGTAATATGACACTTAGACCCAATTCAATTGTTTATGAAGTAGTGTATGATGAAAATAAAAACAAAGCTACAGGGGTTAGAGTTATTGATTCTGAAACTATGGATGTGATTGAATATAAAGCAAAAGTTATTTTCTTATGTGCNTCTACAGCACCTACTACTTCCATTTTAATGCAATCAAAATCAAGTAGATTCCCTAATGGNTTGGGAAATGACTCAGGAGAATTAGGACACAACTTAATGGACCATCACTTTTTACTTGGTGCTGACGGAATTTATGATGGCTTTGAAGATAANTATTATAAAGGCAGGCATGCCGGTTGCATTTATATTCCTAGGTTTAGGAATTTGGGTGGATCTACAAATCATAAAGACTTTTTAAGAGGCTATGGTTTTCAAGGTGGAGCATGGAGGGGTGACCACAGGGAATTAATCAAAAAAACTGGTTATGGAAAGGATTTGAAAGATGCCGTTATGACCCCCGGAAATTGGGCTATGGGNCTTGGGGGATTTGGTGAAGTTCTTCCTTATCATGATAATAAAATCTACTTAGATTACAATAAGAAAGATAAGTGGGGACTGCCCACTATAACCTTTGATGCTGAAATCAAGGAAAATGAAAAAGCAATGAGAAAGGATATGAAACANCAAGCTGCTGAAATGCTAGAATTAGCAGGTTTTCGTAATGTTCGAGAATATGATAATGAATATGCAATGGGACTAGCTATTCACGAAATGGGTACAGCAAGAATGGGGCATGACCCGAAAACTTCTGTACTAAACAAACATAATCAANTNCANGCNGNNCCNAACGTTTATGTTACGGATGGTTCAGCAATGACATCNTCNGGNAGTCAAAACCCTTCCCTTACTTACATGGCTTTAACNGCCAGAGCAGCCAATCATGCAGTTGAAGAATTAAAAAAAATGAATCTTTAATCATNATAAGATGGATAGAAGACGAGTATTGAAAAAAATTGGATATGGAAGTGCTGCGATGATTGTTAGTCCACTAATTATAAATATGCTGCATAGTTGTAAATCAAATGTGAATAAATATTTACCCATTTTTTTTGCAAATAATCAATTCCAATTTGTTTCAAAAATAATGNACCTTGTTNTACCTAAAACTGATNTNCCTGGTGCTATTGAATTAAAACTACCAGAATTTTTAGATAANTATATTGTTGTTGTAATGAATCAAAATGATAAAGAAACTATTTTAAGGAGGACAAATAATTTTATCAAATTAATTCTAAATGAAACGAAAAAAAATNNNTCTANGGAAATCAATTCAAATGATCTTAACACCCAACTAAAAAAATATCTTCTAGCAAGTGATAAACAAATAGAGAGTTGGGAAGAAGCCCCTAAAAGTCAAGAATTAGAGGTTTACAATTATTTAATTCAAATTAGATCTCTGACCTTAAATGCATTTAGATTAAATGAATACATTGGAGAGAAAGTTTTGGCTTATGACCCTATACCTGGAGAAAGAAAGGTTTGTCTCGACTTAAAAAAAACCACAGGAGGTAAAAGATGGTCACTTTGAAATAAATTATGTTTTTCTTCTTCTATATTGAATAAAAAGTATACAACCAGCAAGTTTAATTTTGTAGTTTTAAAGGGTTGATAAAAATTTTCATTTGAGAAGTAAGTTTTTAGTTGGTATTATTTTATTTGTGTTTTTTGTTATTTCATTTTTAACAAATATAATTGGCCCTCTGGTCCCTGACATAATTAGTGCATTTAATTTGAGTTTGTCAATGGCTGCCTTTCTACCATTCTCATTTTTTTTAGCATACGGTTTTATGTCTATACCTTCTGGATTTTTAGTTGAATACATTGGTGAAAAAAAAGTGATGATCTTGGCTTTTTTAATTTCATCTATTGGAGCACTTGCTTTTTCAATAAATCCTAGCTACTCGTTATATGTTCTATCATTATTCCTAATTGGCTCTGGTATGGCTATGCTTCAAGTATCAATTAACCCGTTATTAAGAAATATTGGAGGAGAAAAAGAATTTGCATTCAATTCGGTTTTGGGTCAACTTTTTTTTGGACTTGCCTCCTTCATCAGTCCACTTATTTACTCTTATTTAATAATCAGTTTATCCGTTGGTAATGAACCTTCGAATAACATAATTTTATTTTTTAAAAAAATAACATTCCCAAACTTACGATGGGTGTCTCTTTATTGGATTTTTTCTTTAGTCTCTTTTCTGATGTGCGTGACATTAATATTTACAAATTTCCCTGAGAAAAAAAAACCTATTAGGGAAAATAAAGAAAAACTAAATAATTACATCGTGCTAATTAAAAACCCTATTGTGATACTTTATTTTTTTGGAATTTTCTCCTATGTAGGATTAGAGCAAGGTGTTGCAAATTGGATTTCAAAGTTTCTTGAAATTTATCATTCACTAGATCCTCAAAATATGGGTGCTAAAATTATTTCATACTTCTGGGGGTTGATGACACTTGGGACTTTCTCTGGGCTTTTTTTATTAAAAAAAATTGATAGTAGAAAAATATTAATTTTTTTTACATCAGCTTCAATCATTTCTCTTTTAATGTCACTTTTTGGTCCGTTAAAAGTCTCTCTATTTTCATTTCCGTTAATTGGTTTTTTTATATCAACAATGTGGTCTATTATTATTTCTCTTGCTTTAAATTCTATGTCAAAAAACCATGGGGCTTTTTCAGGAATATTAGTTTCTGGTATTATTGGAGGTGCGGTTTTCCCACTAATTATTGGAATCCTTGCTGATTTTGCGGGTTTAAAAGTTGGAATGACTTTACTTTTAATTCCCCTTTTATTTATTTTATCAATTGGATTTTGGTCTAGACCACTAGTGAATAACAAATAAAACTATGATTTTTGTTATTTAAATAGCTATAAAATTTATAACTTATATATCCAAATTTTTAAAAAACACCACTCTATGAAGACTAAAAAAATGACTCTTTTGACTTTAGTTTTATCTCTTTTAGTTCCTGAAATCTATAATTTAAATGCTCAAACAAATACATCAATGTCAGAAATGCTTAAGAGTTTCAGTTGGAGAGCAATTGGCCCTGCAAATATGGGCGGTAGGGTAACTGATATAGATGGTGTTCCTGGTGATCCATCTACTTTTTACGTTAGTGGTGCCGACGGAGGTATATTTAAAACAACAAATGGGGGGGTAAGCTTTAACCCTATTTTTGAAAATCAAAGAGCATATTCTATTGGTGCACTAACAATTGCACCTTCTGATAAAAATATTCTTTGGGTTGGTACTGGTGAGGGTGATCCAAGAAATAGTGTTGGCTACGGCTGGGGGGTATATAAATCAATTGATGGGGGTATATCTTGGAAGCATTTAGGATTAAAAAATACCGAAAGAATAAAACGAATAGTTGTAGACCCCAAAGATCCTAATGTCGCTTGTGTATGCGCACTTGGTAAAGAATGGGGTCCAAACAAAGAAAGAGGGGTCTTTAAAACAATAGATGGAGGAAAGACATGGGAAAAAATCCTTTACATTGACGAAAATACAGGCTGTGCTGACATTGCAATGGAAACAAATAATCCTAGGATTATGTATGCTGGAATGTGGACATTTAGAAGAAAACCTTGGAGATTTGACGACGGAGGTAAAAACACAGCGCTTTACAGGACAATGGATGGTGGACAAACTTGGAAAAAAATAATGAATGGTCTTCCTAACAAAGATATGGCTAGACCAGGGGGCCATATTGCCCAAAGTGAACCAAACATTATTTACTTAATGACGGAATTTGAAGGAGGTGGAACAGCATTTAAATCAGAAGATAGAGGCGAGAATTGGAAAATGGTAAATGATGATCCTAATATAAATTTCCGACCTTTCTATTACAGTGATGTAAGAGTTGATCCTAATCAACCAAATGTACTTTTTTCAATTTCAGGTAGATTAAGTCGATCTAAGGATAGTGGTAATACTTGGGAGCAAATTGCTAAAACAGTACACGGTGACCATCAGGCATTGTGGATTGATCCTACTAATTCAAAGTACATTCTTAACGGAAGCGATGGTGGTTTTCAAAGGTCATTCGATGGAGGGGATAGTTGGGAAATTATAAATAATATTGAATTATCTCAGTTTTATCAGATGGAAATTGATAATAAAAAGCCTTACAACATTTATGGTGGTCTTCAAGACAACGGAACATGGGTAGGCCCTAGTAATTCTTTGTATGAAGCTGGAATTTTAAAACGTCATTGGAAAGGGCTTGCATATGGTGATGGATATTTTGCGGTCCCTATACCTGGGGAAGAACATTTTGTTTACACAAATCTTCAAGGAGGGGTTCCTTTTTTGGTAGATAGTAGATACGGTAATGTACAAACGATACATCCATATCCAAAAATTGTTGGAAGTGCAGGTGATGCTATAGAAAAACACAAATATAGATTTAACTGGGATTCTCCAATTATGATATCACCACATGATCCAGAGACAGTGTATGTTGGCGGTAATGTAGTGTTTAAGTCAAATAATAGAGGGAAAAGTTGGGAAGTAATTAGTCCAGATTTAACTACCAATGACAAAAGTAAACAGAGAAGTTCCGGTGGTACAATTTATCAGGACAACACTGCAGCTGAATTTCATTGTACAATTCTTTACCTGGCTGAATCTCCGATTCAAAAAGGTGTAATTTGGGCTGGAACTGACGACGGAAATATTCAAGTTACTTTAGATGGTGGGAAAAGTTGGTCTAACCTAAAAAACAGGATTAAAGGTTTACCTCAGTATTCATGGATTTCAAAAATACATGCTTCCGAACATAACGCTGGTAGTGCTTTTATAGTTGTTGATCAGCATCGAATGAATGACTTTAGACCTTACATTTTTATGACAAATGATTTTGGAAAATCATGGAAGAAAATTACTTCAAATCTTCCACAAAATGACTATGTTAAAGTTGTGAGACAAGATCCACATAATCCAAATCTTCTTTTTGCAGGTATGGAACACGGTATTTTTGCTAGCTGGAATATGGGTAAGAGTTGGGAGAAAATAAATAATAATCTCCCAAATGTCTCGGTAAGAGATTTACGTATTCAAGCAAGAGATCGAGACTTAGTTGTTGCTACTCACGGAAGAGGTGTATTTATTCTTGACGATATTCATCCAATTGAAGACCTAAAAAGTTCAATAGGGAAATCAATTCATTTGTTTCCAATTAGAGAAGCAACTCTATGGAATATGTATTGGAGAATAGAAAACTTGGGAGATAGAACATATGCTGCTAAAAATCCAGAATATGGAACTTATATTAACTTTAGCCTGGAAAAAGATGCAAAATCTCCTATTAAAGTTGATATAATTGACAATAACGGCTCATTAGTCACTTCTCTTCAGATGAAAAATGCTAAAAGAGGTATAAACAGACTGGTTTGGGACCTTGGATATGACGCTGCTGTAACCTTGGAAAATAAAATTAAAGAGGGATTTAGCTCTGATGAAATAAGACCGAAAGTTGTACCTGGTGAATATACAGCTAGGATTAACTATGAGGGTTTAAAATTAGAGGAAAAAATTAGTGTCGTTGGAGATAACAGAATTAAAATGCCAACGGACGATTACAAGAAAAAATTGAAGGCTCTTCTCACTCTTCGTGATTTACTTAGCAAAACTCACAAACTAATCGACAAGGTTTCCTTTTCAGCTGATCAACTTGAAGACCTTATTAAGAAATTAAATGATGATTCTTCAGAGGACACAAAGGATGCAACGGTGATTCATAAAAAAATAGTTGATCATAAATTTGAATTTTTAATGCGTCCTCCTCCTTCTATGACTTACAGACAAAGACCAAGATTAA
>NHEX02000048.1 GCA_002171475.2 Flavobacteriales bacterium TMED96
CTCCTGAGCTAGCAGAGAGAACTCCACCATTTAAGTTTATTGTATATGGTAGAGCTAAAGCATTACCTCCACTTACGCCAAACTCTAATCTACCCCCAATAGCAATATCATCAGGACAAAGTGGATTGTAACTATCAAGTAGAGTTAATGAAAGAGGATTTGGTTCAACAACCCTNACNGTTATNATATCNGTACANGCNGCTTGAGGNTTTCCATCCTGGATCNANNGGNGGNCTNAGATCTGTAACTTGNAATATATAATCTCCNGCNGCAACATTTGAAAGGCTAACTGCTGNTCCANTTCCNGGNGGGACTAATCCNGCAGGTGACAANGAGGTTATATCTAAATTTCCNGAACCACCTGTAGCAAANAAATCAAAAGCTCCGTCNGANCCACCNTTACAATTTAAAGTAAACTCATAATCAGCAGTTGCAGTACTTGTAGCAGGNTTTGCACCTCTTAAATTTANAAAATTAGCAGTTTCAACCCCATTAAGTCTTACNGGTGTGTAACCTCCCAATACAATTAATTGNGGTGGATATTCACAACCTAAAATAGCNTCNGTAACNGTNACATANTAATCACCTGGTGCAATATTATAAAGATTAGCTCCANTACCNTATATTACTGTTGAACCTGTGTCAGATCTGACCCACTTGTATGTATAAACTCCAGACCCACCCGAGAATGCATTCAACTGAGTTCCTGCACCATCAAGAGGAGTTGTAATAATACTTCCATTTCCTATTGTTCCAGTTACACAATAGCTATCTGTAATTTCAACAATTGCAGGATCATAATCTAAAGCTGTAGGTATTCTAACTGCTCTTGTTAACCCATATGTGCAAGAACTAGAATCAGAAACTTCTACAACATACAACCTTCCAGGTGTCAATCCTGTAAAATTAACTTGGCCGTTACTTACCTTAATTCCACTTGCCCCAGGTAGTCTTGTACCGTCGTATTCTATAGTATAAGTATATGGAGCTATTCCTCCAGATGCCTGAACCGAAATAGCACCTGTAACACCACCACAGAAGTCAACTTCGAAAGACAATTCATCTGGCTGATCAACAAAGAAGGTAGCAGAAGTAGTACAACCTCCAACTGTAACATTTAATGCATAGGAGCCTGAGTATAGATTGTATATATTATTTGCTGGAACAACGCTACTGTCAGGTAAATACCATGTAACCACTGGTGTGTAAGCTTGAGCAATCTGAGTAGTTGTGACAGTGTTTGTAATAGCATTTGTATCTGAAGTATTAGCACTGAATGTAAAACTTACACCTTCAACTTCGCCAACAAGTCTTAAACCGAATCCTGTTTGAGATACACTAAGATCACTTTGCGATGGATCATTATTTATATCTGTCATGAAGTTATTTATAATCTGAGCATTTGAGTATAAGACAGGAGCACCTCCTAAAACTTCTCCTCCCCTACCAATATATGTAGTCCCATTGATTGTTACTCTTAATATATCAGTATATGTGGCAACACCAGCAAAAGCAATTTCAGAAATTTGGACCGTTCCAAGTTTTATATTTTTAATTGCATTTAAGAAATCTGGAGATGATGTATCACCCAGTACTATAGATCCTGTATTGTCATTATAACACTCAACATCTTTAACTAGGAAATTTTGAATATAATCTTCATCAATATCTGGACCTGGATCTACTTGTATAGAACCAGTTTCTACGACGTCAGGGTCACAAGTTCCGGATAAAGTTAATCTATAATTATACGTTGTAGTCACAGAAACGTTAACAGAAGGAGTACCTTGGATTCGTACAACATTGTTGGTTCCCCCAGCAGCAGACACTAAAATAGGTGTTATTCCAGTTGGGGTTACATCCCAGGATATACTATATGAAGCATTGGATTGAGTATTGAAAATGTAATCAATATTTGTTATAGGATCATTATTACAAACCGAAGGTTGATTTGGATTCCCGGCATACAACTGCATAACAGGTGTTGGAAGAACCGTTATAACCCCACTGTCAGTTGCAGGGCCACAACCTGTAGTTGAAATTTCATAATTATAGGTTAAAATTGTTGTTGATGCTTGCGCTGCAGCAGAGGCAATACCACCAATAATTACCTGTGTGCTACTCATTGAAGTTATTCCAACACCAGGTAAGGCAGGAGTGAAACTTACTACGGCTGAATTAGCACCTTGTCCAAAGTTGTAAATAATCGGTTCTAATGTGTTTGTTCCTGATCCAGCACAAATTGCCTGATTCTCTGTAGAAGGATCTGAAGCTAAGGTGATTGTTTCTAATGGTTTGACTTGGATTGTTCCTGTTAAAATAACTTCAGGAGCACAGGCACTTCCATTAGTTTTAACCTCAAACGGATAATTTGTTGTAGAGGTAATATTGACGGATGGATCTCCAGAAATTACGAATTGATTCGTTCCAGGAGTAATTGCTCCATTAACACCAGTTAAAGTTCCTGCTGTCCACTCAAGCACAACATCAGTAGCACCTCCATAATACTCGTAAGTGATATCTGCTATTGATTCTAAATTTGTACATAAGGCAAAGACACCAGATTGATTAGTAGTTGTTGCAGCACTTGTCAACACTAGAATTGGTGGAGAATGAACTGTAAAGTTACCCGTAATTGTGCTACTAACGCAACTTCCACCAGTAACAATTTGGTATTTATACTGAATAGTTGGAGTACTAAATGTTGTAGATGCTACTATTGACCCTGATATTAAAACCTGTGTTCCAGTGATAGATATTCCCAGACCAGTTGGTAAATTATTTATTGAAGGGCCACCATTAGCCGAATAGGTTACAGTTAATGATTCACCAATTGCTCCACCTCCAATTTCATAAATTACATCTTCAATTGGTAAAGCAATTGTATTAGATGCATTATCGGTGTCATTATAACATACACTTTGACTAGCTGTATTTGCAGAAGAAATTAGAGTAATTGTGTCGGTTGGATTTATTTGAATACTTCCAGTTAAGACAACCTCTGGTGTGCAGTCACTTCCAACAGTTTCAATTTGATAATTATAAATTGTAGATTCAGTAACGTTTACAGTAGGTGTTCCATAAATTGTAAATTGATTTGTTCCCGAAGCTATAGTAGTAACCCCCTGTCCGAATAGCGTGTTTGAACCTGTCCACGTAAAATTAACCCCAGTTGCACCGCCACCAAATTCGTAAATAATAGTATCAATTTCATTTGCATCACATACGATTTGTGCATTTGTGGTGGCAGAAGAAACTAGAGTTAATGTTGGAGCAGTTCTAACCTCAATTGTTCCAGTAGCAATAGCGGTATCGCACGCTCCTGGTGAGGTTTCAATCCTATATTCATATCTAGTAGTAGAAGAAGCTAGATTCGCAGCTGCTGGATCTGCGGCACCTTGTATTCTTATGGTGTTTGATGCAGTTAAACTATATCCAAATCCAGGAGGTAGTCCTGACTGTGATGGACCTCCGTCTTTTGAATAAGTAAAGTTACCTACTGCATTTGCACCGCCTCCCAATTCATATTCGATGGTCGTAAATGCAAATGTTGGTGTTGGTGTGTTATTAACACAGACTATTTGATTATCGTTACCTGTCAATAAAGTTATTTTATCAGTTGGCGATATTGAAACCGTACCTGAAATCGGTGAAGGAGTATTGGTGCAACCAAAATTATTACCAATTAGATTGAACTCATAGTTATATGATGTAGTAACTGTCACACCTAAAGTCGGGGGATTAAAGTTTACTGTGACTTCACCTGTTAGATTGTTCAAAGAAGCTGTTATCCAATTTGGTGTCGTAGGGGTTACAACACTAATTGCGATTGGACTTCCAGTAGTTCTAAAAATTGAAGAAGATGAAACGCCTGTATCACAGAAAGTTGGATTTTGACCAACACCAGAAAAATATGAGGCACTTGTACTTGGTCTCACTGTGATTGTACCAGATGCGACTTCACTGCCAGTACAACCACCTGCACCAGCTGACTCTAAAACATACAGATAATCTGTTGTTGAAGTAACTATGGATGATGGGGTTCCACTTATTTCATAATACGCTGGGGCATTAACTCTTAATGGGGTATTAAATCCAAGAGTAGAAGACGAAGTTGCGGAAAGAGTAAAACCAACTCCAGGATTAACTGCCTCTATTTCAATAAATGGAACAACTGTCGCAGAAACAGTGAATGATGCGGGTAAATTAGCGGTCAAAAATGCAGCAAATTCTGAGTATAATTGATTAATATTTGCAGTTCCTGTTGCCATAGCAAAAATGGATGGATTTAAAAGTCCAGACTGTGCAGTATAGGGAGTTCCATTTATTGTTACAGTAAATGTATCTCCAAATGAACTTTGATTACTTGGTCCAATTTGAAATATCTCAATTCTAGTCATTTGTTTTTGAGCATATGAAGTACCTAAAATACCTGGAGGGAAAGTTGATGTTGCTGTCTCAGTTAAGGTAAATGCGGGATTTGCGATTTCAAATCTTATTGGAATCATAGTTTCTGATGTACAAACAGTTCTGTCGTTGCCAAGTGTTGAACTACTAGTTAGAGCTACTTCTGGGGTAGGTACCAGTGTAAAGGAAACCATTTGTGAAACTTCTGTACATTGTCCGCCAAATGTTCGGATTTCAACTCCAACAGTTGTCTCAACCAAAGTTGGTGAACTTAAAGTTCCGGTAATTGCGTATCTATTAAAAAATCCACCTTGTAATCCAAACGAAAGACCACCAGGAAGAGGAGTTGCTGGATTAATTTCCAGACCAGCTGCATTTGAAAATTCTATATTTAAAGCATTGGCGCCATTAAAGTCTTCACCATCACAGAGTTGTGTTCCGGTTGGATCATCGATTACATTAATTGAAGCACTTTCCTCAACAGTTATTGTACCAGTTGAGATAGCTGTTTCACAGCCTGGTGAAGGGGCTTGTGTCTCAACAGTATAAGTAAACACTCCTGTCCCAACAATTGAAGGCGTTCCATAAATACTAAATGTTTTAGACAAAGGTTGAGTTATGGGTGCAGCTAAATTTACAGAGCTACCAAGAGGAGCTTCTGTTCCGATGATGAATGAGTTACCAGGTGTACCAGTAGGCCCGGGAGTTAAAACAAGGTTACCACCAGCATATGTAGCTACAAAATCATTTGTATCAGTGTTTAATTTATCTCTCAATCCAGCACCAATATGATCTGCAGCATTTGCAACAACTGCATTAGTTTCAAATGCAAATCTTTGATTATTAATTATAAGTACATATTCTCTACCAATTACAGTTGGACTTAATGTTGTCAATGTAATGGTTGTTATCTGTGATGTTATATCTAACATAGGAAGGACTCCTGATGGAAGGTTATTTGCAAGCACAAGATCAGCAGCACCTGTAATATCGTATGTAATCGTGTTGATAGCAGTTCCATTACAAACAGTAATGTTATTAGTATTAAAACCAGATGTAAGATTAATCTGAGGAGCCTCAGGAACATTAATCACATAATTTACTCTATCTCCTGGACAAGGAACTGGCTCGGCGCTTATTACTATATTTCCTGAAAATCCAGGTCTAAATTTTAGTTCAACAGTGTTACTACTGGAGTTAGTAGGTGCCAGCTCATAAAAAGTAGCTGAAGCAAGGTAGGTTGTATCTGTGGTTAAACCTATTGGACTATTAACAAACCATCTAACTGGATCTCCACCTGTAATGAGAGTAGTTGAAAATCCAGCATCAGGAATTGGGCACTCTGGTAAGTCTCCAACTGGAGTTATAGATGTAATAGGGCCATCGGTAGCTCCAATAACAATAGTTCTAGTAACCCACTCATTATCATCAGCACCAAATTCACATGTCACCGGTCTTACCTCTAGATCAAAACTACCATACCATCCAACGTTCCATGTAATGATACCTCTATTTGTATCTATTATTCCAGGGGAACTGACCGAGGAACCTGCTCCTGGGAAAACATCATCTATTCTCCATTCTAATGATCCAAAATCATTAGCTAAATCTCCATTGTCACTAGCAGTAAAAAATTGAACCGCTTCATCTGTTGCTTGAATTTGACATTCAGGAAGATCTCCTGTAAAAGTTCCGCCACAAATTTGAAAATTAGGAGCAACCGGCCTTAAAAGGGGAGCTAATGTAGGAGTAACTATTGCTTGTGGGATTACAGATACTTCAACTTCTTTCCAATTTGAGAATTTTCCATCGCATCCTTCTGATCTAACACGTATTGTAGCTGTTCCGCTGAAACTAGGAGACCAATCCATTGTTGCGCTTCTTATAATTTGAGTTGTACTTGGAGATTGTAATCTCATCGATTGTGCTAAACCTGTCGGACTAACGCTAACTGAGAATGGTGTATTTTTCTGTATTGCTTCTAAAATAATTTCATTCGTAGAGTCGTTATAAATTGCGTCAATGCCAGTATTCCCATTTGCTAGTGTTGCTAGTCTAAGGCCAAGTTGGTCAACTGTCTCAAGCCCAGCCTCTGTAGTATCAGAATATGTATTTGATATTCCGCTCATTGTAACAACAATTGAATACGCAACTCCAATTACAGGGCCTGAGGGATTTTGGAATATTTTAATTTTCGTTTCCTGATGTTGATTTTGTATTATACTTCCTGCCGCAAAAGGTGTCCAATCCCAATCCAAATCGTTGTGAATTCTTGTTAGGGCATCATTTTCAAAGCACGCAAAAAATTCAACATCGGGTGTTGTGGGAGCAGGTAGATTATCTTGACAAACTGTGTTATTATACCATATTCTTGATCCTGGGGCACTTTCAAGTATTTCGTATCCGGGGGAATTTAAATTCATTCTTACAAAATCTGGAGTAACCGGGTCAGGCTCTACAACAATTGAATATGGTAATTCAGTTGCTGTACAACTACTGCCTTGTGTGACAATTGTAAAGGTTGTGTCTCCACCTACATTCCCTGATACAGTAAATGTTGACGTGCCGCTAATAGCATACCAATTTCCAAGACCAGCAAATGGGTTTGTAACATTTCCACTTGTTGTTATCGATAAACCAGGATCTAGATCTCGAACTACTACGCTTGTTGCTCCTCCGCCAAAAGTAAAAGTAACAGGATCTATTGCACTGCCTACGCATAAAATTTGAGGTGTTGTATTTCCGCTAACTTGAGTAATAGTTGGAGGATCTAAAACTTCAACAGTTACAATTTCAGTATAAACTTGACAACTTTGCATTGAGATGTTTGGTAATCTTGCCCCAGTGTTTCCGGAAACTAAAATCCTCATATTAATTCTTGCATTTTCATCTGGTACAACAACTGCAATCGTTGGAGAAGGAACACCAGTGGAGGCAGCAATATTATAACTTTCCGAAACAATTGGTCTAATTGTCAATATATTAGAAGAAGAATTGTATAAACCGTCTACTGTTGGGTCAGTTGAACTTATATAGTTTTGGAAAAACTCTCCTATAGAATCAATAGTGGTTGTCCCAGTAGTTGTTGCATCATATCTGTTCCCATTTATCACAACAGAATAAACCTGACCTGCGATAAGACCTCCAATAGGTGATAGTTCAATCATAGTTTGTTCAAGAGGATGAGGTTGGGGGTCGCCAACATAAGTTATAATTCCACGGTAATAAGTAGCAGGGTGACCATTACTTGGAAGCCAAGAATCTCCTAAATTAAAACCTAAAGAAGCTGATCTTTGTCCATCTATATCTTCCCAATTCAACTGGTCAACCGACCTTTGCCATTGAAATGTGACAGAATTTGTAAGAGCACTGGCACCATTTAGAATTAAATCAGCAGGTAAATCAGCACCCCCTGTAATTTGACATATTACTTGATCACTAAGTATGGAACCTTCATTCAAGGAAGGTAATATTTCTATTCTTATTGGATCAGTTGTATCTTCACAAAATTCTGTTGGACTGTTGCTTGCTCTAGCCACCCTTCTAAACCAAGTTGTTTGAATTAATGATGGGGGATCGTAATCTACATTTGTAGCTGAAGTGATGGCTGTCCAAGCAGCTCCGTTAATTGATTGTTCCCATTGATAGGTTAGTGTCCCCATACTTGTTGATGCATCATCAGGAATTCCACCTGTAATTGAACTCACAATACTTGGTGGATCTACACCATAACAATAAGACATATTTAGAGACGGATCCAGAGCTCCTGCATCTAGATCAAAAACTTTTATCTCAATAATAGTACTTTCTCCCACACATGTACTTGCAGTTCCACTACCTGCAGTAGTTACTCTCCTGTAGAATGTGGTTGTATTAATCGCAGAGGGGGTGTAACTCTGTCCTGTAGCTGTCGAAATAGCCGAGAAAATAACACCGTCTGAAGAAATTTCCCACTTATAAGATACTCCGGGACCTATTGTGCCACTAACTACATTTAGTTGTGGAGGCACTTCACCCGAACAAATAGTTAATGCTGTTGGAGTTATTGTTCCTCCAACTACTTGTGGTAAGACAGTTATAGTTACTACATTACTGTATTCCGTACATGAAGTTAAGGTTGAAATCGTACTTTTTGCACTTCTTCTAAACAACGTAGTTTGGAACAAATTCCCAGGATTTGACAATGTGTGTGTATTGGATGAGGATACATAAGGTGTGAATGAAACACCATTATCAATTGAGGCTTCCCATGCGTATTCAATTACCCCGGAACCGGTTGCTTCTGTTACATTAAATATTGGTGCCGCTTGTTCACCAAAGCAAATTGTGGAACTAGTTGTGTTTATTAACCCTGGTGAAACAACATTCTCCGTCATTAGTATTGTGGCAGAGGCAGTACATCCACCAGCTGTTGTAGCAATAGCAACAACATTAGCTCCGTTTGGAATTAAAATTGGTGGGGATAGATTTGCAGGTTGAAAAATATTTGTCGAACTACTCTGATAAGTTATTCCTCCAACTGAGAAAGTATAGGTCGCTATCGCTGAAGTTGAACTAGCTGTAAAAGTTATCGAATCTCCTTGACAGAAAATAGAATTTGTTGAAGTAAGTGAATATGCATCAGATGTTAAACTAATTGTTGGATCTAAACTTGTACTTATTAAAATTTCTGGAGAAAATGAAGAACACCCCCCACCAGTAGCAGTATTTGTTGTCCAGGATTTTACTTTAATTCTTCTACCATCACTCAATGTGCTTGTAGAGAGAGTGCTTGAGTCAGATCTAACTCCTTGAGGAACATTATCAATATAAAATTGGAATGATTGACCACCTCCAGTTGCATTAAAAGTAACCGACTCCCCTGAACAAATTGTTATAGTAGCAGGAGCAGAGGTCGCTCCAACTTGTATTCCTGTTAATGGTGGTGATTGTATAGCTATCTGTATTACATTACTCGCCTCTTCGCATGTTTCACCTCCGAAGGTACTCTCAGCAACACGCCTATAAAACGTGGTAGTAGTGAGTCCAGCTGTAGGTGTATATACTTGGGTCGTA
>NHEX02000049.1 GCA_002171475.2 Flavobacteriales bacterium TMED96
GAATCCTAAATTTTTGTTAAAGTATAATTAATCATTAATAGTAATTATTTTTGATGGAAAATTAAATGATTGATTTTCAAGTTATTAAATAATTTAAAAGGTTGTAAAGCACTAATAATACACGGAATTAATTCAAAAGCTAAGGAGGTTATAATACATAATTTAATCTGATAATCAATGCGTTAAAAAATATAATTTTAAAAAATATGTTAATAGAATATTAAATTTGTATTATATTTGCTACCCAAATTTAACAAACTAGTATGAAAAAATATTTTTTAACATGTCTAGCTATTATATTTTCATTAGTAATAGCAAATGCTCAAAAAACCATTTCGGGAATTGTAAACGACAGCGATGGATTACCATTGCCTGGAGCTTCAATTGTTGAAAAAGGATCAAGTAACGGTGTTACATCCGATTTTGATGGTGACTATACTATTGAGGCTAGCGAAGGTTCGATTCTTGTATTTAGCTTTGTTGGTTACACTTCTCAAGAAATAACTGTGGGAAGTGATGATACGATTAATGTATCTTTAGAATCAGGAACTGAATTAGAAGAAGTTGTTCTTACCGCTTTGGGTTTAGAAAAGAAAAAAGACGATGACTTAACATCTACTACTAAAATTGAAGTAGATGATGTACAGCGTTCTGGTGAATCAGGTATTTTACAAGGTATGTCTGGTAAAACATCTGGTGTAAATATAACCCGTAATTCTGGGGACCCAGGATCAGGTGCATACATTCAAATTCGTGGACAAAACACTGTTTTTGGAGATATTTCACCTCTTATTATTCTAGATGGTGCTATTATATCAAATGATAATATTGGTGGTCAGACCGCGGGTGTTGTTCAGCAATCAAGATTGAATGATATTAATCCTGATGACATAGAATCTATATCTGTTATTAAAGGTGCAGCAGCTGCAGCCATTTACGGTACAGGTGCAGCTAATGGAGTATTAGTTATAAATACAAAAAGAGGGTCGGAAAGCCCAAAAGGTTGGAGTGTAAATGCAAAAACATCCCTTTCTATAGAAACTATTAATGCTGAATGGAAAAAACAAGGATCTTGGGGTCAAGGATTTCCAGGTCAATGGTTTGGCGGGGAGCCAGGAACTGGAATTTTTGTTGAAAACACTGGTTTCTCATTCGGAGATCAAATGAGCCTAAGATCAGGTGGGGCTGACACTTATGATTTTTCAGGCGGTTGGTTTGAAACTCAAGATGGGACTAGAATAGGTAATATTGCCCAAAAAAATGACAAGACAAATTACAATCAAATTAACAGGGATGCTGTTTTTGGAAACGGTTACACTTATGACAACTCAGTAAGTTTTTCATACAATGGAGAAAAGAATAGAACTTATATTTCCATTTCAAATGTTAATCAAGATGGTATAATGAAAGGTAATTCTGATTATGAAAGAACTTCATTAAAGCTAAATAATACTACACAGGCTACTGATAAATTGTTGTTTAAGTTGTCTTCATCATATACAAACATAACATCTAACAGAGTCCAAACGGGATCTAATCTAAGTGGTCTTTATCTAGGATATTTAAGAAACTCTCCCGACTTTGACTTTAGAGAATACAAAGGGACAAATTATAGAATTGTAGATGGAGTTACAACCGTTACTCCTAATTCACATAGATCCTACAGAAGAAACACAGGTTCATACAGAACCTTTAATACAGCAACAGGAGCTTTTAATTACTTAGCTCCATCATATAATAATCCTTTATGGACTATGAGAGAACAGAAAAACTTAAATGACGTTAATAGGTTTATTTTTTCACCTGAAGTTAATTACAGTTTTAATGATAATTTAAATTTAGCTGTCAGGTATAGCGTTGATTATTATCAAGATAACAGAGTGGACTATAGACCTCCTGGATCTGCTAGTGAAGGAAATAATGGGCAGTATATAGAAGATAGATATAGTAACAAGCTTTCACAACTAAATATGTTCCTAACTGGTGGACTTGACTTAACTAGCAACGTTGGACTTAACTATACCGTTGGTTATCAACAATTTGAATCTGATTATAGAAGACTTAGTGCTTTTGAAGCAGTATTTACAAATCCAGATCAAGAGTTTTTGAACCCAGGTAATGCTGCATCTCAAAACTCACTGCCTTCCGGATTTCGTGAGTTGAGAAGACAAAACGGTGTGTATGGTGTTTTAAACTTTGATATCGGTGAGAATTTATTAGTAGAAATAACCGGAAGAGGAGAAACGTTTTCAACAATGCCAAAGGCTGGAATTATTTTCTATCCGTCTGCTTCAGTTGGTTATAAACTAACTGATTTAGTTAATTTGGATGCTTTAAGTTTTTTAAAAGTAAGGGCTTCTTACGGTGAAGTTGGAGTTGCCCCTCCAGCTTATATTACTTCGACAGTTCTTGGACCTGGTGGTATAGGTTCTTCATGGGGTGATGGGCTAGATGGTTCTGTTTACGGTAATCCCTTCACTCAATCTACAACTAGAGGAAATCCTGATTTAAAAGAGGAAAGAAAAAAAGAATTTGAGATAGGTTTTGATAGTAGATTTTTTGACAACAATCTTACACTCGGTTTTACTTATTATGATAACAAAACAGAAGACGGAATATTGGCTCTTCCCATAACACCTTCCTCAGGATTTAACACTTCTTTCCAAAATGCTACTTTAATTACAAATAAAGGTATTGAAATTGATCTTTCTGCAAATCTTATCAATACTCAAGATTTGAGTTTTGATATTAATGGTAGTTTTACACAAAATAGAAATATTGTTGAAAGTTTAGAGGGTGCTGCGTACTTCGGATTAAATGGTTTTCTAGGATCTGAATCTGGAATTGCAGAGGGTGAACCTTACGGAATTCAAAGACACGGACAATTTCTTAAGGATGCCTCCGGAAGCTTACTCTTAGGTTCTAATGGTTTTCCTCAGGCAGATCCAGAACTTCTAATTGCTGGTGATCCAAATCCAGATTTTAGAGCAGGACTTGGAACTTCTTTACGCTATAAAAATTTTAATTTTACAACTCAATTCGAAACATCACAAGGTAATGACGTTTGGAATGGTACATATGGCGTAATGTTATTCTGGGGGATTCATGAAAATACAGATATATTAACTGCAAATGACACTGGATCTACCATATATAATGCTTGGGGTGATCCAATACCTGCTGGAGCTCAGTTTAGAGGTTATATTGAGGACTTCGGTGCTGGTCCAGTTGCAGTAGATCACGAGTGGTGGACTGCTAACGGTGGAGGATTCGGAGACGTATCAAGTCAGTTCGTTGAGGACGCTTCGTGGGTTAAATTAAGAGAGATTTCTTTAAGTTATGACTTTGATAGATCATTAATAGAAAGATTAGGTCTTGACAATCTCTCTCTTTCTGTTTCAGGCAGAAACTTATTCACGTGGTCAAATATTAAAGAATTTGACCCAGAAATGAATTTAACTGGTGCGTCTCGTGGTAGAGGTTTAGAATACTTTTCTAACCCCGGTACTAGATCAATATTAACAACACTAAGATTTGGATTTTAATTTTAAGATTATGAAAATAAACAAATATATATTAACATTCTCCGCCGCGATATTGGTGGGAAGCTGTGAAAGTTACACAGAGGATCTAAATGACGATCCAAACAATTTTATAGTTGCTGCATCTGACCTAATTATTGGACAATCACAACTAGCTCTTATGCAACACATGGGTAGTAACAATGCTAGATATGCTGGTATTTTTTCCAATACTATGTCTGGTGCTGATAGACAGTATCTTACACTAAATACTTATTCTCCTAACAGAGCTAATTATGATGACATGTGGGGTGATACCTATTTACAAGGTATCAATACTTCTCAACTTATTATAAATGACGAAAACGCAGGAGATTTAGTGAAAGGAATTGCAAAAATTATACAAGGTACTTTATATGCTGATATGGCAGCTCTTTACGGAGATGTTCCGTTTTCTCAAGCAGTTAACCCGAATGAGTATCCGAATCCTGTTTATGACCCACAATCAGATGTGGTAAATGGCGGTATAGCCCTTATTGAGCAAGGTATTGCTCAAGTTGGAAATACTTCTATTTCTGCTGGATTCGGTGGAAATAGATTATCAGGTGGAACTTGGGCTGAAGCTGGTCATACTCTGGCTGCTAGGTATAGCTTACTTGCTGGAAACTACGCATCAGCTATTTCTCATGCAAATCAAGGGATTTCCTCTAGAGCAAATGATCTTGTTACACAACACGGTACATCTTTAGAAAACCGTAATTTATTTTATCAATTTATTATTGATGAAAGACAGGATTACTTAAAAGCTAATGAAGCCCATTTAGTAAACCTTTTAGATGGAACTTCTTCAAGAAAACTTAATACCCCTGGTCAACAGGCACAATACGATTTTTATTTTATTCCTGATTTAGGAGGTGAAGTTGCTCTAAATACCAACAGTGATGGAAAATTTGGTATGACAGCGCCTATGACCATAGCTAGTTTCCATGAAACACAGTTCATTTTAGCTGAATCGAAATTTATGCAAGGTGATGAAGCTGGTGCTAGACAGCATTTAAACAATGTACGAACTGATCTAAGAGTTCAATACTCCTCTGATGCAGCAGGATTTCCTGATTCAGTTGCAACCGGAACAGATCTTCATCTTCAAATTTTAGAGGAAAAGTATATTACTCTTATGGGAGAGTTAGTTACTTTTCATGATCTAAGAAGGACTCGAAATGCAATTGGCGTTCCTAATAAACAAGGAGCTATAGGTGCATCCAATTTTCCACAAAGATATTTATATCCTCAAAGTGAGTTGGATACTAATCCTAATATTCCTGCATCATTGCCAAATTTCTTTGATCCAACTAATCTGTTTACTACTTATTAATCAAGTAAATTAGATTTATTTAAATCAAAAAAGCCACTTATCTCAAGTGGCTTTTTTAATTTAGCATAATTATGGAAAGTGAAATAATATATGGAATTAGGCCTATCGTTGAGGCCATAAAGGCAGGTGTTAAAATTTATAAAATCTGGCTCCTAAAAGACAAAAAAAATCTACTGTTTAAAGAGGTAGAAGAATATGCATTTAAAAAAAAATAGATTTAATATTTACCTCAAATAAAAAATTAGATAAACTATCTAAAAAAAATCATCAAGGTGCTGCAGCGCTAATAGAACCAGTCAAATATTTTAATTTTGAAAGTCTTATTGAAAAAAATATTAAAAAGAAAAAACAAGTTTATTTACTTTTAGACGGAATAACTGATGTTAGAAATTTTGGAGCAATTTTTAGAAATTCGTTAGCTACTGGAGTAAATGGAATTATTGTCCCCGAAAGCAACAGTGCCTCCATAAATTCAGATTCGATTAAAGCTTCTGCAGGAGCAGTTTTTTATATTCCAGTATCGAAGGTTAATCACCTTAATGATGCGATATATGAATTCAAATCAAAGGGTTTTGAAATTATTGGTTTGGAAGAAAAATCTAGTGTAGATATTTTTGATGAAAAATTTAATAAAAAAACGGTTCTAATTCTTGGATCAGAAGGAAAAGGAATAAATAAAAGTACTTTGAATATTCTGGACAAAAAAGTAAGTATCCCTATGCTGGGAGAAATCAAGTCACTTAATGTTTCAGTAGCTTGCGGGGTTTCTCTTTATCATATCATAAGAAATTGCTCTTAATTTATTAGCATTTTAAGACAATATTTTTGGCAAAAAAATGTTATTTATATAGCATTTTAATTATCCAATTATCCTTATAATATTTTGAAAAAAATTAATTATCTCGTATATCTTTTACTATTAAATGTCATAATTTTTGATAATAGCATTTATGCTCAATATTATACAGTAAAAGAAAGGATAATGCATTTGCAAACATTTGATGAAAAACCTTTGCATTATGGATATTTTCTTGGATTTAACAATTTCGGATATCAGATTCAGTACAAAAGTAATTATTATGTACCTAATAACAGAAACTTTCCAAATAACGAAAGAGGTTTAAATCTGCCTAATATTGAACTAATTAAAAATACTGGATTTAATGTAGGGTTAATAGGAGATCTTAGAATGAATAAGTATATCAATCTAAGACTAGAGCCAGGACTATATTACACTCAAAGAGATTTGATTTATCCAACACCTACAAGTGGGCTTGCAAATGACGAAGATTATTTAAGGGAAGTAAAGTCTACTTATATACATATACCTCTTCTAGTAAAGTTTAGCGCAAAAAGAATAAATAATTTCAAACCATATTTAGTTGCTGGAGTATCAACTTCTTTAAACCTATCAAGTAATGAAAAAAACAATGATGATAATTACAGTAATGTTTTTAGAGTGACTAGTCAAAGCTTTAATTACGAGATAGGTTTTGGTATTGACTTTTACTTGGTATATTTTAAATTCTCCCCATCAATAAGAGGAATCTTTTCTATTCAAAATGAATTGATACAAGATAACAATCCAAACAGTCCTTGGACATCGAACATAAAAAGTCTGTTGAGTCAAGGAGTGGTAATTAATTTAACTTTTGAATGATTGATTTGAAATTTCATTCATTATAATTGCTGTAGCACTAGTTATATTTAAACTATCTACATTCGACTTGCTTACTTTAGGTATTGTGATTTTATAGCTTAAAAATTTACTGACTGATTTTGAAATACCATTTGACTCGTTGCCAAAAATTAAAACAAATTCCTTTGGAAAAGTAATTCTGTTAAAAGATTCTCCATTTAGAAAAGTACCATAGACTGGAATTGAGACTTTTGATAAGTATGAACTCAAATCTTCATAATAAATATTTATTCGCGATATAGATCCCATAGATGATTGAATTACTTTAGGGTTGTAACAATCAACAGTATTTTTAGAACAAATAATATTTTCAAATCCAAACCAGTCACAAAGCCTTATTATTGAACCCAAATTTCCTGGATCTGAAACATCGTCTAAAACCAATACTTTTTTATTAAAAGGAGTTCTCTTTTTTTTAGGAGTCGAAAAAATTCCCAAAACGTTTGAAGGATTTTTTAAAAAAGTCATTCTTTTCATGCAATTATCAGTTACAATTACATTGTTTTGCACATTTATTTGCTTTGTAGAATAACATTTAACTAAAGGAATTTTAGAATTCAATATGTCTTGAAAAACTTTTTCACCTTCAACTAAAAAGTGCGAATATAGATTTCTATACTTCTTACTTCCTAACTTTTTGATGTACTTTAACTCAGAATTAGTAATCATAAATGATGTATTTTTACCTAAACGTTGTGTGTTGAATCAAGCAAATTCAAAAATAGCAATAATTAATTTTATCTCGATACTATTAGCTAGTTGCAGTGTAACGAAACAATTAAATCAAGAAGAAAGGTTAATTTCAAAACAGACCTATGAGTTAAATGGAAAAAAAATCAAACAAGATCCAATTACAATTCTTTCTAAAACTAGTGTAAATAAAAAAATACTGGGTATACCAATAAAGTTGATGATTTATAATCTTAGTAACTCAAATGCAGAAAAAGATTTCGAAAAATGGTTAAATAAAAAAGAAAATAGAAGATTGAGGTTAGAAAAGTTGATTTCTCCTAAACAAGTATACCAAATTAAAAAATACAAAGTTGGATTTAATAATTGGCTAAGAGAAATTGGTGAGCCTCCTTCATTGTATGATTCAAAAAAAGTTGGGTTAACTAATCAACTTTTCAAGCAATACTATGACAATCTTGGATATTTTAATTCAAAATCAGTAGCAACTCTTACTGAATTAAAAAACAAAAAGGTAAGCATAAAACACGCGATTACTACAGGAGAAAGATTTATTATAGACAGTATTTCGTATAAAATATCATCGAAAAATATAGATTCAATTTACGAATCCCACAAGAAGAAGAGCTTTTTAAAAAAGGGCGAATCATTTGAAGTAGAGAAGCTTAATCAAGAAAGAGAAAGGTTAATCAATCTATTTAGCAACAATGGTATCTATAATTTTCAACAAAGAAGTATTCGTTTTAAGGCATTTAAGGATAGTACTGGAAAAGACAAAAAAATACCAATTTTACTAGAAATTAAAAATTCAAAGATTAGAAACGAAGATATACTAGTCGATGTTCCTTATGTAACCAAGGAAATTAAATCTGTTTCAGTCTTTGTTAACAATCCTGAACAAAATTTTGGTATTTATACAGATTCAATTAATGTTAATGGTCTTAAAATTTTTTCTTTAGGGAAACTTAAGTACAATCCCAAAGTTATTAGCGATGGCATAGAAATAAGAAAAAACAATCTTTACAGATTAGATGATAGAAAAAAAACTTATAATTTTTTTAATGAACTTCAAATGTTTAAATACCCTTCTATATTATACAAGGAAAATACTTCTGATTCAACAAAATTAGATACCGAAATTTATTTAATACCAAAAGAGAAATTTTCGTTAGGACTTGATTTTGATTTATCTCATTCTAATATACAAGATATTGGAGTATCTGTAGGCTCATCTATAATAATTAGGAATATTTTCAAAGGAGCTGAAGTTTTAGAATTTGGAGTGAAGGGTTCAATTGGATCGTCAAGAGATGTTGCAGAAGAGAAATCATCTTTTTTTAATTTATTTGAAGTTGGTCTAGATCTTGGAATGAGATTTCCAAGACCTATTGCCCCAAGATTTTTAAAGAGATTATATTTTGACAAATTTTATGTCAAAACCAGAATGTCCATAGGTGTATCTGTTCAAGAGAATATTGGTTTAGACAGACAAACATTTACAGGTAATTTTGAATATTATTGGAGACCAAATACTACTAAATCAATTAATATAAAGTTAGTCGATATAGAGTATGTTGATAATAGAGCAACAAATAATTATTTTAACGTCTACAGAAATTCATATGAACGTTTAAATAATATATCTAAAACAATTTATGGCATAGATACTAGTTATTTTAATTCAAATGGTAATCTCTTAATCCCTTATGGTACTGATAATTTTATTGATGATGTTTTAACCCTTAATACTAATATAAAGCTGGAAAATGATATCTATTCGGATATTTTAAATATTAATGAAAGAAAAAATAGGCTAACTGCAAACAATTTTATAGTTGGATCATCATTTTCTTATTTAAAGAATAATCAAGAAAGTATTTTAGATGAAAATTTCTCACAATTTAAATTTAAATCTGAATTAGTTGGAAATTTATTAGCCTTAGGAATGAAACTTGGGAAAATCATACCAAATAAGAATGGTTTTCGTGAAATTTTTAATTTGGCGCCATCACAATATTTTAAAAGCGAAGTCGGTTACATAAAGCACTTGTCTGTTGGTTTTAAAAGGGTTTTTGCATTCAGAACATTCATAGGTGTAGCAATTCCATTTGGAAATTCAAATTTTATACCTTTTACAAGATCTTATTATGCCGGGGGTTCAAATGATAATAGAGCATGGCAAGCCTACAAACTTGGACCTGGATCAAGTAATAAATTTAATGAGTTCAACGAAGCAAATTTTAAAATTGCATTTAATATTGAATACAGATACCCAATTATTAAAAGATTAAATGGTGCTTTTTTTATTGACTCTGGTAATATTTGGAATTTAAAGAACAATGTGTCTGACAGAAAACAAGTTTTTAATAGCCTAAGAGATTTAAGTGAATTAGCTATTGGAACTGGCTTTGGACTAAGGTATGATTTTGATTATTTTATTTTTAGACTTGATACCGGATTTAAAACTTATGATCCATCCCTCATTAAAGCAGACAGATGGTTTTCACAATTAAATCTTAAAAAAGCTGTTTTTAATGTGGGAATTAACTTTCCGTTTTAGTTCAATTTAATTAAATTTACCCACCAAAACATTAAAAAATGTCAACTATCTTCCCTAGAGGTGTTTTGACTGGAAAAGAAGTACAGGATGTTTTCAACCATGCCAAAGAAAACAATTATGCCTTGCCAGCAATAAACGTTATAGGAAACAATTCTATAAATGCTGTTTTGGAAACTGCTTCCGAATTAAATAGCCCTGTTATAATTCAGTTTTCAAACGGAGGGTCTCACTTTAATGCTGGAAAAGGTTTAACTAGTAACAACCAACTTGCTTCAATAAAAGGTGCTATAGCAGGGGCTAAACATGTGCATGAGTTAGCAGAAAGCTACTCTGCAACAGTTATATTGCATACAGACCACTGTGAGCGAAAACTTTTACCATGGGTTGATGGGCTAATAAAAGAGAGTGAGTTACATTATTCTAAAAATGGTAAACCACTATTTAGTTCACATATGATTGACCTCTCTAACGAACCATTAATTGATAATATTGATACTTGTAAAAAATACCTTCATAGGCTAAAAAAAATTGATATGTCTTTAGAAATTGAACTTGGTGTTACTGGAGGTGAAGAGGATGGTGTTGACAACACGAACATTGAGACTTCTAAACTTTACACTCAACCAGAGGAAGTCGCGTTTGCTTACGAAAATCTTATAAAAATAAGTGATAAATTTACAATTGCAGCAGCATTTGGAAATGTGCATGGAGTATACCAGCCAGGTAATGTTCAATTAACTCCAAAAATTTTAAAAAACTCTCAAGAGTTCATTTCAAAGAAATTTGGGGTTCCAAAAAAAACCATCAACTTTGTTTTTCATGGTGGTTCAGGGTCAAGCAAGGATCAGATTAAAGAGGCTATAAGTTATGGAGTAGTAAAAATGAATATTGATACTGACCTTCAATATGCTTTTACAGAATCGATTCGAGATTACATGAACGAAAAATATGAGTACCTTAAATCACAAATTGGAAATCCAGATGGTGCTAATCAACCGAATAAAAAATATTATGATCCTAGAGTATGGTTAAGAAAAGGTGAACTTTCCTTTAAAGAAAGGCTTAAAGAAGCTTTTGAAGATCTAAACAATATTGATACACTATCTAAAAAATGACTTAATTATGAGTTGGTTCAAAAGAAGCGAAAAAGGAATACAAACAAAAACAGAAGAAAAAAAAGATATACCAAAAGGTCTTTGGTATAAGACGCCTACTGGCAAAATTATTGAAACCCAAGAGCTTGAAGAAAATTTTTTTGTTAGTCCAGAAGACGAGTATCATGTAAGAATAGGAAGTGAAGAATATTTTAAAATTTTATTTGACAATTCTGGATATAAGGAAATTAATAAATCTGTTTCTTCACTGGATTTTTTGAATTTTACAGATACCAAAAAATATAGTAAGAGAATAAAGGAGGAAAATAAAAAATCTGGTCTGACCGATGCGGTCAGAACCGCAGTTGGAAAATCTAAAGGTAAAAAGATTGTAATTGCATGTATGGATTTTAGATTTATCGGGGGATCAATGGGTTCTGTAGTAGGAGAAAAAATAAGCAGATCTATTAGTTATGCAATAGAAAATAAAATTCCTCTAATAATAATTTCTAAATCTGGGGGAGCTAGAATGATGGAAGGTGCATTTTCGTTAATGCAGATGGCAAAAATTAGTAGTTTTTTAAATCGTCTATCAGAGGCAAAGATACCTTTCATTTCACTTTGTACAGACCCAACTTTTGGAGGTACAACTGCATCTTTTGCAATGTTAGGAGATATTAATATTTCTGAACCCGGTGCACTTATAGGTTTTGCAGGGCCGAGAGTTGTAAAAGATACAACTGGAAGGGACTTACCTGAAAGTTTTCAAAAAAGTGAGTTTTTATTAGAAAAAGGTTTTTTAGATTTTATATCTCATAGAAAAAATCTAAAAGACAAAATTAATTTATATTTAGATTTAATTCTTAATAAGCCTATTAGGATATGAGAAGTTATTAAATTTTAATTTATATTTGCAGACCTAAAGATTATTAATGTATTTAACTAAATCGACAAAAGAAGAAATTTTTGCTGAGAACGGTGCGTCAAAAAAAGATACTGGTTCTGCAGAAGGTCAAATAGCCCTTTTTACACACAGAATAAATCACCTTTCACAACATCTAAAAAAAAACCCAAAAGATTTTAATACCGAAAGATCACTAGTAAAATTGGTTGGTAAAAGAAAAAATCTTTTAGATTACTTAAAAAATAAGAAAATTGATAGATATCGATCTATTATTAAGAAACTTGAACTAAGAAAATAATATTTAAATAATTAAAATTTCATTCTAATACCTCTACACAACAACATTTTCATGGTATAAAATGAAAGATTATGATTCCAAAAACATTTACAGAGGAAATCCATCTAGAGGATGGAAGAAAAATAATTTTAGAAACTGGAAAACTAGCTAAACAAGCTCATGGTTCTGTTGTAGTAAAGATGGGTAAATGTATGTTACTCTGCACAGTGGTATCAAATTATAATTCAGCACAAGTTGATTTTTTGCCTTTAACGGTTGATTACAGGGAAAAATTTGCGTCCGCAGGAAGATATCCTGGGGGGTTTTTCAAAAGAGAGGCTAGACCAAGTGACGGAGAAATTTTAACTATGAGGTTAGTTGACAGAGTTCTTAGACCTTTGTTTCCCTCAGATTATCACAATGAAGTGCAAATCATGATACAACTTATGTCGAATGATCCTGAGATCATGCCAGATGCTCTGGCCGGACTTGCAGCTTCGACAGCAATTCAGTTAAGTGATATACCCATTGAATGTCCAATATCAGAAGTTAGAGTAGGTAGAATTGATGGAGAATTTATAATAAATCCGAGTAGGGATCAATTAATAGAATCTGATATAGATATGGTAGTTGGTGCGTCAAAAGAATCTGTAATGATGGTGGAAGGAGAAATGAAAGAATGTTCTGAAAATGAAATGATTGATGCAATAAAAATTGCCCATGATGCTATTAAAAATCAAATAAATGCACAAGATAAGCTTGCTGAAAAAGTTGGTAAAAAAGAAATACGCGAGTATGATCTAGAAGAAAATGATGATGATCTTTACAAGCAAGTTTTTAAACTGGCTTACAAAAAATGTTACGAGATAGCCAAAAAAGGGACTAAAAAAGAAGAAAGATTCAAATCATTTAACGATTTAAAAGATGAGATAATTGAAAATATTTCAAACTCAGAAGAAGAAGATGAAAAGATTAATTTGATTAAAAAATATTTTTCGAAAGTCCAAAAAGAAGCTGTCCGAGAATTAGTTTTAAGCGAAGGTTTGAGACTCGATGGTAGATTAAACGATCAAATTAGACCAATATGGTGTGAAGTAGATTATCTGCCATCTACTCATGGTTCATCGATTTTTTCTCGAGGTGAAACCCAGGCCTTAGCAACTGTCACACTTGGAACCTCAAGAGAAGCTAATCAAATTGATATGCCCTCTTTTGAAGGGGAAGAAAGATTCTATCTTCATTATAATTTTCCTCCTTTTTCAACAGGTGAAGCCAGACCATTAAGAGGAACCTCTAGGAGAGAAGTAGGTCACGGAAATTTAGCACAAAGAGCACTCAAAAACATGATACCAAGCGACTGTCCCTATACAGTAAGGGTGGTAAGTGAAATTTTAGAATCAAATGGGTCATCATCTATGGCTACTGTCTGTTCTGCTACGATGGCTTTAATGGATGCTGGTATAAAAATAAAAAGAGCTGTATCAGGGATTGCTATGGGACTAATTTCTGATGGAAAAAGATTTGCAGTTCTTAGTGACATTCTGGGAGATGAGGACCATCTTGGAGACATGGATTTTAAAGTTACTGGGACCACAGATGGAATCACAGCCTGTCAGATGGATATAAAAATAAAAGGTTTATCATATGATATACTAGTTAAAGCGTTAAATCAAGCTAAGGAAGGACGCCTTCATATTTTAAAAAATATGACTGAAACAGTAAGCGAATATAATAAGTCTGTAAAAGCACATGCCCCTAAGATGGTTACTTTGAAAATTCCTAATGAATTTATTGGTGCTGTTATAGGACCTGGAGGTAAAGTAATTCAAGAAATGCAAAAAGAGACAGAAACAACAATAGTAATTGAAGAAGACGGAGAACAAGGTGTTATTGAAATTTTAGGTGTTGATCAAGAAAAAATTGACGCTGCCATAAAAAAAAATAGATAATATTACTTTCAAACCAGAAACTGGAAAAATATATAATGTTGAAGTTGTGAAAATTCTTGATTTTGGAGCAGTAGTTGAATTCGTTCCAGGCAATGAGGTTTTATTACACATATCCGAAATTTCATGGGATAGAATCGATAAGGTTACAGATCAAGTTAATTTGGGAGACAAGTTTGATGTAAAGTATTTTGGAATTGATCCAAAAACTAAAAAGCAAAAAGTTTCAAGAAAAGCTCTTCTTCCACGACCAGAAAGAAAAAATTAGGTGAATAAAATGATTTGAAATTTGAAACAAAATAGTTTTTTTTTCGTAATACTAATACAACAATAACTTTATGAGACAATTAAAAATAACAAAACAAGTAACAAACAGGGAAACTGCTTCGTTAGATAAGTATCTCCAAGAAATAGGAAAAGTTGATTTAATTACTGCTGAGCAAGAAGTGGAACTAGCTCAAAGAATTAAGAAAGGAGATCAAGTTGCACTTGAAGTTTTAACCAAAGCTAACTTGAGATTTGTTGTCTCTGTAGCCAAACAATATCAGAATCAAGGTTTAACTTTGCCAGATCTTATAAATGAAGGTAATTTAGGATTGATAAAAGCAGCAAAAAGATTTGATGAGACTAGGGGTTTTAAATTCATTTCATATGCTGTTTGGTGGATAAGACAATCTATACTACAAGCACTTGCAGAACAATCCAGAATTGTTAGACTTCCGTTAAATAAAATTGGATCTATAAATAAAATTAACAAAACATTCGCTTTTTTAGAACAAGCTCATGAAAGAGAGCCATCAGCTGAAGAAATTGCCAAGGAATTAGACATGACCGTTAATGATGTAAAAGAATCACTTAAAAATTCCGGTAGACACGTCTCAATGGACGCCCCTTTGGTTGAAGGAGAAGATTCTAACCTTTATGATGTTCTAAATAGTGGTGAATCTCCAAATCCAGATCGATCTTTATTGCATGAATCACTTAAAACAGAAATTGAACGAGCCCTAGATACCCTTACCCCTAGAGAAGCAGATGTGGTTAGACTCTATTTTGGTCTAGGAGAACAACATGCAATGACATTAGAAGAAATCGGAGAAACTTTTGATCTTACAAGAGAGAGAGTGAGGCAAATCAAAGAAAAAGCTATAAGGAGACTTAAACACACATCTAGAAGCAAAATTCTAAAAACTTATCTGGGTTAATTTTATTTTTAGGGATGTCTAATATTGTTGCACCTTCAATTTTATCGGCAAATTTTGGAAATTTATCAAATGATATTTCAATGCTGAATAATAGTAAAGCAGATTGGATACATATAGACGTTATGGATGGTCATTTTGTTCCAAATATATCTTTTGGTTTGCCAGTAATTGATTTTATTAATTCTCTTTCAAAAAAGCCTTTAGATATTCACTTAATGATATCAAAGCCAGAAAGATATATTGAAAACTTCTTAAAATATAATACAAAAGTTTTGACTGTTCATCTAGAAGCAAGTAAACATCTTCATAGAACAATACATCATATTAAATCAAACGGAGTAATGGCAGGTGTAGCAATTAATCCTCACACAGACGTTAATAATTTAAGTGAAATTATAACAGATCTAGATTTAGTCTGTTTAATGAGTGTTAATCCTGGATTTGGTGGTCAGAAGTTTATTGAAAATTCATTTAGTAAAGTAAAAAAACTGAAGAAAATGATCCTTGCCAAAAATTCAAAATGTAAAATACAAGTTGATGGAGGAGTTAATATTTTAAACGCAGGCAAACTTGTTGAAAATGGAACTGATGTTCTTGTGGCCGGTAACTTTATTTTTAAATCAGAAACTCCAAAAGAAAACATCAATTCACTAAAAAAAATTTAGGCCTCCCCTTTGGGGCCAAAGTTTATTGGTATATTTTTATTTTCTTTAATTTTTATTTCTCCTGAAGACTGCTCAAATCTTAATATATTTTCTTTCAAAGCAAAATTTAATCTTTTTGCATGCTCGGGAGTTAAAATAACCCTCGACTTAACTTTTGCTTTAGGAGCGCCAGGTGTTATTATTACGAAGTCTAAAATAAATTCACTTGAAGAATGATTAATAACTACTAGGTTGCTATATACCCCATCAATTGTATTGTTATCTAATTCTATATCAATTTTTTTTTTATTTGATTCCTTAGACATAAAATTTAAATTTTATATTTTTCTCCCTCTCCCTCTTCCTTATTTACAAGCAAACTGGTATATTCATCTTTGGACCCAACGATAACATCATTATATTCACGTAATCCGGTTCCAGCTGGAATTTTATGTCCGACTATAACATTCTCCTTTAGACCACCCAAATTATCTTCTTTTCCATTCACAGCTGCTTCATTTAAGACTTTTGTTGTTTCTTGGAAAGAAGCTGCTGATATAAATGATTTAGTTTGTAAAGAAGCTCTTGTAATTCCCTGAAGCTCTGGTGTAGCTGTTGCTGGATTAGCATCTCTAGCAATTACAATATTTTTTCCTTCTCTTTTCAATAATGAATTCTCATCTCTTAATTTACGAGAGGATATCATTTGTCCTTGTTTAAGATTTTCTGAATCACCAACCTCTTCAACTATTTTTTTACCAAATAATGAATCATTTTCTTCTATAAAGTCGTCTTTATGAATCAATTGATCTTCTAAGAATAAAGTATCTCCAGGATCTTTAATTTTAACTTTTCTCATCATCTGTCTTACGACGACTTCGAAATGTTTATCGTTAATCTTTACACCTTGTAATCTATAGACTTCTTGAACTTCGTTAACCAAATACTGTTGAACAGCAGATGGCCCTTTAATTTTTAAAATATCAGTTGGTGTTATTGAACCATCAGATAATGGCATACCAGCTTTTACAAAATCGTTTTCTTGAACTAAAATTTGATTTGATAGTTTAATTAAATATTTTTTAACATCATCAAATTTATATTTAATTATAATTTCCCTGTTACCTCTTTTAATCTTACCAAATGAAACAATTCCATCAATTTCAGATACAACAGCAGGATTAGAGGGGTTTCTAGCTTCAAAAAGCTCAGTGACCCTTGGAAGCCCCCCAGTGATATCTCCTGATTTAGCTGATTTCCTTGGTATTTTTACCAATATTTTACCCTCAGATATTTCATCGTTATGATCAACCATTAAATGAGCTCCAACAGGTAAATTATATGACCTTAAAGTGTTACCTTTTTTATCTAATATTAAAAGAGTTGGAATAAGTTGTTTATTCCTGGATTCTGAAATTACTTTTTCTTGAAATCCTGTTTGCTCATCTATTTCAACTTGATATGTTGTACCTGGCTCGATATTTTCATAAGATATCTTACCAGAAAATTCAGATACAATCACTCCATTAAATGGATCCCAAGAACATATTAAATCGTCTTTTTTAATTCTGGTACCATTTTTAATGTTCAAACTTGAACCATAAGGAACAATATTAGAACTCAGAATATTTTTAGAATCATTATCAAGAATATGAACTTCTGTCGTTCTGGAAATAACAATATTCGAAGATTTACCTTCATTGTCAATTGATTTTACGACTTTTAAATCATCTATCTTAGCAATTCCGTTATGTTTTGAAAGCAACTGACTTTCCTCTGAAATATTTCCAGCAACACCACCGACATGGAAAGTTCTAAGCGTTAATTGAGTTCCAGGCTCGCCGATAGACTGAGCAGCAACTACACCAACAGCTTCTCCTTTTTGAACCATTTTTCCAGTTGCTAAATTACGTCCATAGCAGGATGAACAGATGCCTCGTTTAGCTTCACAAGTTAGCGGTGACCTTACTTCTACTGATTCTATTGATAAAGTATCTATTAAATCAGCAACTGAATCACTTATTTCTTCTGTCGCGTTGACTAAAATTTCTTGATTTAGAGGATTAATTATATCTTCAAGAGCAACTCTTCCGCGAATCCTGTCTGATAGAGGTTCGACAATTTCCTCATTTTTCTTTAATGGTTTAATTTCAACTCCTCTTAAAGTTCCACAGTCAACACCATTAATTATGACATCTTGAGAAACATCCACCAAACGTCTAGTTAAATACCCTGCATCTGCGGTTTTTAAAGCCGTGTCAGCTAGACCCTTTCTAGCACCGTGAGTTGAAATAAAATATTCTAATATTGAAAGACCTTCTTTGAAATTTGAAAGAATTGGGTTTTCTATTATTTCTCCTCCACCTGCAGTTGATTTTTTAGGTTTTGCCATAAGGCCTCTCATTCCAGTTAATTGTCGAATTTGCTCTTTAGAACCTCTTGCACCTGAATCTAACATCATGTATACTGAATTAAAACCTTGTTGGTCTTCGCTAATTTTTTTCATAGCGAGACTTGTTAACTGAGAATTTGTAGAAGTCCAAACATCAATAATCTGATTATATCTTTCATTATTAGTGATTAAACCCATGTTATAGTTTTCTAAAACATTGTCTACTTTTCCATTTGCCTTATCAATCAAAGAAACTTTTTCAGAAGGAATAATTATATCACCTAAACTGAAAGATAGTCCTCCTTTAAAAGCGAATCCGTATCCCATATTTTTAATTTTGTCTAAAAAATCTGCTGTTTCTGGAACACTAGTTTCCTTTAATATTTTTCCAATAATATCTCTCAAGTTTTTCTTTGTTAAAACTTCATTGAAAAAGCCAGCATTTTTTGGAACTACCTCATTGAAGAGAACCCTTCCAACCGTAGTCTCAATAATAGAAGATTTCTTAGTATTATTTATTGTTGGATTTTCCACCTTTATTTTTATAATAGCATTTAAATCAACCTTTTTTTCATTATATGCAATGTGAACTTCGTCAACAGAATAAAAAGTAAGACCTTCTCCTAAAACTGGATGTTCTTTTGTGGATTTTCTTGCTTTAGTCATGTAATATAGTCCCAAAACCATATCTTGAGAAGGAACAGTAACTGGTGAACCATTAGCAGGATTTAAAATATTATGGGAGGCAAGCATCAACAACTGTGATTCAAGAATCGCCTCAGGGCCTAAGGGGAGATGGACTGCCATTTGGTCACCATCAAAATCTGCATTAAAAGCAGTACATACAAGGGGGTGAAGCTGAATAGCTTTACCTTCAATTAATTTAGGTTGAAAAGCCTGTATACCAAGCCTATGAAGGGTCGGTGCTCTATTTAATAAAACAGGATGGCCTTTTAATACATTTTCTAAAATATCCCAAACCACTGGTTCCTTTCGATCAATAATCTTTTTTGCTGATTTAACAGTTTTTACAATACCTCTTTCTATGAGTTTTCTAGTTATGAATGGTTTATATAATTCAGCTGCCATATCCTTTGGTAAACCACATTCGTATAATTTTAGCTCTGGACCAACAACAATAACCGAACGAGCTGAATAGTCTACCCTTTTTCCTAATAAGTTTTGTCTAAATCTTCCCTGCTTTCCTTTTAATGAATCGGACAAGGATTTTAAAGGTCTATTGGAATCAGTTTTTACTGCAGAGGACTTTCTAGTGTTATCAAACAAAGAGTCTACCGATTCTTGAAGCATTCTTTTTTCATTCCTCAATATTACTTCAGGAGCTTTAATTTCGACTAGTCTTTTAAGTCTATTATTTCTAATTATTACTCTTCTATATAAATCATTTAAGTCTGATGTAGCAAATCTACCACCATCAAGAGGAACAAGAGGCCTCAATTCTGGAGGAATAACTGGTATAACTTTCATAATCATCCATTCAGGTCTATTTTCCTTCCTTGTATCTGCATCTCTAAATGCTTCAACTACTTGTAACCTTTTTAAAGCTTCAGTCTTTCTTTGTTTAGATGTCTCGTTATTGGCTTTATGTCTCAATTCATATGACAAACTTTCTAAATCAATCCTAGAAAGAAGTTCAATCAAACATTCAGCACCCATTTTTGCAATAAACTTTTTCGGGTCAGTATCCTCGAGATATTGATTATCTTCAGGAAGTCTTTCTATCACATTTAAGTATTCTTCTTCAGTTAAGAATTCCATTTTTTTAAGCTTTTCGCCATCATCATTAACAGCTTCACCTGGCTCAATTACAACATATCTTTCATAATAAATAATCATGTCAAGTTTTTTAGAAGCAAGGCCCAGAAGGTAGCCGATTTTATTAGGTAATGATCTAAAATACCATATGTGAGCTACTGGGACAACTAAATTGATGTGACCTACCCTATCTCTTCTTACTTTTTTTTCTGTAACTTCAACTCCACATCTATCACAAATGATTCCTCTGTAACGAATTCTTTTATATTTCCCACATGCGCATTCAAAATCTTTTACTGGTCCAAATATTCTTTCGCAGAATAAGCCATCCCTTTCAGGCTTGTGTGTACGATAGTTAATTGTTTCCGGTTTAAGTACTTCACCTCGAGAGTGATTTAGAATAACCTCAGGAGATGATAATCCTATTGAAATTTTTTCAAATTTTTTTTGTGTTAAATTTTCGTTATCTCTTTTCATGAACTTTTTATAAAATTATTTTTTATTCTTCTAGTCTAATATCAAGTCCCAAACCCTTCAATTCATGCATTAAAACATTGAATGATTCAGGTAACCCGGGGTCAGGTAAAGATTCTCCCTTCACAATAGACTCATAGGTTTTAGCTCTCCCTAAAACGTCATCTGATTTAACAGTTAAAATTTCTTGTAAAGTACTTGAAGCACCATAAGCTTCGAGAGCCCAAACCTCCATCTCACCAAATCTTTGACCTCCAAACTGAGCTTTTCCTCCGAGGGGTTGTTGAGTAATTAGTGAATAGGGTCCTATAGACCTAGAGTGCATTTTATCGTCGACCATATGACCTAACTTTAACATGTATATTACTCCTACTGTAGCTGGTTGGTCAAACCTTTCTCCTGTACCTCCATCATAAAGATATGTGTGACCATATTTTGGAATTCCAGCTCTTTCAATTATCTCGTTTATTTCATCTGAGCTAGCACCGTCAAAAATTGGTGTAGCAAATTTTTCATCAAGTTTTTGACCAGCCCAACCAAGAACGGTCTCATATATTTGACCAATATTCATTCTTGAAGGAACTCCAAGTGGATTTAAAACAATATCAACAGGCGTGCCGTCTTCCAAAAAGGGCATATCTTCTTGCCTAACAATTCTTGCCACAATACCTTTGTTACCATGACGACCAGCCATTTTATCACCAACTTTCAATTTTCTTTTTTTAGCGATATATACTTTCGCTAATTTTTTGATCCCAGCAGGTAACTCATCTCCAACACTTATAGTAAACTTTTCTCTTCTTAATGAACCTTGAAGATCATTTTCTTTAATCTTGTAATTGTGAATAAGATCAGCTACCAATCTGTTTGTTTCTGAAGAGGTCGTCCAAACCCCTTTAGTCAAATGTGTGAAATCATCTACTTTGTTTAGAAGTTTAAGACTATATTTTTTTCCCTTTGGCAGAACTTCTTCACCTAAGTCATTTTGAACACCTTGAGAAGTTTTTCCATTAACTATTGCAAAAAGCTTCTCAACCATTATAGCATGTAAATCGCTAAATTTTTTGTCATATTTCTTCTCAAGTTCATCAAGTTCTATTTTGTCTTGGTTCCTTTTTCGCTTGTCCTTAATTGATCGAGTGAAAAGTTTTTTATCAATTACTATTCCTCTTAAAGAAGGTGGAGCTTTTAAAGAAGCATCTTTAACATCGCCTGCTTTATCTCCAAAGATAGCTCTAAGAAGTTTCTCTTCTGGAGTAGGGTCTGATTCTCCTTTAGGTGTAATTTTACCAATTAAAATATCCCCAGGATTCACTTCAGCACCGACTCTAATCATTCCATATTCGTCAAGATCCTTCGTTGATTCTTCACTGACATTTGGAATATCATTAGTTAATTCTTCCGAACCCAATTTAGTGTCTCTAACATCAAGCGAGTATTCATCTATATGAATGGATGTAAAAATATCATCTCTAACAACCCTTTCAGAGATAACTATAGCATCTTCAAAATTATAACCTTTCCAAGGCATAAAAGCTACTTTCATATTTCTTCCTAAAGCAAGCTCACCATTTTGAGTTGCATATCCCTGACAAAGAACCTGGCCTTTTTTTACCTTATCGCCCTTCTTAACGATTGGCTTTAGGTTTATACACGTACCCTGATTAGTTTTTCTAAATTTTATTAGATTATATTCCTTAATGTCATCATCAAAACGGACCAGTTTTTCTTCTTCTGAAAAATTGTATTTAATAATTATTTTTTCAGAATCAACATATTCAACAATACCATTCCCTTCAGAATTTACTAAAACTCTAGAATCAGAAGCTACTTGCCTTTCTAACCCTGTTCCAACTATTGGGGCCTCGGGTTTAAGAAGAGGTACGGCCTGTCTCATCATATTAGATCCCATTAAAGCACGATTAGCATCATCGTGCTCCAAAAATGGAATTAATGATGCTGAAATTGACGCGATTTGATTAGGAGCAACGTCTGTATAATGAACACTTTTTGGATCTACTACAGGATAATCGGCTTCCTGCCTAACAATGATTTTTTCAGCAGTTATTTTTCCTTTATCTGAAAAAGGTATGTTGGCTTGAGCAATCAATTTATTTTCTTCTTCCTCTGCACTTAAATAAACATGATTATTCAAATCTATTACTCCGTTATTAACTTTTCTGTAAGGGGTTTCAATAAATCCAAGTGAATTAACTTTTGCGAATACACCAAGAGAAGAAATAAGTCCAATATTAGGCCCCTCAGGAGTTTCAATAGGACAAAGACGCCCATAATGTGTATAATGTACATCCCTTACTTCAAAGCCAGCTCTTTCTCTGGACAATCCTCCTGGACCAAGGGCAGACAATCTTCTTTTATGCGTAATCTCTGCAAGAGGGTTAGTTTGATCCATAAACTGTGAAAGTTGGTTTGTACCAAAAAAAGTATTAATAACAGAGGATAAAGTTTTAGCATTTATCAAATCAATTGGTGTAAATACTTCGTTATCCCTTACATTCATTCTTTCTCTTATAGTTCTGGCCATTCGAGCAAGTCCAACCCCAAACTGTGTTGACAATTGCTCTCCAACTGTTCTAACACGTCTGTTTGACAAATGATCGATATCATCAATTTCTGCTTTTGAATTTACCAATTCGATTAAATATTTTATAATGGTTATTATATCCTGCTTAGTAAGTACTTGCTTATCTAATTCAATATCATTTCCAAGTTTTTTATTCATTCTATACCTACCAACCTCACCAAGATTATACCTTTGATCAGAAAAAAATAACTTATCAATTATACCTCTTGCGGTTTCTTCGTCAGGTGGTTCAGCATTTCTTAATTGTCGGTAAATATGTTCTACTGCCTCCTTTTCTGTGTTTGTTGGATCTTTTTGTAATGTATTATGAATAATAGCATAATCCGACATATGAGCATCTACTTTATGCAGTAATATTGTCTTGACACCTGTCTCAACTATTTGATTAATATGCTCTTTTTCTATGACTGTATCTCTATCAATTACGATTTCATTTCTTTCGATAGATACCACTTCACCTGTATCTTCGTCAACAAAATCTTCATGCCATGTGTTCAAAACTCTTGCAGCAAGTTTTCTTCCAATCACTTTCTTTATTCCAGCCTTGGTTACTTTGAACTCCTCTGCTAAGTCAAAAATCTCTAAAATATCTTTATCACTTTCATATCCAATCGCTCTAAAAAGAGTTGTAACAGGTAGCTTTTTCTTTCTGTCTATATATGCATACATTACATTATTAATATCCGTTGCAAATTCAATCCAAGAACCTTTAAACGGAATTACTCTGGCTGAATATAGTTTAGTTCCATTAGCATGAAAAGATTGTCCAAAAAAAACTCCAGGGGATCTGTGAAGTTGTGATACAACTATTCTTTCTGCTCCATTTATTATAAAGGTTCCACTAGGAGTCATATAAGGGATAGTACCTAAGAAAACATCTTGGACTATTGTTTCAAAGTCCTCATGTTCAGGGTCAGTACAAAATAATTTTAGTCTAGCTTTGAGTGGAACTGAATAAGTTAAGCCTCTTTCAATACATTCTTGTATAGAATATCTTGGAGGGTCAACGAAATAGTCTAGAAATTCTAATACAAACTGATTTCTTGTATCTGAGATTGGAAAATTTTCTTTAAAAGTATTGAATAAACCTTCCTCTGCTCTTTCGGCAGATTTTGTCTCTAGTTGAAAAAAATCTTGAAAAGATTTTATTTGAATGTCAAGAAAATCGGGGTATTCAGCTGTGAGTTTTGAAGACGCAAAACTGAATCTATTGTTTTTATTTTTGTGCATCACTAAATATTAGTTAAAATTGAAAAAGATTATAGTTCCTATAGAATTTATGACAATTCTACTTCTGCTCCAGATTCTTCGAGAGATTTTTTCATCCCCTCAGCTTCATCTTTGGAAACTCCTTCTTTAATCGGAGATGGAGCATTGTCAACTAAATCTTTAGCTTCTTTCAATCCTAATCCTGTCAATTCTTTAACTAATTTAACTACTGCTAATTTTGAACCTCCAGCTGCTTTTAACACTACATTAAACTCAGTTTTTTCATCAGCTGTGGAGCCTCCTTCAGCTGAACCTGATGCTGGAACAGCTACAGCTGCAGCTGCAGCTGGTTCAATTCCGTGTTCCTCTTTTAATATATTTGCTAATTCATTTACTTCTTTAACGGTTAAACCAACTAATTTATCTGCGAAATCTTTTATATCTGCCATGACCATGTTTTTATTTATTATTAATTTATTTATTTGTTTACTATGTTTAATTTTCTGATAATTTTTTAATTATTCCAGCAATTTTGTTACTGCCTGATTTTAAGGATGATAATACATTGTTAATTGGGGACGACAATAAAGTTAAAATTTCACCAATTAATTCATCTTTTGATTTTAAATCTGCGAGAACATCTATTTTATCATCACCAATATATATTGACTCATCTATGAAAGCTCCTTTTAAAATAGGTTTATCAGACTTTTTTCTAAAATCTTTAATTACTCTAGCAGGGGTATTCCCCTGATTAGAAAACAAGACCGAGGTATTGCCTTTAAGAATAGACTTTAAATCACCAAATTCTTTTCCACTATCCTCCATAGCCTTTTTAAGAAGAGTGTTTTTAACAACTGAAATACGAATATTTGATTTAAAACAGGCTCTTCTAAGATCTAGAGTAGATTTTGAATCCAACCCCGCTATATCTGCCAAATAAAAATTAGATGCTTCAGACAAGTCTTTAGTTAGAATTTTTATTTCGTTAAGCTTTTCTTCTTTAGTCATATATAAATGTTAAATTTTATAATCAATTGATATGGATGGGCTCATTGTAGATGACATAAAAATACTTTTGATATAATTTCCCTTGGTAGAAGATGGCTTTAATTTAATAATTGCGTTGATGAACTCTTCAGCATTTTCAAATATTTTTTTTGATTCAAAAGAGACTTTTCCAATAGCAGCGTGAATTATCCCGGCCTTTTCGACTTTAAAATCTATTTTTCCTCCCTTAATATCTAAAACTGCTTTTTTAATATCCATCGTTACAGTACCTGTTTTGGGGTTTGGCATCAATCCTCTAGGACCTAAAACTTTTCCAAGTGGACCTAGTTTTACCATAACAGTTGGAATTGTTACAATGACGTCTACATCGGTCCATCCACCTTTAATTTTTGTTATGAATTCGTCAAGACCTACCATATCAGCACCAGCTTCTTTAGCTTCATTTTCTTTATCAGGTGGTACCAAAGCTAAGACTTTTAAATTTTTTCCAGTTCCATTAGGAAGTGTTACTACACCCCTTACCATCTCATTTGCTTTTTTAGAATCAACACCTAATCGTACAGAAAGATCCACAGAAGCGTTGAATTTAACTGTGGTAATTTCTTTGACTAAAGAAGAGGCATCTTGTAGACTATATCTTTTAGATAAATCGAACTTAGTCTTAATAGATTTTCTTTTTTTTGATGTTTTTGCCATAGTTTAAATTTTATTTGGAAAATTTCCTGTAACATTTAAACCCATCGATCTAGCTGTACCTGCAACCATTTTCATTGCAGATTCGATTTTAAATGCATTTAAATCAACCATCTTATCTTCTGCTATTTTTTTTATTTGCTCCCACGAAACCGATGCAACTTTATCTCTGTTTGGTTCAGATGAACCTTTCTTAACTTTTGCAGCTTCTAGAAGTTGGACAGCAGCTGGTGACGTTTTGATTATAAAGTCAAATGATTTATCTCCATAAACTGAAATTTCAACTGGGAGTATTTTACCTTGTTTTTCTTGAGTTCTAGCATTAAATTGCTTGCAAAATTCCATAATGTTAACACCGGCGGCTCCAAGAGCAGGACCAACTGGTGGGGAGGGATTCGCAGCTCCGCCTCTAATTTGTAATTTTAAAATTTTGTTAATTTCTTTGGCCATTTTATATAAATTAAATTTTTTCTACTTGCATATAACTCAATTCCAAAGGAGTTTTTATCCCAAAAATTTTCACCATGACTTGCAGTTTTCTCTTTTCTTCATTTACATTTTCGATAGAACCAGTAAAACCATTAAATGGACCATCAACAACCTTAATATTCTCTCCAATAGTATATGGAATTGAAATATGCTCTTTGGTTAGTTCAAGTTCATCTACTTTACCAAGGAGTCTATTAACTTCGGATGGTCGAAGAGGCACAGGATCACCTCCTTTAGTTTCCCCCAAAAATCCGATCACATTCGTTAGAGATTTTATCACATGGGGTACTTCTCCAGACAGATCCGCTTTAATCATTATGTATCCAGGGTAATAAACCTTTTCCTTATTTATCTTTTTACCATTTCTAAATTGGATAACTTTTTCAGTGGGTACAAGAATTTCTTCTAGGTAGTTATCATATCCTAGTCTATTAATTTCTGAGGATATATAATCCTTAATTTTGGATTCTTGACCACTTACAGCCCTTACAACATACCATTTTTTATTTTCGACTTCCGCCATTTAATTACCCGTTAATTATATTTAAATATATTTTTATAATTCTCGACAAAATTGTATCAGCTCCCCAAATTGCTAAAGAAAATAAAAGAGAAAAAACCAATACAATCAAAACAAGATTCTGCAATTCAGCTCTTGGTGTCCAAGAAACGTTGTTTTTAAGTTCCTCGTATGAATTTCTTATATAGTTAATAATAGTTGTCATTTTTAATGCACGGGTTGAGAGACTCGAACTCCCGACACCTGGTTTTGGAGACCAGTGCTCTACCAACTGAGCTAAACCCGTTTAAATCTAAAAATTTTAGTGTTAAAAAAAACACAATTAAAATTCAAGAACTAATCGAGTAGTTCCGTTACTTGTCCAGCACCAACTGTTCTTCCACCTTCTCTAATAGCAAATCGAAGTCCAACATTGAGAGCGATTGGTGATATAAGATCTACTGAAATCGACACATTATCTCCAGGCATCACCATTTCAACTCCATTTGGAAGATTGATATTGCCTGTTACATCAGTTGTTCTTACGTAAAACTGAGGTCTGTAGTTGTTATGGAAAGGAGTATGTCTTCCACCTTCCTCTTTTTTTAATATATAAACCTCAGCTTTAAATTTAGAATGAGGTTTGACTGAACCTGGCTTGCAAAGCACCATACCTCTTTTGATATCAGTTTTTTCAATACCTCTTAGAAGAATTCCGGTATTATCACCTGCTTCTCCACGATCTAATATTTTTCTAAACATTTCAACACCAGTAATTGTTGATTTCAATTTTTCTGCACCCATTCCAATGATATCTATTTCGTCACCAGTATTAGCAACTCCTGTTTCAATTCTTCCAGTTGCAACAGTTCCACGACCAGTTATAGAGAAAACATCTTCAACAGGCATTAGGAAATCTTTATCAATATCTCTTTTAGGAAGTTCAATCCAGTTGTCAACTTCTGACATTAATTTAGTTACCGTTTCGACCCATTTTTGTTCACCATTTAATGCACCAAGGGCAGAACCCAAGATAACTGGAGTATTATCACCATCATATTCATAGAAAGAAAGAAGTTCTCTAACTTCCATCTCGACTAATTCAAGAAGTTCTTCATCGTCAACCATATCAGCCTTGTTTAAAAAAACAACAATTCTAGGTACTCCAACTTGTCTTCCAAGTAATATGTGTTCCCTAGTTTGGGGCATTGGTCCGTCAGTAGAGGCAACTACAAGAATTGCACCATCCATCTGAGCAGCACCAGTAACCATGTTTTTTACATAGTCTGCGTGTCCAGGACAATCAACATGTGCATAATGTCTATTTTCCGTTTGGTATTCTACATGTGAAGTATTAATTGTTATGCCACGCTCTTTTTCTTCAGGAGCGTTGTCTATTTGATCAAAGCTTTGAGCTTCAGATAATCCTGCATCTGCTAGAACTTTCGTAATAGCAGCTGTCAAGGTTGTTTTGCCGTGATCTACGTGGCCAATTGTACCAATATTTAAGTGAGGTTTTGACCGATCAAAATTTTCTTTAGCCATATTTTAAGGATTTTGAAATTGTTTAAGAGGTGCGAATTTACAAAATTTTCTAATAATTGTGCCATTTTTGATTATTTTTTTTTGTAGAAATTTTGGCTACCACAGACCCCAGTATTTGGACTAAAAAAACACCTTAATCTGTTATCATCTTTAGTAGATTTTAAAGAATTTTAAAACTAAATCTTCAATCATTTTTCTATTTTAAAATTCTAGCTAAACCTTCTTGCACCACAGTTGCTACTAATAAACCCTCTCTATCGTAAATATATCCTTTCCCTAAGCATCTAGAGCCAGAAATATTTGGACTTTTCATTGAGTACATAAGCCAATTGTTAACATCAAAACTTCTATGAAACCACATAGCATGGTCTAAGCTAGCTGTCTGTACCGGATGATTGTATTTGTTATGAAAGTGGCTAATTACAGACATTATAAGTAAGTCGTAGTCGACTGCGTATGCTAAAAACTCGTACTGCTGATTTCTGGTAAGCATTGTTTTATTTTTTAGCCTAAACCATATATTCCTAGTACTACTATAATCAATAGATTTATCGTAATCTATTTCTGGTCTGAATTCAAATGCAAAAGGATGACGAGATAGCAAATATTTTTTTATTTTTCTAGGGATTACTTTGCTTTTTTTTAAAAGCTCATCATCTGGTATAAGATTTTCGGGGTTAAATGAAGCTGGTGACTTTTCAAATTGACTCAAACCTATTTCATCAATTTGAAATGAAGCACTAAGGACAAAAATCGCCTTCCCTTTTTGGGAAGCAGTAACTCTTCTGGTATTAAAACTTTTACCATCTCTTAAATTTTCAACTTTAAACTCAATTGGAATGTCTATATCTCCCGCCAAAATAAAATATCCGTGAAGAGAGTGCAAATACCTGTCACTCATAACTGTTTGATTTGCAGCGTGTAAAGATTGTGCTAAAACCTGACCACCGTAAACTCTTTTCCAAAAAGTTTTATAGTTTTTTCCTACAAAGGTAAAAGCATCGATTCTTTTTAGAGCTAACAAATCTAAAAGACCGTAAGAATTTTCCATATTCAAATATACATTGTTAAAAAAAAACTTTATTTTTCATTTACATATATATTTAATTTTAAGATTATAAAGATTTTTTTTTAAATAAATGATTGTAAAAATATCTAGAAATAAAACTTTAAATATTTTATTTCTAATAATAATGCATTTTTCATATTCACAATTTTCCTCAATTACGGGAAGCACAATAACAAATGATAACTTAAGGATTAATATAGTTTTTGACGAAGAAATTTACTCAAATTCGAGCTGCAGCTCTTTGACATGTATTGAAGTTTCAGATTTTACTCTTTCATTATCGGGGGGAAATGCAACCTTAGGTTCAAATACACCTCTTACAATTACAAAATTAGGTAATTATAACTTTGTTCCATTTTGGAATCCAGCAGAACCGAATGATTGTTGTGATCCCGGTATTGATTCTCAGGAAAATTATGCTCAACATGTCGGAACTGGTAGATTAAATGATTTACCTAATGGAAACAACCTAGCGGGAGTTTTAGAGATAATTAATCCTAATCAGCAAGTCATAACTGGTTACACTTACATCGTATCTTGGCCTATCGGATCCAGCTGTGCACACTCTTATTATAGATCCAACTCAACAGGTTCGTGGACAGCTGAAAAATTAAAAGCACAAAATGCTGGAGGTGATTTGCTAGTTTACAATTCTGTGGAAGAATATCAATTTTTAGTTCCCGGTTATGCAAATTTAGCAGGAGTCGCAAATACATGGATTGGTCTATCGCAAGATGACTCATCTGTAGATTATTCAGAACCCTCTGGTGGTTGGTATTGGGATGATGGAACTCCAATTGATAATAGTTCGTCAAAATTAACTTATCAATTAACATTCAGCTTGGTAGGAACTCCAACCGGAGATGAAATTGTAAGTATTAATCCCGTATTAAGTCCAAGATCAATTTATAATTGTGCAGGAAGTTTTGGAATAATCCAAACAAATAATTTAAACAGAGTTCGTCTTTTTGATAAGTTAGCTCCATACATTGTGGAAACTATAATTGCTGATGATAATTCATACATTGAGATTAAGTTTAACGAGGAAGCATTTACGGATGTGGATGAAAATAGTTTATCAGAGGGTGATTTTAGTCTATCTATCGATCAAAATGGAGGTTTAGCTACATTGATTTCAAATACTCCATCAAGCATAGTTAATATTGGTAAAAGGACTTTCAGATTAGGTCTTCCAATTACAGGTCATGTCAAAGGATTGGAAATTATTACAGTCGAACCGGCTACAAATTCATCAATATTTGATAGATCAAATAACCCTTCTATAACTAATCAAACTAATAATTTCGCAAATTTGAATCGTCTCAAAACTGGACCAATATATGTTGGTATAAATTACGGCAGTTCGTCAACCACCGGTACACTTCAAAATTCAAATTATTATTTTTTTTGTAATGAAGTAAATGGTATAAACTACAATCTTGCATATCATGATGGACCCAATCTTGAGCCTGACGTCGGAGAGTCATTGATTTACAATTATCTATATAATTATCCTCACAAATTCATATCAGGTGATGACTTCGCATTTCTTCACCTAAAGGATTTTGATAAAATTATTGAAGTTAGAAAATCAGATGGTTTAATTGTAGCTAAATACAATTGCGACTAGAAGAATTAAAATTTAATTTAATCCCGTTTTATTCAGATAATCAGCTTTTAATCTAATGATTTTTTTCATAAAAAGAGAAGTACTTTTAGTATCCACAAAAAACTTGATATAGTTTGTGTCCTTATATAAAGAATATATATTTGATTCTCCTTTATAAATAATCAATTTATAGTAAGGAATTATCAATCCGTAGGTTTCTAATAATGATCTAAATCTTATTATTAAGCCATTTTTTCTTATTTCAATGTTGCAGTAATTAACATTATTGTCCAATCTTAGTAGTTCTACGATTTCTTTTGATGCATCTGCTATCACTAACTTATTTGAGCCAATACCTCCTAATTTTATTCTCTCTATAAATGAGAAAGGTCTTCCGACAAGTTCTAATAAGAGTGTATTAATTTTTTTTGAATTGTAAGATAAGTTTTTAATCATATCACAATATTAAAAATTAAAATTTAAATATTTTTGGCTTCTTATTGTAGTATATTATNGTTACATACATTATTTTTATATAAAATAGTTTTTATGCTCAAGGTTTTATATATCTGNGTTTCACTATTTGTTTCTATTTTGGTTACGAATGTATGGCTATTTCGATTTGATAAAGAGACACCCTACAGAGGAGGTAATGCTAGCAATATGATTGAAGAGTTTGCTGTTTATGGNCTTGATACAAATATGTTGTATTTGATTGGTACTTTAAAAATTATCGCTAGTATAGGTTTAATAATTGGACTTTTTAAAACCAAGATTTCTGTTTACTCGTCGCTTCTAATGGCAATTTTGATGACTGGTGCTATTTATTTTCATTTTAAAATTTCTGACCCTGCTATTAAATATTTCCCCTCAGTTTTGATGCTTTTTTGTTCCGTTTTAATTTATCTTTCGTCAAAAAGAATNTTAAAAACAAATTNATATAAGTGGATTTCTTCAGTTCTGAAAGTTTAGATTCATTAAACAAAATCTACAGGATAAATTTAATNAATAGTATTACTGGTTATAAATCTGCCAATTTACTTGGAACTATATCTAAAAAGGGGGTGGAAAATGTGGCAATTTTTAGTTCAGTTACTCACCTAGGGAGTAATCCTGCTCTTTTGAGTTTTTTTGTAAGNCCAAATGTTGTTCCTAGAAATACATATAAGAATATTAAGGAAAAGAAAATTTTTACCNTAAATCATNTAAGTAAGGATAAAATAAGTGATGCACATCACACTAGTGCCAAGTACGATGAAGATATATCCGAATTCGACAAAACCAGTTTTCAATCTGAATATAAAAATAATTGGGAAGCTCCTTTTGTAAAAGATTCTGCAGTACAGCTAGGNTGTAAATATTTAAATGAATATTACTTAAAGGAAAATGGGTGTTCCATGATAGTAGCATCAATTGAAATTATTTTTATAAGAGAGGGGTTATTGCAAAATGACGGATGGGTGGAACTTTCAAAAGGTGATGTTGTAACCGTAAATGGTTTAGATGCNTACGCATTACCCAATACTATTAAGAGATTTAAATACGCAAGACCAAAATAAATATCTAGATTTTAATTTTCTCTTTGACANCTCTAGTCAANACCTTGTATCCTTCTTTATTTAGATGAAGGCCGTCCTGAAGGAGAAATTTCGAAGTAACTTNCCCTTTATCCAAAAGTTTATTATAGANGTCAATATAAACAAGATTAGGGAAATCATTTGCGATTAATTTGACCCCTTTATTTATTTTTTTAATATCTGANAATTTTTTTTTCCTTTCAANAGAAGGTTTGATAGTAATATATCCAATATTAGTGTTAGGATATTTCTCANTAATTTTCTCAATAAACTTTTTAATNTTAAAAATTATTTGCTCGGGGCTTAAACTTAAATTGAGATCATTGCCTCCCAAATAAATTACAATTGCTTTGGGATTTAAAAAGTTTATCAGAAGATTAAANTTTTTTGATAATGAATCAATGTATGCTCCACCAAATCCTAGATTAATTACATCTACATCTTTAAAGTCTTCATTTAAAGATTTCCATAATCGAATAGTAGAACTACCGTAAAAAATTATTGGTGCTTCCATCTTTTTATTTTCTTCTACTTTGGATAATAAATTTTTGATTTCAAAAGAAAAATCATGGTCGTAAAGTTTCATTTTATTAACCCATGATTTGTACTTTTTATTTAGCTTACTNCTTTCAATTTCTATATCNCTNTTTGAAAGATTACTCTTNTATTTNATGGGCTTTTTTATCTCACATTTAAAAATAGATTTTGATGCAAGTTTATCAAAATTAAGTGTTACAATTGGAACCACAACAGTGGGAATAGATAACTTAGAAAGGAGNTTAAATAAACCTTTTTTAAAAACACCAGGAGATTCTTCAGTTGAATAAGATGCCCCCTCTGGACTTAGAACTAGATAATTCCCTTTTTTTAAATATTTTGATGCTTTTTNGTAAAACTTTTTATTTATGCTTTTGACTTGAATATCAGTTATATTTTTTGGAATAAAATTTTTAGCATAAACCCTAATATAATCGAGCTTATCATAGTAATTTTTATGAAATTTTTCATTGGGNANTGAAAGTCTGGAAACTCTGATTCCTGGATTATTGTAATATCTATCAATAACCATTGAACTAATAAAATGACTATCTAATGTTATTTGAAAATTTTCAGCTACTGAATAAAGCGGATGATTATTTAGNTGATTATAAATAAATATTAAATTTCCTTTACTTGGTAAATTTTCAGAACCATGAATTTCATATTTAGTTTTAGAGAAAGCTTCTTGAATTTTTTTTGATGATAGAGAACGAATATCCTCAACGGAATGTGAATTTGATGAATTAATTACAGATTTAAATGCATCCTTGAGAGAACTCAAAAACAATTCATCAATCTTGTTCAAGTCACTTAACNTTTAATTCTTTTTTACTATTCCTTANCTTTTGCAAGTATCTTTTCCATAATTTGGTTTGATGACTTTCCAAGGAAATTTCTCTCCCATNTATGAAAGCATAGTCTAATATATTTGATCGCATATCCAAAGCNTCTCCTTTTGAAATNAAAAACGTAGCACTTTTTCCTACTTTTATTGAACCATAATCTTTATTAATTCCTAAAATTTTGGCTGCATTAAAGGTTATCATACTTAAAGCATTTTCTTTTTCTACACCGTATGCTGCGAAGCTTCCTGCATAGAAGGGAAGGTTTCTGGAATTCATTCTTTCCATACTTCCACTTACATCTATTGAGACTAAAAGCCCAGAGTCAATTAATTTTTTTGCATTTCGAAATCTTAATTTAGGATCTTCATCAATAAAAGAAGGTAAATTATGGGGGTGTTTCAGCACCACAGNAATTTTATTTTTAATCAATAAGTCAATCTGCTTGTAGCTATATATTCCACCGACCAATACAATCTTATTAATTTTGAGCGAATTTAAAAAATTTATTCCATCTTGAATTTGTTTAGATGAATTTGCATGAAGAAAAACTATTTCATTNCCATTAAATAAATTTCTCATCGCCTCATATTCGAGATTTATTGGTTTTGGATTTGGTAAATAAGATTTAGAACTTTTAAAAAAATCTTTAATTTCTTTTACTTTTTTATTGTAGTTTTTATTTTTTTCAATTGTCCTTTTACCAGAACTAACTCTTTTGTAAGTGTAAGGTGAAGGCCAATTTAAATGAATACCTACATTTTTAAGAATAAGGGCATCTTCCCAATTCCAGGCATCAAGTTGCATTATAGAAGATTTTCCACTTATAACNCCTCCTCTTGGTGTTGTTTGAGTAACAAGAACACCATTCATTCTCATACTCTCTACCACTTTAGACTCAGCATTGTAGGCTATAGAAGAGCTAATATGTGGTAAAAAAGGNCCTATTTCATCATAATCNCTAGTAGCCCTNACTGCGTCNATTTCAGCTAANCCTAGNGTTGAATTTAATGCAATCAGTCCTGGATANANGTGAGCTCCATTAGNATTGATTGATTTNTCATAATTATTTTCAGGTTTTGCTTCTCCAACGTAATTAATTTTTCCATCGTTAAATCCAACGTAACCCCTCTTTATGATTGAACCATCTCCTATATGAATGATAGCGTTTTCAATTAACATACTTTCAAATTGACCATTACCTGGAGTTTGCTGTCCAATAATCAGGAATTGAGAAATAAAAAAAAGTATAATTGTTTTCTTCATTTTTAATTGTCTACTGTTTCACAAAAAAACTCTTTATTTGAACTAGACTCAATTGGTTGCAACTTTTGACCTCTATTAGTTGCAGATTTTATTTGATTAATAATTATATCTTTTTCAATTTTCATTTCCTCCATAATTGATGGTATTTTGCTACTATCATAATATATTTTTCCATCTATAAGTGTTTTTTCAGCGCTAGCATAGATGGACAATGGGTTGTCTGACCATAAGACTAAATCTGCATCTTTACCCTCTTTTAAACTTCCAACTCTATCATCTATATGTAAGAGCTTCGCAGGATTTAGTGTGACATACTTCCAAGCTTCCTCCTCAATTAAACCACCATATTTTACGGCTTTTGCAGCCTCTTGATTTAGTCTTCTAATTACCTCCGATGAATCTGAATTATAAGCAACGGTAACTCCAGCCTCGGTCATAATTGGCCCATTATACGGAATCGCATCTATAACTTCATACTTATAAGCCCACCAATCTGAAAAAGTTGAGCCTCCAACACCATGACGAAACATTTTTTCTGCTAATTTGTATCCTTCCAAAATATGGGTGAAAGTATTTATACGAATCCCAAAATTTTCCGCAACTTTCATAAGCATATTAATCTCGCTTTGAACATATGAATGACATGTAATAAACCTTTCCCCTTTTAAAATTTCCAATAATACATCCATCTCAATATCTTTCCTAGGCTTTTCAACTACCCCTTTAGCTTTCTTTGAAAGAGAGTTATAATTTTTCCATTTTTCTCCGTATTCCAATGCTCTATTAAAGTAATCAACAAAAACTTGCTCTACTCCCATTCTGGTCTGAGGAAACCTAGAATAACTTCCCCAATTTGACTGTTTTACATTTTCTCCAAGAGCAAACTTTATAAATTTATCTGAATTTTTGAAAATCATTTTTTCATCAGACTCGCCCCATCTGAGCTTAATTATGGCAGAACGACCCCCAATAGGATTTGCAGAACCGTGTAAAATCTGTGCTGTGGTTACTCCACCAGCTAAACTTCTAAAAATTGATATATCATCGGGTTCAATGACATCTTCAATCGATACTTCAGCAGATGAGTTTTGACCAGCTTCATTTATTGATGAAGCAGCAATATGAGAATGTTCATCTATTATACCCGCTGTCAAATGCTTACCAGTACAGTCCAAATCAAAATGGTTTTTAGGAGTTTCTATGTCTTTTCCAATTTTTTTTATTTTGCCATTTGAAATTAAAACATCTACATTCCTGAGAATTCCTTCCTTTTCATTAGTCCAAGCTGTTACATTTTTAAAAACCATATTTGAATATTTTGGTTTTTCTTTGAAGCCATATGCTGTATTTGGAAAAGTAACTGGCAAAACAGGAAATTTTTTCTTTGGCTCAATTTTGTTAAGAACTTCATCTTTTAATTCAAGTTCTTTCTTTGCATTAGATAGTCGTCTTCCTAATGTTTTTATCTCTTCAGAAGATAATCCGTTAAACTTGGCAATGTTTTTTAACTCTTCTATTGAATAGCCAGCCTTTTCAGCCTTTTCTAGATATTCTAATAAATCTTCATCTGAAATATCTAAATTTAAAACTACATCATTAGGAGTTAATAAGTGTTGCTTTCCAATAACCCAATTTTCGTAAATAACACTTTCTTCTCTAAAAACAGGACCAGATGTGACTAGGAAATTTGCAAAAAATCCTTTTTTTAGTTCACCTATTTTTTGATCCATTTTAAGAACTTTTGCAGGAATCTTTGTAAGTGACATCAATGCCCTTTTTTCCGATAGACCATATGCTACCGCTTTTTTAATATTTTTAATGAAATCGGAAATATTTTCAAGACCCTTTGAGGTTATTGCAAAATTCAGATCATTTTCTTCTAAGACCGATAGATTTGATGGAGCCTGATTCCATTCTTTTAAATGGTTTAAAGTTAATTTTTCATTTAATTCAGAATCCGAAACGTCATAAGGTTTTGGGAAGTTAATAGGTACAACAATGGTATTGCCATATGATTTAATTCTCTTATAATCTAAATATTCAAATCCCGAGCCAACTACAGTAAATCTTTGATTTGTCTCTTTTCCAATTTTAAGTGCCCGCATTAAATTTAGTCTCCCGCCACTTTCAAAAATTTTAGGTAAGTTTTTATTTTGTATTGCAGCCTCTATCGATATATCTTTAGAATTGGAACTTTTTTCCTCATACCACTCTATATCCAAAAAAAATTGCCTTAAAAGAGCCATAGCACCCATAACTGAGGTGGGATAGGATTGAGCCGAATTAATACTTTTTTTAAATGAATAAAATTCTGTAGACTTACTTTTAATAATTCGGTAGTTGTCAGTATGAATATCACTAAGAGCGATCAAAGAACCTGTTCCTCTGTGGATACCATTTTCTCGATGAGCATTTACAATTCCGAAACCTGCCTCTCTTAATTTTTTTGATTTAACTGGATCAAAACTATAGTCATTAATCGAGTTGTAGTCACTTAAAATATGATCATTCCAATAAAACCCTTCTCTATTAGGATTATATTGCGAACTTCTTCCTGTTCTTGGGGAACTTTTTGCTTTTCTTATTCCAAAATTTGAATATAAATCAATAAAAGAAGGATAAATATATTGACCTGTTTTGTCATGTATAATTGAATTTTTTGGTATTTCAATATTTTTTCCTACTTCAACAACTAAACCATCTCTTTCAATTAAAATGCCTTTTTCAATTTTTTTGCCTGGAGAAACTATGATTGTAGCATTAATTAAAACATTATAAGGTTGATTTGAAGTTTTCACACCACCATTTTCAGGAAAATAATCTTGAGATTGGGATTTTTCAATTGAATATATTAACGTTAAAAGAATTAAAACAATTTTTCTAAACATATTTAAAAATACAAACAATTATTTTAAACCCTACTAAAATTCTAAAATGACGAAATTAGTTAAATCTATTTTTTCAGAAAGTCCAGTGCTAAGTTACTCATCGCCCTCACCCCAAGAATTAATGCGCTATCATCAACATAAAAATCTGGCGTGTGATGAGATGGTGCATCTTTTTCCATAACTGATGTAGGAGTACCTCCTAGGAAAAAATATAAACCCGGTACTTTTTCTTGAAAGTAAGAGAAATCCTCAGCCCCAGTTTGTGCTTTTGACAAAATAACATTTTTTTCACCAGCTACTCTCTTCAAAGTAGGAAGCATTTTTTCTGTCAAAGTAGGATCATTATAGGTTATAGCTGCTCCTTCTGTAATTTTTAACTTTGCAGAAGCACCATAAGCAGTGGAAATATTTTCAACCAGCTCTGACATTCTTTTATTAATTAATTCTTTCATCCCCTTATCTAGTGTTCTAATTGTCCCTATCATCTGCGCACTTTCTGGAATAATATTAAATCTTATTCCAGAATGGATCGAACCTACTGAAACAACTGCACCTTCTTTAGTCAGTTCGCTATTTCTACTTATGATAGTTTGTAAACCATTTATTATTTGGGCAGAAACAACAATTGGATCAACACCCATCCATGGGGATGAACCATGAGACTGTTTTCCCATAACATCAATAACAAACCTTTGAGAAGAGGCCATAGCTCCCCCAGGTTTATATTCAATTTTTCCAACATGAAGACCAGAGCTAATATGTAATCCAAAAATTGCATCCACATCAGGATTTTTTAATACTCCTTCTTCTACCATTAGGGAAGCACCACCTGTTTCTCCCTCAGGATAACCTTCTTCTGCAGGTTGAAAAATAAATTTTACAGTTCCAGAGAAATTTTTATTTTCTGATAAAACTTCAGCAACTCCCATCAAAATTGCAACATGAGTATCGTGACCACAAGCATGCATTACTCCAGTTTTTTTTCCATTGTACTCAGAAACCACATTAGATTTGTAAGGAAGACTATTTCTTTCTGTTACTGGCAAAGCGTCCATGTCAGCCCTTAAAGCAACAATTTTCCCTGGTTTATTCCCTTTTAAAATTCCTACTACACCAGTATGAGCAACTCCAGTTATTACTTTTATTCCTAAACTTTTTAAATGATCTGCAACCAATTCTGCAGTTTTAAATTCTCTATTTGAGAGTTCGGGGTTTTGATGAATGTGGTGTCTCCACTCAACAACTTTATTTTCAACTTTTGAGATTGACTTTTCTATTTCCTGACAGAGGGCTGATTGAAAAATAAAGATAAAAGTAATTAGAAAAGCAACCCTAAATAAGAAGAATTTAGATACTATTTTATTTTTAAAAAACATGAAAAATTAATTTGAATGTTGAAGTTATAATGTGAATAAAATTATAAAAATATATTTATTTAAATTATTAAAATCATATTCATTAAAAGCTTTTAATTTTTCTTGTAAAATTTCAAAATTATTTTCAACAAAAACCCATAAACTGGTAGAAAAAAAAGAATCCCAATAAAAATTTTAATTATGGTCTGATTAAAAGCTATTTCGGTCCAATTTTCAGACATAAATTTATCTTTTGAATTAGAAAAAGCAGTAAAGAAAAATGTGTATGTATCAATAAAGTTTGAAATAACAGTAGATAAACTGGGTGCAATCCACCATGCTTTGTAATTATTACGAATCTGTTGGAATGCGAAAATATCAATTATAATTCCTAGAGCATATGACGTTGCACTAGCAAATCCCACCCTAAAAGCAATATTTAAGGAATCTTTTTCTATGAAAACTATCAAAATAGAGAAAATTATAGCTAGAGGATAAGTATAAGTTATTGTCTTTTGAGCTATTTTTTTTCCAAGTAGTCTGACAGTTAAATCAGTTGCAACAACCACAAGAGGGAAAACAAATGCGGCCCATGTAAGTTTATACCCCAAAAAAGTTACAGGAAAAACTACAAGTGCATTTGATGTTGTTGTAATTAATAAATGTAGAATTATTAAATAAATGAAAATTTTAACGTTTTTAATAATCATAAGAATTTAAAAATTTCACCACTCTTCCCATGGGAAAACATACCAACTTTGATCTTTAGATCTTCTAATCTCTTTTCCATAAAAATCAGTTTTAACCTTACTTTCCTGATTATAAATTAATGTGGCATTGTAAATAATTTTTGAATAAGCATTAGTTAAATCGTAAATGGTTTTCAAGGTTTTGCCGGAATCATTTATATCATCAACCAATAATATATTATCAAATTCTTTAATTCTTTGTTTAATTATTTTCAAATCTGGTGGTTTATTAGAATTCCTTAGTTGGATATCAATTACTTTATGTTTCAAACTCAAGCGGTGTGATAAATAAATACCAGGAATACATCCACCTCTGTTTATACTAATTATCACCTCAGGTGACCAATTTGATTTATTAATTTGCTCAATAATTTTATTTAGAGAGTCAACAAAGTCCTCTTTTCCAAAATATTTTCTTTCCTGATTCATTCTTTACAATTTATTACAAAAAAATATAGTTTATGAAATGTATGTAATAATTAAAAAAACCCTTTAACAATTGCTAAAGGGTTTATTGAAAAGATAAAATCCGATTTTATAGTCTAATCAAGTCTCTTACCATATATGAGACTAAAATTTCACTTCCACCATTTGTTTTTATAAACTCTTGATATGCTTTGGAAGCTCTGATTTTGTCTGCCATTATATCAAGGTCCTGCATGTTTTCACCATAGAAAACAGTATAGTGAGTTGCCCCGTTGAGGTCACCCATTTCAATTTTTCCTACACCCATCATTCTTTCACCAATCATTGGTTCAATTGCTTTGGCGAATTTAACATATGCAGCTGCATATTTTGATGGATCTTTAGCTTTAAAAAGCCATTGTCTTCCGACATTATATTTTTCACGATCTCCACCCTTCCAATACATTGACTTAGCCGTATAAGATCCTTTACCAGAGTTTCTATGAATTCTCATTCTATTTATATAGTTACTCCAAGCCTCCTGAGGAACTTTTTCTTTCATACCCCAATTTTCTGGATCACCGTAGTACAATATTCGGTGTGATACATCATTTAAAAACCTGACCTGTTGAAGAATAACACCTCCAGATTTTTTTTTATATTTTCCGTGAAAGTCATTGAAAACTTCAGCAATAATTGAAGCATCGTCTGTGTCTGCAACAAAATTATATGTTCTTATACTTTGCGCATTTGAAAAGCATATTGTTAGAATTGTTAATAGTATAAATTTTTTCATTGATTTATGATTTATGATTAATATTTAAAGTTTAATTTAAAAAATTTAATTGCAAATTAAAAGTATAAAGCCTTACTTATTTTTTTTTTCGTTTTCCAGTATGATCATAGCCTTTTTTTCTTTCTAATTCCACCATTTCTTTTGGTCTGTAATTTAAAATAAAAGCTCTTCGATTATTCTTTGTAGAGTTTCCTCTACTGTAGTGTAATGTTTTGCCATGATGAATAACACATGATCCCGCTTCTAATGGAACTGAAACAGATTCATTTTCATTTCCAATACATTGAAGTGCTCCGCCTTTTACTGGTTGGGAATGTTTTCTCAATGGAAATAAATGAGATCTAGGTTTATACCACATGCATCCACTATTTAAAGTGGCTTTATCAATTGCAAACCATATACTTAGGGCTCTTTCATCAGGCATATCAATCCAATAAGCAGCATCCTGATGCCATGGTGTTTCCTTATTAGTTTTTGGAGCTTTATTTATAAGCATATCAAAATCTAAAACGATATCATCACCTAGTAGGAACTGAGCTATTTTCAATCCAAAAGTATGAATGGGTTTATTTATTAATTGAGGTAAAATTTTTGTTGGTAACATGATTTGTGTAATTAGTTCCTTTTTACCATCTTTCTCCCCAGAAAGATCTGATCTCAACCCAGTAGTATTATGTTTATTATTTATGAAGTCATTGTAAATTTTCTTATAATAACCCAAATGATTATTGGTTAAAATGTTATCTAACTTTAAGTAACCATTCTCTTCAAAAAAGACTTTATCTTCTAAAGAATACATAATAAAATTAATTTTTTCATTTTGATTGGAGGTTATATAAATAAATATAACCAAAAAAGAAATAGCTAATCATGTTATTAATATCATTTTCTCTTCCAATAATTGAATTGCATGGTCAGAAATGTTATTTTGTTTATTTATTCTTAAAATTTTAAACTTATATCTTATACTTTGTCCCATGTTCCCAAGAGTTCTATAATCTGATACACAATAAAAAATTCCATTTTCTTCGATATAACTTATTAAAAGTTGACGAAATTCTACTGATTTTATTTTTCGGTTTACTTCAAAATCGTCTGTTTAAAAAACCTTACTCTTTGCTGAGGTTTAAACGTTCCTTTTTTGAGAAAAGTTCTTTTTCTTTCCTTTTCAGTAAATGGATGCCATTCTAATTTTCCTAGACAATTAAATTTTGATATGTTAAATATTTGTAATTAATTTTTATCCAGTTGAGCCAATGACGAGATTTGAACTCGTGACCTCTTCCTTACCAAGGAAACGCTCTACCCCTGAGCTACATCGGCTTTTAA
>NHEX02000050.1:0-19936 GCA_002171475.2 Flavobacteriales bacterium TMED96
TTTCAAGGAAATATTAATTGACAGGACCTTCCCTGATGAAAATGCAAATACAAGAAAGCCAAATACAGGTTTAATCGAAAAATATTTAGTAGACAAAAACATTAATATCAATGAATCATTTGTTATAGGCGACAGGATAACAGATTTNGAATTTGCACAAAATATTGGATGTAAAGGAATATTAATTAATGNTTTAAAANCTACAGATCATTTAAAATCAGGCAGCAACATANATGAAAATTCAATGTTTTCTTTTCANGACTGGAAAAGTATTTATAATTTTTTAAAATTAGAGTTTCGAACTATCAGNTTTACAAGAAANACTAACGAAACAAACATTNAAATTTCATTGAATCTTGATGGAACAGGGAATAGTTCAATTGATACTGGAATAAAGTTTTTTGATCATATGCTTGACCAATTGTGTAAACATTCTGGAATTGATATTAACTTGTCAGTTAAAGGTGATTTAGATGTTGATGAGCACCACACAATTGAAGATACAGCAATAGCACTAGGCAAAGGATTTAAGAAGGTTTTAAAAGATAAAATGGGTATTGAAAGATATGGTTTTTGTTTACCAATGGATGATTCTTTAGCTACTGTTAGCCTAGATTTTGGAGGAAGAAGTTGGTTAGTTTGGGATGTTTCTTTTAAGAGAGAGATGATAGGTAAAATGCCNACNGAAATGTTTATTCATTTTTTTAAATCTTTNTCGGANGAATCAAAATCAAATTTGAATATCAANGCGGTCGGAGATAATGAGCATCATAAAATTGAGTCAATTTTTAAGGCTTTTGCAAANGCCATTAAAATGGCTGTAAAACGGGATCCTGATAAAATGGTTTTGCCAACTACAAAAGGTATATTATAATGAAGGTGTCTATCGTTGATTATGGNGCAGGTAATGTTCAGAGTCTTGAGTTTGCTTTAAACAGNCTAGGNGTGANNGGAATTTTGACTGCNGAAAAAGAAATAATTATGAATAGTGATAANGTAATATTTCCAGGAGTAGGGGAGGCTTCAACAGCAATGGAAAAACTAAAATCAACTGGNTTAGATAAAGTTATTCCAAATTTGAAACAACCTTTTTTAGGAATATGCTTAGGNATGCAACTTCTTTGTAATACTTCGGAAGAGGGAAATACTCAGGGNCTTAATATTTTTTCATGTGATGTAAGAAANTTTACGAATAAACTTAAAGTACCGCANATGGGTTGGAATATNATAAAAAANTTAAAAGGNCCTTTGTATGAAAAAATTGAAAATTCATATGTNTATCTNGTACACAGTTATTATGTNCCTGTTATCAANTCTACNATCTCAGTTACCGACTATGGTTTAGAATATAGTTCNGCAATACAAAAAGATAATTTCTTTGGAGTACAATTTCATCCTGAGAAAAGTAGTAAGGTGGGAAGCANTATTTTAAAAAATTTTTTAAACCTATGAAAATTATCCCNGCAATTGATATTCTAGANGGNAAATGTGTTCGTTTAAGNAAAGGTAANTACGATACATCAAAAATTTACAANAAAAANCCTGTAGATGTTGCATTAGAGTTTCAAGACAATGGNGTTGAACANCTTCATATTGTAGATTTAGACGGNGCTAGATCAAATAAAATTNAAAATNTTAAAATCATTGAGAAAATTGTTANAAAAACAAATCTTGANATTCAGTTTGGGGGTGGAATNAAGTCGGATTATCAGATAAAAATTGCCTTTGANTCGGGGGTAAATAAAGTTATTGCAGGAAGTGTTGCAGTAAAAAAACCCNAAAAGTTTATTAAATGGATTGAATNTTNTGGATTTGANAAAATAATTTTNGGAGTGGATTATTTCAAATTCAAAGTGCATACGAATGGTTGGCTAANCGAAGAAAATATCTCACCTATGACTTTAATAAAATCNTTTCTTAAATACAATCTCAAATATGTTATTTGTACNGATATAGAAAAAGATGGCATGCTCTCTGGTCCATCATTTTCTATGTATGAGAATATTTTGTCTAAAACGAAAATTAAATTGATTTCTTCGGGAGGAATCAAAGGAATTGATGACCTTGAAAAATTGTTAAAAATTGGATGCGANGGAGCTATTGTAGGTAAAGCAATTTATGAAAACTTAATTTCAATGGATNATATTAAAAAATTTAATTTNAAATGGAATTGAATGAAAAGTTGATTATCGAAATTAAAANAAATTCTATTTATCGCTTAGAAGAAAATTTAAGAATGGTTCTTATTTGTNTTGANAAGATAACTGANAAAGATTTATGGAATAAACCATCAAAAAAAGGGGTTGCTCTTGGGAATCAAATTATTCATNTTGTTGGAAATATGACACAATATTTAATATCGTCACTNGGAGAAAAAAAANTTAATAGAGAAAGAGATAACGAATTTAAAATAGATNAAANAATGACTAAATCATCTCTAATAAACATGTTATCNAATACAATTCAGGAATCAAAAAAAACAATNNCTANGTTNTCAGTNGAAAATCTNTTAAAAANAAGNAAAGTACAAGTNTATANNCTTTCTGGNATNGGTTGTTTAATACATGCTGTTGAGCATTTTTCTTATCATACTGGNCAAATTGCACTTTTGACTAAAAATATNACAAANAATGATTTGGGCTTCTATGANGGAATTGATTTAAATTAATTTTATGTTNGCAAAAAGAATTATACCNTGTTTAGACATAAAAGATGGTAGGACNGTAAAAGGTGTTAACTTTTTCAATCTAAAAGATGCNGGNGANCCAATTGAACTAGCTNTAAATTATTCNCAAAACAATGCTGANGAACTTGTTTTTTTAGATATTTCAGCAACTGAACAAAAAAGAAAAACTNTGNATNANCTTGTTTATNANATTGCCAAATCGATTGANATTCCTTTTACAGTGGGNGGAGGAATTAAGTCTATNAAAGATGTAGAAAAATTATTAAAAAATGGAGCAGATAAAATATCAATAAATTCTTNTGCNGTCAAAAATCCTAATNTGATTAATNAATTATCCAAACAGTTTGGAAATCAATGTATAGTNGTTGCAGTTGATGCAAAATTAGTTGATAATGAGTGGAAAATTCATTTGGTTGGTGGTAAGGTGGNTACCAAACTAAATCTCTTTGAATGGGTATCAGAGGTTGAGGATAGAGGAGCGGGTGAAATTTTGTTTACCTCNATGGATCATGATGGTACAAAATCAGGTTTTGCAATTAATGCATTAAATAAAATTAGCTCATCAATTAATATACCTCTAATAGCCTCGGGTGGTGCTGGAGAAATTAAACATTTTGTCGATGTTTTTAAAGACGCAAATGTAGATGCAGCACTGGCTGCAAGTGTTTTTCATTATGGACATATTTCAATTACTAAATTGAAAAAAAAATTAATTAAAAATGGAATTATTGTTAGATAAAATTTAAAAAATGATTGATATAGAATTTTTAAAGAATAGAAGTGAATTAATCCCAGCAATTATACAAGANAACCTTACAAAAAAGGTTCTTATGTTAGGATATATGAATCATGATTCATTAGACAGAACGATTAAAACAAAAAAAGTAACTTTTTTTTCAAGATCAAGAAATTCAATTTGGGTAAAAGGTGAAACAAGTGGAAATTTTCTGAATTTGGTAGATATTAGNCTTGATTGTGATAAAGATACTTTNCTTATAAAAGTATNACCAGAGGGNCCAGTATGNCACGAAGGATNTGATACNTGTTGGTCTGAGGATAATAAATCTTCGTATGGNTTTTTNTCAATTTTAGAAAATATAATTGATGANAGAAAATTATCAAAAAGTAATAAAAGTTATGTTTCAAAACTGTTTAGTGANGGCCAAAACAGGATTATTCAAAAGGTTGGGGAGGAAGCNGTTGANCTTCTTATTGAGTCNAAGGATAATAATAAACAGAAATTTATAGAAGAATCTGCTGATTTATTATTCCATTTTTTGATCCTTTTAAATAAAAAAAATNTAAAATTAGANGANATTGTAAATGAACTNCGATTAAGGANCAAATGAAATGATNGANAGTAAGGTATTTAAATTTTTAAATGATATAAAGTCTAATAATAATAGGGAATGGTTTAATACTAATAAACAAAGATATAAGTGGAGTTTGGAACAAATAAAAAANTCCATAGTTNAACTTGTNGAATTAATGAATTCACATGATAAGATTGAGAATTATAAAATTTTTAGGATTTACAGAGATGTTAGATTCTCTAAAAATAAAACTCCATATAAAAACAATTTTGGGATTAGTTTAGTAAGAGAGAAGCCTAAGTTAAGAGGAGGTTATTACTTTCATATAGAACCCAGTAACTCATTTAGTGCAGTAGGCTTCTGGCAACCAGAAAAAGATGATTTATTCAGAATAAGAAAAGAAATAGATTTAGATGGAAAAGAATTTAGTGATGTCATTTCAAGCAAATTANTAACAAAAAAATGGGGAAATTTGATTGGAGATTCGTTAAAATCAAATCCAAGAGGATTTTCCAAAGATCATAAGTATATATCACTTCTTAGAAGAAAGTCCTTTTTATTTAAAAAANACTATACTGATGAAGAANTTGTATCAAAAGACTTTATTGATAAACTAAATCAAGATTTTCTTGTCACAAGAATTTTTTTAGATTACATGTCAAATGTCTTGACAACTGATCTTAATGGTATTTNTTTAATAAAGTAATATAATTAATATTATGTCAAATAGGATANGTATATATTAATACTGACATAATACCACAACTCTATTTATTATCTTTATAAAAAAAACACAGTTATGCTTAAAAAAGCTTTNTTAATAATTTCAGCACTATTAATTATTATTGGATCATACTTATACTATTCTGTTTACATAAATCCAAAAAGTCCAAAAGATACTTTGAGTTATACAAAAAACGATTTAACCATTAATGTTGATTATAGTAGACCATATAAACGAGATAGATTAATTTTTGGAAATGAAAAAGATAACGCTCTTGTCCCCTTTGATCAGTATTGGAGACTTGGTGCAAACGCCGCCACAACATTTATGATTAGCAAAGATGTAGTTTTTGGAGGAAANAAATTATCTAAAGGGAAATATCGAATGTATGCTGTACCTGGTAATGATTCTTGGGTAATTGCTTTAAACTCTGAGTTTGATAAGTTTGGATATTATGAACCTGATTATGAAAAAGATATTTTAAGAGTAAATATTTCCTCAATCAAATTATTAAGTTCAATAGACCAAATGACCATAGATGTTGTTGAAGATGAGGACTTTGTTGGGTTAAGAATTAGATGGGACAAAACATCCGTCACTATTCCTATTGAATAATGCGCTTTTTTTCTATTAAGAATTTTTTCAAAATATTTCTTTTTGTTTCAATTCTTGGATCCTTATGTTATTTTATAATTGTAAGATTACACTATGCATATAATATTATCTCATTTGAGGACTATAACCCAAAATCGACACTTGTTGTTTCCTCCAATGAAATAAAAAGATCAAAATATCCCTTTATTGATATTCATAACCATCAGTTTGATATGCCAGTAAAAGACTTATCTGATTTAGTTTCTGAAATGGATAGTCTTAATATGGCTTTTATGGTTAACCTTAGTGGTTTTAGAGGTCAATATCTTAAGATGTGTTTGGATAATATAAAAAAAAATGNACCTGAGAGATTAGGTGTTTTTGTTAATTTAAATTGGGAAAATATTGATTCAGATACATTCCTTGAAAATAATATTAAAATTTTACGTGATGCCAAAAAAGATGGTGCTATTGGTTTAAAAGTATATAAGTCCCTCGGTCTTACAGACAAAGATTCAAATGGTAATAGAATTGCTGTCAATGATCCAAGAATAGATCCAATTTGGGAAGAATGTGGAAAATTAGGTTTTCCTGTGTTAATACACTCTGCAGACCCTGCTTCGTTTTGGAAACGTAAAGACAAGAATAATGAGCGTTGGCTTGAATTAAAGCAAAAACCGAATCGTTATAGAAATCCTGATCTTTTCCCCTCTTTTGAATCGATTATAGCAGAGCAGCATAATGTTTTCGAAAAACATCCAAAGACTACATTTATAAACGCTCACCTTGGTTGGATGGGAAATGATTTAGATCGACTTTCTTCGCATTTAGATAAATATCCAAATGTTGTAACTGAAATTGGAGCAGTATTAGCTGAGTTAGGTAGACAGCCAAAAAGAGCAAGAAAATTTTTTATAGATCATCAAGACAAAATACTTTTCGGAAAAGATGCATATAACCTGCAAGAGTATTATACTTATTTTCGAGTATTGGAGACCGAAGATGAGTATTTTGATTATTATAGAAAAAGACACGCTTTTTGGAAAATGTATGGTCTAGGTCTACCAGATTCCATACTAAAAAAGGTGTATTATAAAAATGCTTTACGTATTTTACCAAGTGTAAATAAATCACTTTTTAAATCATGATAATAGTAAATACTCCAGAAATACCTAATAAAAAAAATAAGAGAGGTTCACGGAATAGCTCGTGGTAGCACTGTAAGGGCAAGAAATGTTGGTCGTGATATTTTTGCTAGTTTAAAAAATATTGTTGGTGGAGAAATATCAGAATACACGCGTTTACAGGCAGAGTCAAGGGAACAGGCCTTACAAAGAATGGAAGATGATGCAAAAAAAATGGGTGCTAATGCTATTATTAATGTTCGATTAACAACCTCAATGGTGATGCAAGGTTGTTCTGAGATTTTAGCTTACGGAACTGCTGTAACCGTAGATTAAGTTGCCCAAACCTTTCCTCCGTATTTGTCAATATCAATACAACCTTCATATTTCCCAGGTATTTTATCGTAATTGGTTGCCCACCCACCACTAATTCCTGTTCCTACAACTATAGCGTCATATGATTGATCTTCTTTTTTTATATTGATACTCATATACTTTAAAAGGACTTACAATTTAAAAATAAATAATTCTGCAATAATTTTTTAGAGATATTTATAATTAAAATGTAATTTTCAATTATGAAAATTATTATCCTGCTTATTGGATTTATTGCTTTAATCTTTGTGGGTATTAGCCAATACGATAAAATCAAAAAAGAAAACTTTGAAAAACGAGATAACTAGTTTTTCTCGCAGTAAACAATATAATATCGATTATAAAAGTACCTCAAGAATGGTCTTATGCCAATTTTAAATGGATCAGGAGATGTCCAAAGTTGATAGTCCATAATTTTCCAGTTTGTCTGCTGTAGTAAAAAGTTGAACTGTTTTATTTCAAATTCATGATAATGCTTATCAAAATCATCTTTTTCGTTCCAATATGCACTCGCAAACCACAACTTGAGTGGTACAGAGGCTATTAATTTGTTTGATTTTATATTTTTTAAAATATTATATGGAGAAAGCATATGTTCAAAAATTTCAAAGGCAGTTATGCAGTCATATTTTTTTTTATTACAATATTTTAAATAATCATCATCTAAATTNTCACCCNNGGTATTTGTTATGTTANAANCAAGAGATGAAATTTTTCCAGAAAGTTCATTTTTAGANCCTAAATCAAGAATTAGNTCATTTTTATTAAGATGTTTCTTTAAAAAAGAAATTGTTTTAAAGTGTCTNTTTTTATGTGTAAATGAGGTGCTCATTTTTTTTGTCTGTATGATCCCATAAAAACGTTCACTGAAGAATCTATNGGGTTNCCCGTGGTTCTTCTAAAACTAACTATTTGNCCTGTGTGATATATAGCGTCAGCTATNGGGCCATTTAAAAGATTCCATATTGGAAAANTTTTNATTGTTCCTCCCCTATTAAACTTAATTTTCATTTGATCTAACTCCTNACNATTTAAGTTTNAAAAATTTTTACTTGCTTTTTCAAGAAATTGCAATGTTTCATTTCTTATGCTTTNATAATCANNTGGTATATCNATATCTGGTCTTTCATTTATTTTGGATAAAGTCGTATTGTATACTGTTTTAGAAAGNGTGAAAATNTGGACCATNGTTTCTTTTGTTGAATAAGCATCTTTTGATGGNCTATATNTTAAATCATTTTCNTTTAATTTNTCTGTTGCCCAGTAATACCTATANCCTAGCCCATTAATCATTCTAGAAATAATNTTTCCATTATTTATTTCAGTTGGATACTTAGATATGTCTTTAAAATATTCGTTGGTTTGTGACATTATATTTAAATGATATAATCCTAAAAGTATAAAAAAAACAGCTCTCATATAAGATTTAAAAATACTAATGAATATGTTAAATTAGCTATTAAATGAAAAAGAAGTTAAATAGTCTTTCCGATTTATCAACTATAAAATTTGATAATTTGTCGCCTGACAAGGAGGACGTTATTGATCCAATTGAAGAGGAAATTGAAAAGTTACATTTTGAATTACATTTTAGCAAAAAAGGAAGATCTGGTAAAATAGTTACTCTAGTTAAAGGAATAGATATAGATAAAGATACTTTGATAAATATTTCTAAAAACCTAAAACGTAAACTGAGCGTTGGAGGAAGTATTAAAGACGGGGAAATAATTATTCAGGGAAATAATAGGGATAAAATAGAAGATATTTTATTGAAAATGGGTCATTCTGTGAAAAAAATTGGAGGATAACCTATAGGAACAACATCGGACCTTTAGCCCTTAAGAAATACCCTTCTTATAAAAATAAAAACCATTATTAATACGGAGTATCCAATAAAAAAAGGTATAACAAATGCTTGTAGTTTTAAAACAAGCATAAGTCCCATAATAAATAATTGAAAACCAAGACCATAAATTGATACTAGCGTCATAAACCATTTCGGGAATGGTTTACTTTTTACAGCATTTTGATCCATATAATAAATCGTCTTATCAAAAGGAATATAAAGTAAGCGGTAAATCTTGTAAAAAATATTAACCGCTAATTTACTCTCTCCATTTAATGCCTTAGGAGTAGTATTTTCGAAAATCCGACTAGTTGAATCACCTTTTACTGAATTTCGTAATATAACATAGTAGTAATTGTAAAGTGTTCCTTGAAGTTGAATTGCTAAAAAAGCGATTATCATATAAGTGAATGAAATATCAGTTATATACCAAAGGGTTAATAAAAAACAAAAATTAAGTATTAAATCTGATATTGAGTCGTAATAGCGACCAAAATAAGACGGTTTTTTTTTAAGACGTGCTAACTCACCATCTGCAGCATCTAAAATAGATTTTAAGAGTAACAAAAGAGCTGAGGCAATAAGATATCCTTTTAGTAATAACCCTATAGCTACAAATCCAGTAATTAGAAACATGGTAGTTACATGAATAGGCGTTAAAGAAGTATCTATAAGCTTAGTTGCTATTAAGTGTCCAAAAGAACGACCGTAATCAGATAAATCTAAAAATTGATGCTTTTCAGGTAATTTTGACATCTTTAAAATATAGGAAGAGATTGTTTATGAGAAGTAATCTTTATAGTTATTTAATTAAATTACATCCCTGTTATAAAGATAATTAAAGATTTGAATTAGGAAAGAATTTTTAACTGAACATAAAAAAACCCTCCATTTGGAGGGTCTTTATAATTTAGTCGAAAAGAAACGGCGCATACCCTGGAGGTACAGCACCTGCTAATCTTTGATTAGCAATAGCTTTTGATTTGTGATGTGCTTGATGCTCATACACCTTAATAATAGCTCTTGCTCTTGTAAGTTTAAACTTTCCAAAATATTCAATCATTTCAGAGTTTTTAGATATATCAAATTCACCTAAACTTTTAATTACCCAATCATAGCATTCAGTTACAGCCTGAGATAGTTCTGCTTTTGTTTTGATTGACTCAGTATCAACTTTTGGTGCCTCAACACCCAATGCATTGGCAATCATACCGTAATTACCTCCAATCATATGCTTTATATCAAAAGCAAAACTTCTTACTTCTGGAGTAGCTTTAAAATCTAACTTGTCCTCTGGCATAGCCTCTATAACAGCTAATGCATGATTTTTTGATCTTTCCCAGTCAGTTATATGATATTCAATCTGAGCTGCCGCCCCTGATTTAACGTTTTGTTCTTTAGCTTTTGGTGCTTCACAGGAGTAGACTGCTAATGAAACAACAAATAGTAAAATTATTTTTTTCATATTATTATATATTATAAGTATTTATAGTTCTATTACAAATTTAGGGATTGACAATTAATTATTACAAATTCTAATTGTTAATATAAAGTCAATTATTCTACCATATAATTTTCTCAATACCTTTTTCTTCTAAATATTGATTGCATTGGCTAAAATGTTTATTTCCAAACCATCCTCCCTTATTTGCACTAAGAGGAGATGGATGTCCAGAGTTTAAAATCAAATGTTTTTTTTCATCAATTAATTTTGCTTTTTCTTTAGCATAGTTTCCCCAAAGAAGAAAAACAATATTGTTTTTTTCTCTAGATATAGTATTTATAACAATATCTGTAAATCTTTGCCAACCAATGTTTTTATGACTTCCAGCCGAGTTAGCTTTTACAGTTAATACGGAGTTCAGAAGAAAAACACCTTGTTTTGACCATCTCGTAAGGTCTCCACTACTAGGGTAAGGTATCTTAAGATCTGTTTCTATTTCCTTAAATATATTTACAAGTGAAGGAGGATGTTGTATGTTGTCTTTTACTGAAAAACAAAGTCCATTTGCTTGTCCTATTCCATGATAAGGGTCCTGCCCTATTACAACTACTTTTACTTTATCGAATGGACAATCATCAAAAGCCTTAAAAATTAGTTTGCCAGGAGGATAACAAATATTATTTGAATATTCTTGCTTAACATTTTCAACAAGAGTTTTAAAAAATGAATCCTCAAAAACTGACCTGAGCTCCTTTTCCCAACTCTTGTTTATGCTCACCTTCATATTTTAACTAATTTTGTCAACTAATTTATGAAATTTAAGCTTTGAATATTCCTAACAAAACATCTGTAGACCTAGAATTTCAAACTCTATTGGAACAGATTTCATCTTTCGCAGTTACATCAATTGGTAAAGATGAAATACTTAGCATATCACCAATAAATGAAAAAGATGAGATAGAGTATCAATTAGATCTTGTCTCGGAATATACCTCTTCGTTTGATAATGAAAATAAGATTCCTAATCATTATTTCGATGAATTTTTAAAAGAAATCAGGCTTCTTAAAATAGAAAATAGTACAATAGAAGTCGAAGGCTTTAGAAAAATATCTAACACAAATTATACTGTAAATAAATTAATTAAGTTTTTTAAAAAATTTAAGCGCTATTACCCTACTCTTCGAAGTATGTCTAGCCATATTGAATTTGATGAAAAACCTAAAAAGAAAATTTCATCAGTAATAGATAATTATGGCAATATACATAACAATGCCTCTGACAAATTATTTTCGGTGCGCAAAGAAATTGGTATTGTAAAATCAAAAATCGGTAAGACATTTCAAGATGCACTTAAATATTATAACTCTACCGATTACCTTGATGATATTAAAGAGAGCTTTGTTGATAATCGCAGAGTACTAGCGGTAAAATCATCACATAGACGAAAAGTGACTGGAACAATAATAGGAAGCTCAAAGACAGGAAGTATTGTTTATGTTGCTCCAGAGGAAACAATGAAATATTCTCTTGAATTAAATAATTTGGAATTTGAAGAAAAAGAGGAAATTAAAAGAATTTTAAAAGAATTAACAGATTTTTTTAGACCCTATTGCAATGTTTTTGAGGATTATATAAAATATCTAACATCATTAGATTCAGTTTATTCAAGGGCAAAACATGCTTTTTCTATTAATGCAGTAAAACCAAATATTTCAGAAAAAAGAGAAATTCAGCTCTATGGTGCCTACCACCCACTTCTTTTAAAACATAATCAAGATAATAACTTAACTACATTCCCACAAGATATTTTAATCAAGGATGAGATGAGGATTCTAGTAATATCGGGTCCAAATGCAGGAGGAAAGAGTATTACTTTAAAAACGATGGGGCTGCTACAAATAATGTTTCAAAGTGGAATTTTAATTCCTACACATCCTAAATCAAAAATTTTCATTTTTGATCAAATTTTAACTGACATCGGAGATAACCAATCCATTGAAAATCAGCTGAGTACTTATTCTTATAGATTAAAAAACATGAAATATTTTCTAGAAAATTGTAATAAAAATACCCTTTTTCTAATTGACGAATTTGGAACTGGTTCAGACCCTGAACTTGGTGGTGCTTTAGCTGAAGTATTTTTGAAAGAATTTTACGATTCCGGAGCTTTTGGAATCATAACAACTCATTACTCTAACTTGAAAGTGATGGCGAGCGAATTAGATTTTATGGATAATGCTAATATGCAATTCGATTCTGAAACATTTGAACCTTTATTTAGACTTATAACAGGAGAAGCTGGAAGTTCTTATACTTTTGAAGTAGCGAGTAAAAATGGTATTGAAAATTTTTTAATTGATAAAGCGAAAGAAAAGGTTGATTTAGATAAGGTTCGTTTTGAGGGAGTAATTTCCAAATTGCAAAAAGAAAGAATAAAAAACAGTGAAGAGTTAAGTGAACTCAAAAGACTACAAACTGGTGCTAGGATAAAAAAGGATGAAAATGAAGTTTTAAATGAAAAACTAACCAACAAACTTTCAAAATATAATCTTCTTTATGAACATGAAAAAAAGACAATAAATATTGGGAATAAATTTAGCACTCTAGTAGATAGCTATCATAAGCATGGAAAGAAAAGAAGACTGATATCTGAGATGTTCAACATAATTGAAATTGAAAAAAAGAAAAAAGAGAAGAAAAAGTCAAGTAATAAAAAAGTAACTGCAAAAGAGATTTTGAAGATTAAAGATGAATCTAAAAGGGATATTTTAAAAATCAAAAAGAAGAAAAAATTAAAGAAAAAAATTGAAATTAAATTTTCTGTTGGTGACACGGTAAAAATACCTACAGGAAAATCAGAGGGTATAATTGATTCGATTAAAAAGGATAAAGCAATTGTAAATTATGGTAATTTTAAAACTCAAATTAGTCTAAGTGAAATTGAATTAGTAAAATCTAAATGAAACCCTTAATCATCTTTTTTGACGGACCATGTGTGTTTTGTAATTTTTGGATACGTACGCTTTGCCGATGGGATAAAAATGATAAATTAAGATTCTCATCCTTAGATAGCGATTTAGCGATAAATTTTGCATCCAAGCGGGATATAAATATCTCAAATAAGGATACAGTCATCGTATGGGATCAATTAGATGGAATTTATACAGAGTCAAGAGCATTTTTTAAAATAATTAAAACTCTTGGTGGATTGTTCAATCTAATTTTAATTTTTTCAATTATACCTAAGTTTTTAACAGACGGAATATATAAGTTTATAGCAAGGAATCGGTATAAATGGTTTGGAAGTTATGATACCTGCCCTACTCCGGATACATCTTTTAAGCACAAGTACTTAGATTGATTAAAAACTATTTATTTCCGAGTGATTTATTTACTATTGTGGAAACAGCTGCATCTCCAGTAACATTAACTATAGTTCTGCACATATCAAGTGGTCGATCTACCGCAAAAATTAAAGCAAGTCCGGCTTCAGGAATTCCTGCTTGAGCCAATACAATTACTAGCATTACAATACCTGCACTTGGAACTGCCGCAGTGCCAATTGAAGCTAAAGTTGCCGTTAAAATTATTCCAAGTTGGGATGACAAATCTAAATCTAACCCAAAAGCCTGAGCGATAAATACTGCTGCTACTCCTTGGTAAAGACTTGTTCCATCCATATTTATGGTCGCTCCAATAGGTAAAACAAAGCTGCTTACCTCTTTGTTAATGCCAAGATTTTTTTCAACACATTCCATAGTTACAGGAAGAGTTGCCGCGCTTGAACTTGTTGAAAATGCAAGTAGTTGAGCTGGTGCAATTCCTTTAAAAAACTCACCAGGAGGTTTGCCAGTAAGTAATTTTACAATTATAGCATAAACCAAAATCATTAAAGTTAAACCTACTAAAAGAGTTATCGAATAAAGGCCTAGGGCTGCAAATAATTCTAGACTTGGTGCTTCTACTACGAGTGTTGCAAGCAATGCAAACACGCCGTATGGTGCGGAAAGCATAATAAGATCAATTAACTTTAGAATTATAGTATTTAGAGAGTCGATAAATTCTTTTACTGGTGAAACTTTTTTTTCAGGTAAAAGAATCATTCCGATTCCAAAGAATAGTGCAAAGAAAATAACCTGGAGCATATTTTTATTGCTAGTGAAAGATTTAAAAACATTATCCGGAACAATATCTTCTAGGGCTTGAAGTGGGCCAGCAGATTTTTGTTTGTTTGCCGCTTCTCTTTTTTCTTCGGTATTACTAGAATACGCTTCAATTAACTCCTGTCTTGTTTCATTGGAAATTGAGTTTCCGGGTTTAATTAGATTAACTAGTACAAGACCTATGATTACAGCAATAACAGTTGTGAACATATATGTGACAATCGTCCTGCCACCCATTTTTGATAGCTTAGATATATCTTTTAAATCCGAAACGCCTTTGATAAGAGAAACTAGAATTAGAGGTATAGCAATTAATTTTAAGAGGTTTATAAATATTGTTCCAAAAGGTTTTATGAAGTTGCTGATAAAAATTTTGCCACTTGGAAAAAAGCTTAAGCCAAGACCAAAGAATATGCCCAGAAACATACCAATTATAATTTTCCAATGCAGCGGTAAATTTTTCATATCATTAAATTACAAAACATTTACTTAGAAAAACACTCAAAAGAAAAAAGGTTTTGCCTTTTAAATTCTAGGGCATTTATAATCATATCCTTTTTTGGATACCTTTATTGTCTTTTGATTTACTTTAAAATTTTTACGGATTTTTTTGGAGCTATTTACACCTAAAATATTTTTTAAAATGGCATTTGAACTTTCTAAATCAGATTTAAGTGGCATTCTTGAATCATGCAAAAATCTTAAGGATTCTTTGTCTAATTCTGAAAAACCTTCGTTAATGTCTTCTCTAAAAAAGCGATGCATTATGCTTGTCTCATCTGGTGTATGTTTAAGGCCCAAAACATGTCCCAATTCATGCCTTATAGTCCATTTAATGGCTTTAATCCACGTCATTTCTGGTTTATTTAAAAAAACTCTTCCTTCGTTTATATAACCTTGTGCATTCGCACTCCAACTAGCATATCCCCAAAAATCTTCTAGTTCAATTCCATTATTTTCATACTCAGGATAAATATTTAAAAATTCTTCAGCAGTAGAATTAACCATATGGACTCCATAATTATCTGTTACTTTTTCACAGCTAAATTGATTGTCATTGGATAAAATAGTATTAAGTTCTTCAATAAAAACATCCAATTCCTTTTCAATTTCTAAGGATGAACCCTGTATATATATTTTCATTGCTTTCCATTTTAAGGTATGCATTGGACCATTTTCACCATCACCAATTACAATTTCACTGAAGCGTTTTATAAGATTCAGTTTATTTAAAAATTTTGGAAATATCGTAATATCAGATTCAATATTAAGAGTAAGGGGATTTTCTCTTGATCCATTTGACCATTCTGTAAAATAAAAACCCTCATCAGGAATTGCTTCCAAAATAACTCTACTACCAGTCTCAAATAAACCATTATTTGGATTGTCATAACTAACTGTGCCTCCCTCAGAAGCGAATATACTCAGTTGATAGTTAACCAAGGTTACATCACTCTCTTCCTCGACATTTTTTTTAGAACAAGATATAAGCATTAAAAAACTAAAAAATAACAATAATTTCTTCATTTAGTATTTTTTTTATTTGCACGTTTTATTAATAAATAATCAGCAATTACAAGCGCTGCCATTGACTCAACAATTGGAACTGCCCTTGGCAAAACACATGGGTCGTGTCTTCCTTTCGCTTCTAAAACAACCTCTTCTCCGTCTTTATTTATTGTATTTTGTTTTTTCATAACTGTTGCGACAGGTTTAAAAGCAACATTAAAATAAATGTCCATCCCATTAGATATACCTCCTTGTACTCCCCCAGAGTAGTTTGTTGCTGTTGTACCATCCTTTCTAATTACATCGTTGTGTTCGCTGCCTTTAAACTTAGAAGAATCAAAACCACTACCATATTCAAAACCTTTTACGGCATTAACTGAAAGCATTGCCTTTCCTAACTGAGCATGTAATTTGTCAAAAACAGGTTCTCCAAGTCCTATGGGTACATTTTTTACTACACATGTAATTATTCCTCCAATAGTATCCCCTTCTTTTCGAATTGATTTAATNAGTTCTTCCATTTTTTTAGCTGTANCTAAATCTGGACANCTTACTATATTATTTTCTGTTTTTCCAAGGTCTAACTCAGAATAATGTTTTTCTAATTTAATGTTACCTACTCTTGATACGAAGGCTTGAATTTTAATTCCTTTTAAAAATTGTTTTGCTATGGAACCCCCTACTACTCTAACTGCGGTTTCTCTGGCAGAACTTCTACCACCTCCTCTGTAGTCCCTAAATCCATATTTTTCATCATAAACAAAATCTGCATGGGAAGGCCTGTATGAGTCTTTTATATGATTGTAATCTTTGGATTTTTGATCTTTATTTTTAATTATAAAACCAATTGGTGTTCCAGTAGATTTTCCTTCAAAAATTCCAGAAAAAATTTCAACTANATCGTTTTCCTTTCTTTGAGAAACTATTTTTGATTGTCCAGGCTTTCTCCTGTCAAGATCTTNCTGAATTCTTGTTTGATCTATCTCTACACCCGCAGGACATCCATCAATTATACCACCAATGGCTATTCCATGGGACTCTCCAAATGTTGTAAGAGAAAAAAGATTACCAAATTTATTTCCAGCCAACTTAATAATTTTATGCAAATATAAGGTTTATTGATAGCTTATAAATATCTGATGAATAAGTTGTAATTTANATTAAATAAGTTTCACTAATTTTAAAAAAAAATTACCCTTGAGAATTGTAATTGCCCTTTTTTTATCGATGTTACTTGGCTGTGAAAGTAATAACAACTCTTTTGAATTAAATGGCACAACTGATTTAGATGACGGAGTAGTCATTTACAGAATCGTACCTAATTCTGTTAATCAGCCTATAAAAATGGATTCTNCAATTATCCGTAAAGGGAGATTTAATTTTTCTTCACAGGTTAATGAGATTGATGTTAATTTTATAACTATAAAAGATAAAACCTCTAATATCCCTTTTATACTTGAATCTGGTANAATTGATATGAGAGTATATAATGANAGTTTAGATGCATCNCAGGTTNAAGGAANNAGGTCAAATGATGATTTAAATTCTTACCGTAGTAAAACTAAATCTATNGTTAGCAGTTTAAATAAAATTGCAAATGAAATNCAAATTGCGAATTCATTAGGAGATAATTTATTAGTCGAGGACNTACAAAATCAATACAGAGAAAAACAAACTGATTTANTAAATTTTGAATTAGATTTAGCTAAAAACAATAAAGGTTCATATTTATCTGTACTTATGCTTGAAAAGCTTATTAATGANAAGACAATAGACATAAAGNCTGCTAAAGAANTAACAGCTTCTTATAATCCAGAAATTTTAAATAGTCGAGTNGGAAAAATTTTAGTTGAAAAAGTAAATGCNCCAACGNATCCTACNTCAATAGGTNNAATTGCNCCCAATTTTGAAGGACCTTCTCCTNCTGGAGAAGTACTTAATTTGTNAGATTTGAAAGGTAAAGTNACTATAATTGAATTTTGGGCTTCTTGGTGTAGNCCATGCAGAGTTGAAAANCCAAATCTAGTAAGGNTGTACAAAGAAATGCATCCTAAGGGATTAGAAATTGTTGGTGTATCATTAGATAGAACTAAAGCTAGTTGGCTAAGAGCAATTGATGATGATGGGTTAATTTGGAATCATGTTTCTTATCTTAAATTTTGGCAAGACCCTATTGCCAAATTATATAATATAAGAGCCATACCCGCTTCTNTTATAATTGATCAAGAAGGTCGTATAATAGACAAGAATCTTCGTGGAGCTCAATTGGCAGCAAGAATAAGTCAGATTTTAAATAATTAATTTTTTTTAATACTAAAAAAAACCAACTACTGTAATAGCAATCATTACAATCAAAAGGTAAAATGATTCAATAATTACATTNGGTTTGAAAAGACTAGTTAATAATAAACCCGACAAAGCACCNCCAATATGTGCTTCATGTCCNATTCCATCATTCAACTTTTTAANNCCATAGAGACTATAAAGTAAATATCCAACTGCAAATAAATACGCAGGCATNGGAATAGGAAAAAAAANNAAAGCTAATTTCATACTAGGATAGAGTAATATAGANCTATAAACTACTCCAATNACTGCACCNCTAGCTCCAACAGCAGANTAATAATAATTATTTTTNTTAAAATAGACGGAAAGCCAGCCACTAAAAACTAGGCAAGAAAAATAAAGTAAAACGAAATTGATTTCACCCAAACGCATAATAACAGTGTCTCCAAAGATGAATAATGTAAAGCAATTAAATAAGAGATGTTGTAAGTCCCCATGAAGAAAACCAGAAGAAATTAATCGATAGTATTCACCTGAATTAACCTTACCAACATTTAATTTGAATTTTTCAAAATTTAAATTGTTTTTTAAAGCGTTCAAACTTATCAAAACTATTGATAATATTAAACTGAAAAGAAGACTTGAAATACCTAACATAATGATAGTATATTTCAAATATAACTATATTTGAAAAAAAATTTACGGCTTGCATTTATTTGTATTTTTACTTACTTATCCCTTACTCCTTTTATTATCTTTTTTACCTTTTTCGGTCCTTTATATAATATCAGATTTTTTATCATATTTTCTCTATAGAGTTGTAAAATTTAGACTAAAAATTGTGAGAAAAAATTTGCATTTATGTTTTCCGAAAAAGTCCATATTAGAGATTAAAGAGTTAGAGAAAAAATTTTACGTGCATTTTTCAGATTTAATGGTCGAAATGATTAAAAACTTTTCGATATCAAAAAATGAAATGCTTAGAAGGTATAAATTTAAAAATATAGAGTTAATTAATAATGAAGAAAAAAAAGGAAAGAGCACAATACTATTATTGGGTCATTTTTCAAATTGGGAGGGGATGCTTACAATTGGAAGTCATTTGTTAGGCAATGCTTATGGGATTTACACACCTTTAACAAATAAATATTTTGAAAATAAAATGACTAAGTCTAGAGAGAAATATGGATCATTCTTATTGTCTAGATATAAAACTTTTGAGTTTATTGAATCCATGAATAGTTCTAATGATTTCGGTTTATTAGGTTTTATTGGTGATCAGTCTCCAAGAAGAGATTCAAAATCATATGTGAGAAGTTTTATGGGAGTCAAGGTACCTGTCTTCACTGGAGCTGAGAGAATCTCAAAAAAATATAATTATCCAGTATTTTATTGTCAAATAAAAAGAATAAGAAGAGGCTATTATGAAGCTGAAATATCTACATTGGCAATCAACCCNTTAGAATACAAAGAAAACGAAATCACCAATTTGTTTTTCGATAANTTAGAAAAACAAATAAAACAAAATCCANATGAGTACCTTTGGACTCATAACAGATTTAAATATATGGTNGAGTAGGNTTTTTACAAACTGTTTACNAGACTTATAACNCNGTCNGCTATCNGATTTGCTTTTAAAGTATCNTCAGCTTCTGAGTAAATTCNTATAATTTCCTCTGTGTTTGATTTTCTAAGATGNACCCAGGANGAATCATTAAAAATTATTTTCAAACCATCTATTTCNATGATTTNACATTCTGAATACTCATTTTTTAAANATTGANATATNTCTTCAAAAGAAGCATTTGTAATNTCTATTTTCTTTTTCGCCATATAATATGACGGATATTGTTTTCTAAGATTGGAAACNG
>NHEX02000050.1:19941-22107 GCA_002171475.2 Flavobacteriales bacterium TMED96
TTTTTTTCGACAAGNTGAGATAAAAAAAGTCCTACACCAATTAAGGCATCTCGGCCATAATGAATGGATGGNAAAATTATACCTCCATTGCCTTCGCCACCGATCACAGCTTTTTTACTCTTCATCATTTCAACGACATTTACCTCCCCTACTGCAGAATAATAATAATTACATCCTTTTGNTTGGGTCAANTCTTTTAAAGCTTTAGTTGATGAAAGATTAGATACTGTTGATCCAGAATTTTTGNTAAGAACATANTCTGCACAGGCAACTAATGTNNATTCTTCGCCAAAATACCCTCCTTTTTCNTCTATAAGNGCCAATCGGTCTACNTCAGGATCAACTGCTANGCCGAGATCAGCATTATATTTGACTACCAANTTTGATAACTCAACAAGGTTTTTCTCTAANGGCTCTGGATCATGAATAAAATTCCCATTTGGTTCACAATTTAATTTTATAACATCTACGTTTAACCTTTTCAATAAATCGGGAACTGCGATCCCTCCAGTAGAATTTATTCCATCTACTACAATCCTAAAATTTGCACTTTTAATCCTATTAACATCTATTAATTCATGGGATAAAATTAAATCTATGTGTTGCTCAATTGAANTTGAATTTTTAATAATTTTTCCAACAGTATTTNCATCTNNATGTTTAAATGATTTNTTTTCNATAATGTTATTAATATTATCGAAATCATCCTTTGAAATGAATTCACCCTTTGAATTAAANAATTTAAGNGCATTCCATTCAATTCCATTATGACTTGCNCTAATCATTATTCCACCNTCTAGTTTTTCTTGNTCAATAAAAACTTCAACACTAGGTGTGGTTGAATATCCTANATCGATAATTTTAATTCCCATATTTAAAGAAACCTCNGAAATAATCNNACATATTTTTNTTCCAGAAATTCTTCCGTCTCTTCCAACTGCAATCGAAATAGGTTTATTTTTATTAATATTTTTTAGATGCTGAATGAATGATGATGTATAGTTTTTAATTACATCAGGACTCAAACTAGAGTCTTTATTACCTTTTAAGGTTCCTCTTATTCCAGAAATAGATTTGATTAAGGGCATATTAATGTTTATCAAATATACACCTGATTTTAAAAAATAAACAACCTATTAATTCTAATTAAGTATTTAGATACAAATTATGTATATTGCAAGATTGAGATTATCATAAAAATAATTCAACAATTTTATCAATGACAGAAATTAAAATCAAGAAGAAACTAATCTTACTTAATTTATTTGTTCTATTTTTCATCGGTTGTGAAAACTTAGAAAAAAATCNCATCCAAGGAGCAGTTGTTTCCGCTAGAGAAGAAGCCTCTAAAATTGGTGTTNAANTTTTAAAAAATGGAGGGAATGCTTTTGATGCTATGGTTGCTACAAGTTTTGCTTTAACTGTTGTTTTTCCAAATGCTGGCAATATTACTGGTGGAGGTTTTATGGTATATCGTACTTCTAGTGGAGATATAGGAAGTATTGATTACAGAGAGTTGGCTCCTATGAGCTCAACTGAAGATATGTATTTGGACGNAGATGGAAAAGCTAATGAAGATTTAAGTAGAACTGGTGGACTAGCGGTAGGAGTTCCTGGTTCTGTGGCTGGGATTCTTGAAGTTCATAAAAAAATGGGAAGCTTGCCTTTGAGTGAATTAATTCAACCATCTATTGAATTAGCCGAAAAAGGATTTCTAGTTACAGAAAAACAAGCCACAAGCCTAAATAGTAAGAGAGATGAATTTATAAAAGTCAACGGTAGANAAACATTTTATGGTAAAATTTTTAAAAAGGGTGACACCATTAAAAACCCTAACCTTGCAAAAGCCTTAACTGAAATNTCTAAATATGGTAACAAAGGTTTTTATGAGGGCTGGGTTGCAGAGTCAATGGTNNAAAAAATAAANAANACTGGTGGTAAAATTCTGATAGAGGACTTTAAGTCCTATGAACCTAAATGGAGAAAGCCAATAGTGTTTAATTATAAAGACCTAAGGATTATATCAATGGGTCCTCCTTCTAGTGGGGGTATTTGTCTTGCTCAAATGATGAAAATGATTGAGCCATTTAATATAGGAGATTTAGAATATAAGTCTTATAAAGCTATGCATTTAATGATTGAAGCCGAAAGAAGATCATATGCAGA
>NHEX02000051.1 GCA_002171475.2 Flavobacteriales bacterium TMED96
AAATCAGCAGATCTATTAGTTATGCAATAGAAAATAAAATTCCTCTAATAAAAACTCACTTTTTTGAAAACTTTCAGGCAAGTCCCTTCCAGTTGTATCTTTTACAACTCTCGGCCCTGCAAAACCTATAAGTGCACCGGGTTCAGATATATTAATATCTCCTAACATTGCAAAAGATGCAGTTGTACCTCCAAAAGTTGGGTCTGTACAAAGTGAAATGAAAGGTATCTTTGCCTCTGATAGACGATTTAAAAAACTACTAATTTTTGCCATCTGCATTAACGAAAATGCACCTTCCATCATTCTAGCTCCCCCAGATTTAGAAATTATTATTAGAGGAATTTTATTTTCTATTGCATAACTAATAGATCTGCTGATTTTTTCTCCTACTACAGAACCCATTGATCCCCCGATAAATCTAAAATCCATACATGCAATTACAATCTTTTTACCTTTAGATTTTCCAACTGCGGTTCTGACCGCATCGGTCAGACCAGATTTTTTATTTTCCTCCTTTATTCTCTTACTATATTTTTTGGTATCTGTAAAATTCAAAAAATCCAGTGAAGAAACAGATTTATTAATTTCCTTATATCCAGAATCGTCAAATAAAATTTTAAAATATTCTTCACTTCCTATTCTTACATGATACTCGTCTTCTGGACTAACAAAAAAATTTTCTTCAAGCTCTTGGGTTTCAATAATTTTGCCAGTAGGCGTCTTATACCAAAGACCTTTTGGTATATCTTTTTTTTCTTCTGTTTTTGTTTGTATTCCTTTTTCGCTTCTTTTGAACCAACTCATAATTAAGTCATTTTTTAGATAGTGTATCAATATTGTTTAGATCTTCAAAAGCTTCTTTAAGCCTTTCTTTAAAGGAAAGTTCACCTTTTCTTAACCATACTCTAGGATCATAATATTTTTTATTCGGTTGATTAGCACCATCTGGATTTCCAATTTGTGATTTAAGGTACTCATATTTTTCGTTCATGTAATCTCGAATCGATTCTGTAAAAGCATATTGAAGGTCAGTATCAATATTCATTTTTACTACTCCATAACTTATAGCCTCTTTAATCTGATCCTTGCTTGACCCTGAACCACCATGAAAAACAAAGTTGATGGTTTTTTTTGGAACCCCAAATTTCTTTGAAATGAACTCTTGAGAGTTTTTTAAAATTTTTGGAGTTAATTGAACATTACCTGGCTGGTATACTCCATGCACATTTCCAAATGCTGCTGCAATTGTAAATTTATCACTTATTTTTATAAGATTTTCGTAAGCAAACGCGACTTCCTCTGGTTGAGTGTAAAGTTTAGAAGTCTCAATGTTAGTGTTGTCAACACCATCCTCTTCACCTCCAGTAACACCAAGTTCAATCTCTAAAGACATATCAATTTTTTTTAGCCTATGAAGGTATTTTTTACAAGTATCAATATTATCAATTAATGGTTCGTTAGAGAGGTCAATCATATGTGAACTAAATAGTGGTTTACCATTTTTAGAATAATGTAACTCACTCTCTTTTATTAGCCCATCAACCCATGGTAAAAGTTTTCGCTCACAGTGGTCTGTATGCAATATAACTGTTGCAGAGTAGCTTTCTGCTAACTCATGCACATGTTTAGCCCCTGCTATAGCACCTTTTATTGAAGCAAGTTGGTTGTTACTAGTTAAACCTTTTCCAGCATTAAAGTGAGACCCTCCGTTTGAAAACTGAATTATAACAGGGCTATTTAATTCGGAAGCAGTTTCCAAAACAGCATTTATAGAATTGTTTCCTATAACGTTTATTGCTGGCAAGGCATAATTGTTTTCTTTGGCATGGTTGAAAACATCCTGAACTTCTTTTCCAGTCAAAACACCTCTAGGGAAGATAGTTGACATTTTTTAATGTTTTGGTGGGTAAATTTAATTAAATTGAACTAAAACGGAAAGTTAATTCCCACATTAAAAACAGCTTTTTTAAGATTTAATTGTGAAAACCATCTGTCTGCTTTAATGAGGGATGGATCATAAGTTTTAAATCCGGTATCAAGTCTAAAAATAAAATAATCAAAATCATACCTTAGTCCAAAGCCAGTTCCAATAGCTAATTCACTTAAATCTCTTAGGCTATTAAAAACTTGTTTTCTGTCAGATACATTGTTCTTTAAATTCCAAATATTACCAGAGTCAATAAAAAAAGCACCATTTAATCTTCTAATAATTGGGTATCTGTATTCAATATTAAATGCAATTTTAAAATTTGCTTCGTTGAACTCATTAAATTTATTACTTGATCCAGGTCCAAGTTTGTAGGCTTGCCATGCTCTATTATCATTTGAACCCCCGGCATAATACGATCTTGTAAAAGGTATAAAATTTGAATTTCCAAATGGAATTGCTACACCTATGAATGTTCTGAATGCAAAAACCCTTTTAAAACCAACAGACAAGTGCTTTATGTAACCGACTTCGCTTTTAAAATATTGTGATGGCGCCAAATTAAAAATTTCACGAAAACCATTCTTATTTGGTATGATTTTCCCAAGTTTCATTCCCAAGGCTAATAAATTTCCAACTAATTCAGATTTAAATTTAAATTGTGAGAAATTTTCATCTAAAATACTTTCTTGATTATTCTTTAAATAAGAAAATGATGATCCAACTATAAAATTGTTTGCAGTTAGCCTATTTTTTCTTTCATTAATATTTAAAATATCCGAATAGATCTCATTTTCCAGCTTTATATTAGTATTAAGGGTTAAAACATCATCAATAAAATTATCAGTACCATAAGGGATTAAGAGATTACCATTTGAATTAAAATAACTAGTATCTATACCATAAATTGTTTTAGATATATTATTTAAACGTTCATATGAATTTCTGTAGACGTTAAAATAATTATTTGTTGCTCTATTATCAACATACTCTATATCGACTAACTTTATATTAATTGATTTAGTAGTATTTGGTCTCCAATAATATTCAAAATTACCTGTAAATGTTTGTCTGTCTAAACCAATATTCTCTTGAACAGATACACCTATGGACATTCTGGTTTTGACATAAAATTTGTCAAAATATAACCTCTTTAAAAATCTTGGGGCAATAGGTCTTGGAAATCTTAGTCCAAGATCTAGACCAACTTCAAATAAATTAAAAAAAGATGATTTCTCTTCTGCAACATCTCTTGACGATCCAATTGAACCCTTCACTCCAAATTCTAAAACTTCAGCTCCTTTGAAAATATTCCTACTTATTATAGATGAGCCTACAGATACTCCAATATCTTGTATATTAGAATGAGATAAATCAAAATCAAGTCCTAACGAAAATTTCTCTTTTGGTATTAAATAAATTTCGGCATCTAATTTTGTTGAATCAGAAGTATTTTCCTTGTATAATATAGAAGGATATTTAAACATTTGAAGTGCATTAAAAAAATTATAAGTTTTTTTTCTATCATCTAATCTGTAAAGATTGTTTTTTCTTATTTCTATCCCATCGCTAATAACTTTGGGATTGTACTTAAGTTTTCCTAAAGAAAAAATTTTAAGACCATTAACATTAATTGAATCTGTATAAATACCAAAATTTTGTTCAGGATTGTTAACAAAGACTGAAACAGATTTAATTTCCTTGGTTACATAAGGAACATCGACTAGTATATCTTCGTTTCTAATCTTTGAATTTTTAATTTCTAGTAAAATTGGTATTTTTTTGTCTTTTCCAGTACTATCCTTGAATGCCTTAAAACGAATACTTCTTTGTTGAAAATTATAGATACCATTGTTGCTAAATAGATTGATTAACCTCTCTCTTTCTTGATTAAGCTTCTCTACTTCAAATGATTCGCCCTTTTTTAAAAAGCTCTTCTTCTTGTGGGATTCGTAAATTGAATCTATATCTTTCGATGTTATTTTATACGAAATACTGTCTATAATAAATCTTTCTCCTGTAGTAATCGCGTGTTTTATGCTTACCTTTTTGTTTTTTAATTCAGTAAGAGTTGCTACTGATTTTGAATTAAAATATCCAAGATTGTCATAGTATTGCTTGAAAAGTTGATTAGTTAACCCAACTTTTTTTGAATCATACAATGAAGGAGGCTCGCCAATTTCTCTTAGCCAACTATTAAATCCAACTTTGTATTTTTTAATTTGGTATACTTGTTTAGGAGAAATCAACTTTTCTAACCTCAATCTTCTATTTTCTTTTTTATTTAACCATTTTTCGAAATCTTTTTCTGCATTTGAATTACTAAGATTATAAATCATCAACTTTATTGGTATACCCAGTATTTTTTTATTTACACTAGTTTTAGAAAGAATTGTAATTGGATCTTGTTTGATTTTTTTTCCATTTAACTCATAGGTCTGTTTTGAAATTAACCTTTCTTCTTGATTTAATTGTTTCGTTACACTGCAACTAGCTAATAGTATCGAGATAAAATTAATTATTACTATTTTTGAATTTGCTTGATTCAACACACAACGTTTAGGTAAAAATACATCATTTATGATTACTAATTCTGAGTTAAAGTACATCAAAAAGTTAGGAAGGAAGAAGTATAGAAATCTATATTCGCACTTTGTAGTTGAAGGTGAAAAAGTTTTTCAAGACATATTGAATTCTAAAATTCCTTTAGTTAGATGTTATTCTACAAAGCAAATAAATGTGCAAAACAATGTAACTGTAACTGATAATTGTATGAAAAGAATAACTTTTTTAAAAAACCCTTCAAGTATTTTGGGAATTTTTTCAACTCCTAAAAAAAAGAGAACTCCTTTAAATAAAAAAGTTTTGGTCTTAGACGATGTTTCAGATCCGGGAAATTTGGGTTCAATAATAAGGCTTTGTGACTGGTTTGGATTTGAAAATATTGTTTGTTCTAAAAATACTGTTGATTGTTACAACCCTAAAGTAATTCAGTCATCTATGGGTTCTATATCGCGAATAAATATTTTTTATGAAGATTTGAGTTCATACTTATCAAAAGTCTCAATTCCAGTCTATGGTACTTTTTTAAATGGAGAATCTTTTAACAGAATTACTTTTCCAAAGGAATTTGTTTTAATATTTGGCAACGAGTCAAATGGTATTTCAAAATCAGTCAGTAAATTTTTAAAATATAAAATCACAATACCTAAAGTAAGCAGGTCGAATGTAGATAGTTTAAATATAACTAGTGCTACAGCAATTATAATGAATGAAATTTCAAATCAATCATTCAAAAGTTAAATTAATTACCACTCCTTGACTCAACAAACTTTTTATGTTCGATGTCCAAGGACTATCGGGATTGTTATCTTGAATCAATTCATTTTGAATAGAAAAGATTCCTCTTATTGATGGAGAGAATTTAAAATATACCAAGTAAAAGTCAATACCAAAACCTATCTCGTAATTAAAGCTTTGACTAGTCACTCTAAAAACATTACTGTAATTATCATCATTGTTTTTTTCATTACTTGATAGGTTTAAAGAAGTTGATACTCCAGCAACTAAATATGGTTTGAAATTATTTATTCTTTTTGCACTAAACTTTACTAGAAGTGGTATGTGTATATAAGTAGACTTTACTTCCCTTAAATAATCTTCGTCATTTGCAAGCCCACTTGTAGGTGTTGGATAAATCAAATCTCTTTGAGTGTAATATAGTCCTGGCTCTAGTCTTAGATTGAAATACTTATTCAATCTAAGATCACCTATTAGCCCTACATTAAATCCAGTATTTTTAATTAGTTCAATATTAGGTAGATTTAAACCTCTTTCGTTATTTGGAAAGTTTCTGTTATTAGGTACATAATAATTACTTTTGTACTGAATCTGATATCCGAAATTGTTAAATCCAAGAAAATATCCATAATGCAAAGGTTTTTCATCAAATGTTTGCAAATGCAATATCCTTTCTTTTACTGTATAATACTGAGCATAAATGCTATTATCAAAAATTAAGACATTTAATAGTAAAAGATATACGAGATAATTAATTTTTTTCAAAATATTATAAGGATAATTGGATAATTAAAATGCTATATAAATAACATTTTTTTACCAAAAATATTGTCTTAATATGCTAATAAATTAAGAGCAATTTCTTATGATATGATAAAGAGAAACTCCGCAAGCTACTGAAACATTAAGTGACTTGATTTCTCCCAGCATAGGGATACTTACTTTTTTGTCCAGAATATTTAAAGTACTTTTATTTATTCCTTTTCCTTCTGATCCAAGAATTAGTACCGTTTTTGAATTAAAACTTTCATTAAAAATATTTATGCCGGATTTTTCATCCAAACCTACAATTTCAAATTCCCTTGATTTTAATTCATATATTGCATCATTTAGATGATTTACTTTTGATATTGGAATGTAAAAAACTGCTCCTGCAGAAGCTTTAATCGAATCTGAATTTATGGAGGCACTGTTGCTTTCGGGGACAATAATTCCATTTACTCCAGTAGCTAACGAATTTCTAAAAATTGCTCCAAAATTTCTAACATCAGTTATTCCGTCTAAAAGTAAATAAACTTGTTTTTTCTTTTTAATATTTTTTTCAATAAGACTTTCAAAATTAAAATATTTGACTGGTTCTATTAGCGCTGCAGCACCTTGATGATTTTTTTTAGATAGTTTATCTAATTTTTTATTTGAGGTAAATATTAAATCTATTTTTTTTTTAAATGCATATTCTTCTACCTCTTTAAACAGTAGATTTTTTTTGTCTTTTAGGAGCCAGATTTTATAAATTTTAACACCTGCCTTTATAGCCTCAACGATAGGTCTTATTCCATATATTATTTCACTTTCCATAATTATGCTAAATTAAAAAAGCCACTTGAGATAAGTGGCTTTTTTGATTTAAATAAATCTAATTTACTTGATTAATAAGTAGTAAACAGATTAGTTGGATCAAAGAAATTTGGCAATGATGCAGGAATATTAGGATTAGTATCCAACTCACTTTGAGGATATAAGTATCTTTGTGGGAAATTGGATGCACCTATAGTTCCTTGTTTATTAGGAACGCCAATTGCATTTCGAGTCCTTCTTAGATCATGAAAAGTAACTAACTCTCCCATAAGAGTAATATACTTTTCCTCTAAAATTTGAAGATGAAGATCTGTTCCGGATGCAACTGAATCAGGAAATCCTGCTGTATCAGAGGAGTATTGAACTCTTAGATCAGTTCGTACATTGTTTAAATGCTGTCTAGCACCAGCTTCATCACCTTGCATAAATTTCGATTCAGCTAAAATGAACTGTGTTTCATGGAAACTAGCGATAGTCATTGGTGCAGTCATACCAAATTTTCCATCATTGTTGGTATTTAGAGCAACTTCACCTCCTAAATCAGGAATGAAATAAAAGTCATACTGGGCCTTTTGACCAGGAGTAGTTAGTCTTCTAGATTTAGTTCCATCCAAAAGGTAAACTAAATGAGCTTCATTTGCTTTTAAATAATCCTGTCTTTCATCAATAATAAATTGATAAAATAGATTTCTGTTTTCTAAAGATGTACCGTGTTTTGTAACAAGATCATTTGCTCTAGAAGAAATCCCCTGATTTGCATGAGAAATAGCTGATGCGTAGTTTCCAGCAAGTAAGCTATACCTAGCAGCCAGAGTATGAGCTGCTTCAACCCAAGTTCCACCTGATAATCTGTTTCCACCGAATCCAGCAGAAATAGAAGTATTTCCAACTTGAGCAATACCTTGCTCAATAAGGGCTATACCGCCGTTTACCACATCTGATTGTGGGTCATAAACAGGATTTGGATACTCATTTGGGTTAACTGCTTGAGAAAACGGAACATCTCCGTAAAGAGCTGCCATATCAGCATATAAAGTACCTTGTATAATTTTTGCAATTCCCTTTACTAAATCTCCTGCGTTTTCGTCATTTATAATAAGTTGAGCAGTATTGATACCTTGTAAATAGGTATCGCCCCACATATCATCATAATTAGATCTATTAGGAGAATAAGTATTTAGTGTAAGATACTGTCTATCAGCACCAGACATAGTATTGGAAAAAATACCAGCATATCTAGCATTGTTACTACCCATATGTTGCATAAGAGCTAGTTGTGATTGTCCAATAATTAGGTCAGATGCAGCAACTATAAAATTGTTTGGATCGTCATTTAGATCCTCTGTGTAACTTTCACAGCTTCCCACCACTATCGCGGCGAAGAATGTTAATATATATTTGTTTATTTTCATAATCTTAAAATTAAAATCCAAATCTTAGTGTTGTTAATATTGATCTAGTACCGGGGTTAGAAAAGTATTCTAAACCTCTACCACGAGACGCACCAGTTAAATTGTTTTCTGGGTCAAATTCTTTAATATTTGACCACGTAAATAAGTTTCTGCCTGAAACAGAAAGAGAGAGATTGTCAAGACCTAATCTCTCTATTAATGATCTATCAAAGTCATAACTTAAAGAAATCTCTCTTAATTTAACCCACGAAGCATCTTCAACGAACTGACTTGTTACGTCTCCGAATCCTCCACCGTTAGCAGTCCACCACTCGTGATCTACTGCAACTGGACCAGCACCGAAGTCCTCAATATAACCTCTAAACTGAGCTCCAGCAGGTATTGGGTCACCCCAAGCATTATATATAGTAGATCCAGTGTCATTTGCAGTTAATATATCTGTACTTTCATGAATCCCCCAGAATAACATTACGCTATATGTACCATTCCAAACGTCATTACCTTGAGATGTTTCGAATTGAGTTGTAAAATTAAAGTTTTTATAGCGTAAAGAAGTTCCAAGTCCTGCTCTAAAATCTGGATTTGGATCACCAGCAATTAATAGTTCTGGATCTGCCTGAGGAAAACCGTTAGAACCTAAGAGTAAGCTTCCGGAGGCATCCTTAAGAAATTGTCCGTGTCTTTGAATTCCGTAAGGTTCACCCTCTGCAATTCCAGATTCAGTTCCTGTAAAACCATTTAATCCGAAATACGCAGCACCCTCTAAACTTTCAACAATATTTCTATTTTGTGTAAAACTACCATTAATATCAAAACTCAAATCTTGAGTATTGATAAGATTTGCAGAAAGATCAATTTCAATACCTTTATTTGTAATTAAAGTAGCATTTTGGAAAGTAGTGTTAAAACCTGAGGAAGGTGTTATTGGAAGAGCCAATATTCCGTCTTCTGTTTTGTTATCATAATAAGTAAAACCGAGTGTAAGATTGTTGTCAAAAAATCTACTATCAAAACCTATCTCAAATTCTTTTTTCCTTTCCTCTTTTAAATCAGGATTTCCTCTAGTTGTAGATTGAGTGAATGGGTTACCATAAACAGAACCATCTAATCCATCTCCCCATGAAGAACCTATACCACCTGGTCCAAGAACCGTCGAAGTAATATAAGCTGGAGGTGCAACTCCAACCTCACCGTAAGAAGCCCTTACTTTTAAAAAACTTAAAGCATCCAAATTAACTAAATCAGTTAGTTTATAACCAACTGAAGCAGACGGATAGAAAATAATTCCAGCATTTGGCATTGTTGAAAACGTTTCTCCTCTTCCAGTTATTTCTACTAATAAATTCTCACCGATATCAAAGTTTAAAACACCATAGACACCGTTTTGTCTTCTCAACTCGCGAAATCCGGAAGGCAGTGAGTTTTGAGATGCAGCATTACCTGGGTTCAAAAACTCTTGATCTGGATTTGTAAATACTGCTTCAAAAGCACTAAGTCTTCTATAATCAGATTCAAATTGTTGATAACCAAGTGTATAGTTAAGTCCAACGTTGCTAGTTAAGTCAAGTCCACCAGTTAGGAACATATTTAGTTGTGAAAGCTTGTTACTATATCTATCTTCTGTATACTGCCCATTATTTCCTTCACTAGCAGATCCAGGTGGTCTATAGTCCAATCTGTTATCTTGATAATAATCAACGCTATACCTAACAGCTAAATTTAAATTATCATTAAAACTGTAATTAACTTCAGGTGAAAAAATAAACCTATTAACGTCATTTAAGTTTTTCTGTTCTCTCATAGTCCATAAAGGATTATTATATGATGGAGCTAAGTAATTAAAAGCTCCTGTTGCTGTATTAAAGGTTCTATATGAACCTGTGTTTCTTCTGTAGGATCTATGTGAATTAGGAGTAACGGTTGTAACTCCATCTACAATTCTATAATTTGTCCCTTTGTATTCTCTAAAGTCAAAGTCGGGAGAGTTTCTTAAATATCCTAGATAAAGACCACTTAGATTGGATCCCGTTTGGACTCTGTTAGATGTTATGTTTGTATATGATGAAGACAACTTAAACAACAACTTATCAGTAGCCTGTGTAGTATTATTTAGCTTTAATGAAGTTCTTTCATAATCAGAATTACCTTTCATTATACCATCTTGATTTACATTTGAAATGGAAATATAAGTTCTATTCTTTTCTCCATTGTACGAAAAACTTACTGAGTTGTCATAAGTGTAACCGTTTCCAAAAACAGCATCCCTGTTAATTTGATTGTAATTTGTCTTGTCATTTTTTTGGGCAATATTACCTATTCTAGTCCCATCTTGAGTTTCAAACCAACCACCTGAAAAATCATAAGTGTCAGCCCCACCTGATCTTAGGCTCATTTGATCTCCGAATGAGAAACCAGTGTTTTCAACAAAAACTCCAGTTCCTGGCTCTTCGCCAACCCATTGACCTGGAAATCCTTGACCCCAAGATCCTTGTTTTTTCCATTCAGCATTAATAGTTTCTATAGAAAGGGATGTTTTAGCATTTACACTCCAACCTTTTGGGCTTTCTGACCCTCTTTTTGTATTTATAACTAATACTCCATTAGCTGCACCCGTACCGTAAATGGCTGCAGCTGCTGCACCTTTGATAACAGATATAGATTCTATGTCATCAGGGTTTATGTCGTTAAGTCTAGATTGCTGGACAACTCCTGCAGTATTACCACCGATATTATCATTTGATATAATAGCACCATCTAGAATAATTAGAGGTGAAATATCTCCAAAAATAGTATTTTGACCACGAATTTGAATGTAAGCTCCAGATCCAGGATCACCAGAATTACGGGTTATATTTACACCAGATGTTTTACCAGACATTCCTTGTAAAACTCCTGATTCACCCGATCTTTGGACTCCATCAACCTCGATTTTTGTAGTAGAAGTTAAGTCATCGTCTTTTTTCTTTTCTAAACCCAAAGCGGTAAGAACAACTTCTTCTAATTCAGTTCCAGATTCTAAAGATACATTAATCGTATCGTCACTTCCCACAGTTATTTCTTGAGAATTGTAACCAACAAAGCTAAATACAAGAATTGCACCTTCGCTAGCCTCAATAGAATAGTTACCATCAAAATCGGATGTAACACCGTTACTTGATCCTTTTTCAACAATTGAAGCTCCAGGCAATGGTAATCCATCGCTGTCGTTTACAATTCCCAAAATGGTTTTTTGCGCATTTGCTACTACTAAAGAAAATATAATAGTTACGCATGTTAAAAAATATTTTTTCATACTAGTATATTAAATTGGATTGCAAATGTAATACAAATTTAATCTTCTCTTAACATTTTTTTAAGATTTATATACTTTAACACATTGATTATCAGATTAATTTATTTATTGCAATTTCCTAGCTTTTGAATTAATTCCATGTATTATTAGTGCTTTACGACCTTTTAAATTATTTAATAACTTGAAAATCAATCATTTAATTTTCCATCAAAAATAATTACTATTAATGATCAATTATACTTTAACAAAAATTTAGGATTCTAGAAAAAATAATACTAAATTTGCGGGCTCAAAAATCATAGATTTAAATGCCAACAATTGCTCAATTAGTTAGAAAAGGAAGATTAAGCATCGCAAAAAAAAGTAAATCTGCTGCCCTTGATTCATCTCCGCAGAAGAGAGGAGTATGTACAAGAGTTTACACCACAACACCCAAAAAACCCAATTCGGCTATGAGAAAAGTTGCAAGGGTAAGGCTCACTAACGGCAAAGAAGTAAATGCATACATACCAGGTGAGGGTCATAATTTACAAGAACATTCAATAGTATTAGTTAGAGGAGGAAGAGTTAAAGATCTTCCCGGAGTAAGATATCACATTGTTAGAGGCGCTTTGGACACTGCAGGTGTCGAAGGTCGTCTTCAGAGAAGATCCAAATACGGGGCTAAAAAACCAAAAAAATAATTTTTAATGAGAAAGAAGCAATCAAAAAAGAGACCAATGTTACCTGATCCTAAATTCAACGATCAACTTGTAACTCGTTTTGTAAATAATTTAATGCTTCACGGAAAAAAATCAACTGCTTATAATTTATTTTATGATGCGATTGGTATTGTTGATAAAAGAAAACAAAATGAGGAAAAAACTGCTATAGAGGTTTGGAAAGATGCCTTGTCAAACGTTATGCCTCATGTTGAAGTTAGAAGTAGAAGGATTGGTGGTGCAACTTTTCAAATTCCAATGCAAATAAGACCTGACCGAAAAGTATCTTTAGCTATAAAATGGCTGATAGGGTTCGCTAGGAAGAGAAATGAAAAATCAATGTCGGAAAAACTAGCAAATGAAATTCTTTCTGCTTTCAAAGAGGAGGGTGCAGCTGTAAAGAAAAGAGTTGACACTCACAAAATGGCTGAGGCAAATAAAGCTTTTTCACACTTTAGATTTTAAATTAAAATGGCAAGAGACCTAAAATATACCAGAAACATTGGAATTGCAGCACATATTGATGCTGGTAAAACCACCACTACTGAAAGGATTCTTTTTTACACTGGTGTGAGCCATAAAATTGGAGAAGTCCATGATGGTGCTGCAACCATGGATTGGATGGAGCAGGAACAAGAGAGAGGTATTACTATTACGTCAGCTGCAACAACTTGCAAATGGAATTTTCCTACTGAACAGGGAAAAACTTTACCTGATTCAAAGGATTACCATTTCAATATAATTGATACTCCTGGACATGTTGATTTTACGGTTGAGGTTAATAGATCACTTAGAGTTTTAGATGGACTTGTTTTTCTTTTCTCTGCAGTTGANGGGGTTGAACCTCAATCAGAAACNAATTGGAGACTAGCTGATAATTATAAAGTCCCTAGAATTGGATTTGTTAATAAAATGGATAGGCAGGGNTCAAACTTTNTNGGTGTATGNCAACAAGTNAAAGANATGCTTAAATCTAATGCTGTTCCAATTGTTTTAAATATTGGAGATGAAGAGGATTTTAAAGGAATTATTGATTTGGTCAAGAATAGAGCGATTGTTTGGCACGAAGAAAATTTTGGNTCTACTTTTGATGTANTTGACATTCCTGACAATTTGAAAGATGAGGCAGAAAAATTAAGAGGAGAATTGATTGAAGCAGTNGCCGAATATGATGAGNATTTGTTAGAAAAATATTTTGAAGATCCAAATTCTATTTCAGAAGATGAAGTCCATAATGCCCTTAGAGCTGCAACCCAGGAAATGAAAATTATCCCAATGATTTGCGGTTCATCATTNAAAAATAAAGGAGTTCAATTTCTTTTGGATGCNGTTTGTAGATACTTACCATCCCCGGAGGACAAAAAAGCAATTTCTGGAATAGATCCTAANACAGATAACGAATCTTTAAGANAGCCATCTAAAAGCGAACCTTTCGCAGCCTTAGCATTTAAAATTGCAACTGATCCATATGTTGGTAGNCTTGCCTTTTTNAGAGCCTATTCAGGAAGATTAGACGCTGGTTCATATATNTTGAATAACAGAACTGGNAANAAAGAGAGAATTTCTAGAATTTANCAAATGCACTCNAACAAACAAAATTCAATCGATTANATCGAAGCNGGNGATATTGGAGCTGCAGTNGGNTTTAAAGATATNAAAACNGGNGATACTCTCTCTGACGAAAAATCCCCNATAATNCTTGAGAGCATGGATTTCCCNGATCCTGTNATAGGGATTGCCGTAGAACCCAANACTAAGGCAGATGTAGATAAACTTGGAATGTCATTAGCNAAACTTGCTGAAGAAGACCCAACATTTCAAGTAAAAACNGACGANGCTTCAGGACAAACTGTTATTTCGGGAATGGGAGAATTACATTTGGATATTATAGTTGATCGACTAAAGCGTGAGTTTAAAGTTGAAGTAAATCAGGGTAAACCTCANGTTCAGTATAAAGAAGCTTTGACTGCTACTGCTAACCACAGAGAAGTTTACAAAAANCAAACNGGTGGTAGGGGAAAGTTTGCTGACATAATATTTACAATTGAGCCAGGAGATGAATCNAAAACTGGTTTGGAATTTATTAATGAAATTAAAGGTGGTAATGTTCCNAAAGAGTATATTCCTTCAGTTGAAAAGGGATTTAAAGATTCTATGTTAAATGGACCACTTGCTGGGTTCGAAATTGATTCTATGAAAATCACTCTCAAAGACGGATCTTTTCATCCAGTAGATTCTGATTCTCTATCCTTTGAATTAGCTGCAAAGATAGGTTTCAAAGAGGCTTCAAAATCAGCTAAAGCAGTTATTATGGAGCCTATAATGAAGCTNGAAGTTCTTACCCCAGAAGAGAATATGGGAGACATAGTCGGTGANTTAAANAGGAGAAGNGGACANGTAAATTCTATGGACGACAGAGCAGGTTCCAAAGTTGTTAAGGCAGAAGTNCCCTTGTCAGAAATGTTTGGATACGTTACTTCTTTAAGAACTTTATCTTCTGGAAGAGCTACATCAACGATGGAATTTTCGCATTATTCTGAAACTCCTTCAAATGTTTCAGAAAAAGTAATTTCAGATATCAAAGGTCAAAGTGAATAAATAAAAAAAATGAGTCAGAAAATCAGAATCAAATTAAAATCTTANGATTACAACTTAGTTGACAAGTCTGCAGAAAAAATTGTTAAAACTGTGAAGACAACTGGAGCTATGGTAACTGGNCCAATCCCATTACCAACTCATAAAAAAATATTCACTGTTCTGAGATCCCCTCATGTAAATAAAAAATCTAGAGAGCAATTTAAATTAAGTTCTTACAAAAGATTATTGGACATTTATAGTTCTTCTTCAAAAACTATTGATGCCCTAATGAAGTTAGAATTGCCNAGCGGTGTTGAAGTAGAAATAAAAGTATAAANNATGTCTGGTTTAGTTGGAAAAAAAATAGGTATGACTAGTCTTTTTGACGATNAAGGAAAAAACGTTCCTTGCACGATCATTGAGGCAGGACCATGTATTGTTACCCAGATAAAAAATAATACCAAAGANGGGTATGAATCTTTGCAATTATCGTTTGAAGAAAAAAAGAAAAAATTGACTAATAAATCTCTCACAGGCCATTTTGAAAAAGCCAAAACANCACCTAANAAAAAGTCTATGGAATTNAAGGGTTTTGGTCAGGATTTCAATTTGGGAGACATAATTAATGTAGAGTTATTTCAAGAGGGAGAGTTTGTGGATATATCAAGTATTTCCAAGGGTAAAGGTTTCCAAGGAGTAGTTAAACGTCACGGATTTAGTGGTGTAGGACAAGCCACNCATGGTCAACACAATAGGTTAAGGGCTCCAGGATCCATAGGGGCTGCTTCATATCCTGCAAGAGTTTTCAAAGGAATGAAAATGGCAGGTAGGATGGGAGGAAAAAANGTNAAAGTNTTAAATCTTAAAATATTCAAAATTTTNCCAGACAAAAACATNATAATTGTTANGGGTGCAGTTCCTGGTCATAACAATTCTTNTTTAAAAATTGAAAAATANTGAANTTAAAAGTTATTGATATAAAAGGGAAAGACACAGGAAGAAAAATTTCACTTCCGAATAAGATATTTGACATAGAACCAAATAATCAAGCAATTTATTTGGATATAAAAGCTCAAATGGCAAACAAAAGACAAGGTTCTCACAAATCAAAGGAAAGGTCAGAAATTACCGGAAGTAANAGAAAAATTAAAAAGCAAAAGGGTACTGGTTCAGCTCGAGCAGGTTCAATTAAAAACCCCATTTTTAGAGGAGGTGGTAGAATTTTTGGCCCTAGAGTAAGGGATTATTCTCAAAAAANAAACAAAAAAACAAAAAGCATTGCTAGGAAATCAGCACTCAGCATTAAAGCTAAATCGAATTCTATTAATGTAGTTGAAGATTTTTCCTTTGATAAGCCTAACACAAAGGGCTTGAATGATTTTTTAAAACTATTAAAAATTGATTCAAAAAACTCGCTCTTAGTATTTGCTGAGGAAAATAAAAACGTATATTTGTCCTCGCGAAATTTAAAAAAATCAGAAACTGTAATTGCTTGTGAATTAAATACTTATTTAATCTCANAAGCTCATAATCTAGTTTTTTTTGAATCTTCGNTGACCGAATTGGAAAAGCATTTAGTTTGATTTAGTATGAATATTATAAAAAAACCAATTGTTTCTGAAAAAGCAACTAATATGAATGAATTAGATAATTGCGTCTCATTTATTGTCGACAAAAGAGCAAACAAGATCCAAATTAAAAAGGCTGTCGAGGATTCATATAATGTAGTAGTAAAAAAAGTGCGAACTATGACATACGCTCCTGAAAGGAAAAATAAATACACCAAAACTGGCATGCAAAAAAGTAAGAGCTCATCATTTAAAAAAGCCATTGTTCAATTAGCAGATGAAAGTAATATAGATTTTTATTCAAATATTTAATAATTTATTATGCCAGTCAAAAAACTTAAACCCATATCAAACGCACAAAGATTNAGAGTCGTAAANGATTTTGATATGATTACTGCTTCTAGNCCTGAAAAGTCATTACTGTATCCTAAGAAAAGGACTGGTGGAAGAAATAGTAAGGGGAGAATGACTGTAAGACANATTGGAGGAGGTCATAAAAGACAATATAGAATTATTGATTTCAAAAGAGATAAATATGATACACCAGGAGAAATAATATCAATTGAATATGACCCCAATCGTACTTCGTTTATAGCTTTGATTAAATATCCTGACGGAGAAAAAAGATATATAGTTGCNCAAAATGGNATCAAAATTGGGCAAAAAGTGACTTCTGGAATCAATAATGTTAGTCCTGATTTAGGAAATGCTATGCCATTGTCATTGATTCCACTTGGATCTATAATTTCTTGCGTGGAACTTGTGCCTGGAAAGGGAGCTAATATTGCCAGAAGTGCTGGGTCTTTCGCCCAACTTATGGCTAGAGAAGATAAGTATGCAACTATAAAATTGCCATCTGGTGAAACTCGTATGATTTTATCAAAATGTTTTGCTACCATCGGTGCTGTGTCCAATTCTGACCATCAGTTGGTTGTTTCTGGTAAAGCAGGAAGATCAAGATGGTTAGGAAGAAGACCTAGAACAAGACCAGTAGCTATGAACCCTGTTGACCATCCAATGGGTGGCGGAGAAGGTAGAGCCTCCGGTGGGCATCCTAGAAATAAAAACGGTGTTCCAGCAAAAGGCTTTAAAACTCGTTCTAGGACTAAAAAAAGTAATAAGTTTATTATAGATAGAAAAAAGAAATAAGTCATGCCAAGATCATTAAAAAAGGGACCATTTGTTAGACATAGTTTGGAAAAAAAAGTTTCAAACAATATTGAGTCTGGTAAAAAAGAAGTAATTAAAACATGGTCTAGAGCATCATTAATTACACCTGATTTTGTTGGACAAACTATTGGTGTCCACAATGGTAGACAATTTATTCCAGTATATATTACTGAAAATATGGTTGGACATAAACTTGGAGAATTTTCTCCTACACGATCTTTTAGGGGTCATTCAGGAGGAAAGAAATAAAAGAAATGGGAATTAGAAAACGAAATAACGCAAAAATTTTAAAAGCTCAAAAAAAGAAGTTGGCTATAGCTAAACTGAGGAATTGTCCCATATCCCCAAGAAAAATGAGATTGGTTGCTGATTTACTTCGAGGTAAGGAGGTAAGTCGTGCCTTGAATATTTTAAAATTTAATCCTAGACATGCAGCAAAATATTTAGAAAAACTTTTACTTTCTGCAGTATCCAACTGGCAATCAAAGAATGAGGATAAAAGTATTGAAAACACGAATATTTTTATCAATGAAATTAAAGTAGATGGTGGGAGAATGCTCAAAAGGCTTAGACCTGCTCCTCAAGGACGTGCTCATAGAATAAGGAAGAGATCTAACCATGTGACAGTAGTTCTTGAATCTAACAAAGAAATGAAATAAAATGGGACAAAAAACAAATCCAATAGGTAACCGTTTAGGTATAATTAGAGGCTGGGACTCTAATTGGTATGGTGGAAAAGATTATGGTGATAAATTGGCAGAAGACGAAAAAATAAGAAAGTATATTTTTATTAGACTAAACAAGGCAAGCGTTTCTAATGTGATAATTGAAAGAACTTTGAAAATTATTACCGTTACGATAACAACGGCAAGACCAGGTATAATTATCGGAAAAGCAGGGCAAGAAGTAGATAAATTAAAGGAGGAACTTAAAAAAATAACAAGTAAAGAGGTACAAATTAACATTTTTGAAATAAAAAGACCAGAATTAGATGCTAAGCTTGTTGGTGCTAGTATAGCAAGACAAATTGAAGCCAGAATTTCATATAGGAGAGCTATTAAAATGGCTATTGCTGCTGCAATGAGGATGAACTCAGAGGGGATCAAGGTTCAAATATCAGGAAGATTAAACGGTGCTGAGATGGCTAGATCAGAATCATATAAAGAAGGAAGAATTCCACTGTCAACATTTAGGGCTGACATAGATTATTCAATACAAGAAGCGCATACAACTTATGGAAGAATAGGAATAAAAGTTTGGATTATGAAAGGCGAAGTTTATGGCAAACGTGAGCTTTCTCCGTTAGTTGGAATGAATAAGAAAAATAACCAATTAAATAAAGGTTTAAATCAAAGAAAAAAAGTTAGAAATTAAGAAATGCTACAACCAAAAAAAACAAAATTCCGTAAGGCTCAAAAGGGACGAATGAAAGGTCTTTCTCAAAGAGGGCATAGGCTTTCTGATGGAATGTTTGGTATTAAATCATTGGATTCTAAGTTTATTACATCAAGACAAATCGAGGCTGCAAGGATTGCAGCTACTCGATATATGAAACGTGAAGGGCAGCTGTGGATTAAAATTTTTCCAGACAAACCTATTACAAAAAAACCTTTGGAAGTAAGGATGGGTAAGGGTAAAGGTGCACCTGAATATTTTGTTGCCGTTGTTAGACCTGGAAGAATTCTTTTTGAGGTTGCAGGTGTTAGCCATATTATTGCCAAAGAAGCCCTAAGATTAGCTGCTCAAAAGCTTCCTGTGAAAACTAAATTTATAATAGCTAACGATTACAGCAAATAAAATTAAGATGAAGCAAACAGAAATATCAAAATTAAATTTAAATGATTTGGAAGTTAAAATCAGTGAATTGAAGAAAAAACTATTTGACTTAAGGATGTCTAGTTATGTTTCAGAATTGGAAAATCCAATCCAAATTAGAAATACTAGAAGAATAATTGCAAGACTTAAAACTGCAAAAACAAAATTGACAAAAGATTTGATTAATTAATATGGGAGATAGAAAATTAAGAAAAGAGAGAATTGGCGTTGTAACTAGCAACAAAATGCAAAATTCTATTGTTGTTTCTGAAGTTAAACGAGTAAAACATCCTAAATATGGAAAATTTGTCCTTAAAACAAAAAAATATGTAGCTCACGATGAAAAAAATGATTGTGGAGTAGGTGACAAAGTCCGTATAATGGAAGTTAAGCCAATGAGCAAAACAAAGTCATGGAGATTAATGAAAATTATTGAAAGAGCTAAATAAATGTTACATCAAGAATCAAAATTAAAGGTTGCCGACAATACTGGCGCAAAAGAAGTACTAACAATAAGAGTTTTAGGGGGTACAAAAAAAAGATATGCATCCATTGGTGATAAAATTGTTGTAACAGTTAAAGAATCAACTCCTTCTGGGACTATGAAGAAGGGACAGGTGACAAAAGCGGTTGTTGTTAGAACAAGTAAAGAAATTAGAAGACAAGATGGATCCTATATACGTTTTGATGATAATGCTTGCGTTTTACTTAACCCATCTGGTGAAATGATTGGGACAAGAGTTTTTGGGCCAGTGGCACGAGAATTAAGAGATAAAAAATTTATGAAAATTATTTCATTAGCCCCTGAGGTTTTATAAGTTATGAGAAAGTTTAAAATTAAAGTTGGAGATAATGTTAAGGTAATTGCTGGTTCTAGTAAGGGTTCTGAGGGCAAAGTAGTTAGCATTATTAAAAAAAGAGAAAAAGTTGTTATCGAGGGTCTAAATTTGGTCAAAAAACATATAAAACCAAATTCTAAAAATCCTCAAGGAGGAATTGAAGAAAAAGAATCCCCAATACATATTTCAAATGTTTCTCTCATAGATAATAATGCTACCAATGAAAAACCTAAAAATTCAAAAAAATCAGAAGTTTTAAATAGTAAGACAAAAGCATGACAACAAATTATATTCCTAGGCTAAAAAATGAGTATGATGACTCTGTATCTAATTCGTTAATGAACGAATTTAATTACAAAAGTACAATGCAGGTACCTAGAATTATTAAAATTATATTAAGCAGGGGTGTTGGAGCAGCAGTTGCTGACAAAAAACTTGTTGATCAAGCTGTTGACGAGCTAACTCTTATTTCAGGACAAAAAGCTGTCCCAACTCTTTCTAAAAAGGATGTTGCTTCTTTCAAGTTAAGAAAAGGAATGCCGATAGGTGCGAAAGTTACGTTGAGAGGGAATAAGATGTTTGAATTTTTGGATAGACTTATATCGATAGCATTACCTAGAGTTAGAGATTTTCATGGAATCAAACCTAGTGGTTTTGATGGTAGGGGCAATTACACTTTAGGAATAACTGAACAGATAATTTTTCCAGAAATTGATATAGACAAAGTAAACAAAATATCAGGGATGGACATCACTTTTGTAACCTCTGCATCAACTGATAATGAGGCAAAGTCTTTATTAAGTTTAATAGGATTACCATTTAAAAAGAAATGATATGGCAAAAGAATCAATGAAAGCACGAGAAATAAAACGTGCAAAAATTGTTAAAAAATACGAAGCTAGGAGAAAAGCTTTGAAAGACGAAAAGGATTACGTAGCTCTTCAAAAGTTACCTAGAAATGCTTCTCCAGTTAGATTACATAATCGTTGTAAAATAACTGGAAGACCCAAGGGCTACATAAGACAATTTGGGTTATCAAGAGTTACTTTCAGAGAAATGGCTAATAAAGGTTTAATTCCTGGTTTAACAAAAGCAAGCTGGTAAAAAAAATATATTATGAATACAGATACGATAGCAGATTATCTTACTAGAATCAGGAATGCTTGTCTTGCAAAACATAAGATTGTTGAAATTCCAGCTTCTAATACAAAAAAAGAAATCACAAAAATTTTATATGACCAAGGATTTATTTTAAGTTATAAGTTTATGGAAACCCCAAATAAACAAGGTAAAATAAAAATTGCATTAAAGTATGATCAGCAAACAGGAGAATCTACAATAAAGAAGATAAATCGTATTTCCACTCCAGGATTGAGAAAATATTCCAATGCTAAGAGAATACCAAGGATTTTAAATGGATTAGGTATATCAATTATTTCAACCTCAATGGGTTTAATGACTGGAAAAGAAGCAAAGAAAAAAAATATTGGTGGGGAAGTTGTTTGTTATTTATATTAAAATTTGAATATGTCTAGAGTAGGAAATAATCCAATTAGAGTACCTGAAGGTGTGAACATAAACTTGCAAAATCAAAAGATAATTGTAAGTGGAAAACTGGGATCACTAGAACAAGATTTTCATGACATAAATGTCAATCTTGAAAACAACTCAATTTTTTTAAGTAGAAATTCTGAGACTAGTGATGCCAAATCTAAACACGGTTTATACAGATCTTTAATTAATAACATGGTTATTGGTGTAAGTTCTGGTTTTACCAAAGAACTCGAGTTGGTAGGCGTTGGTTATCGAGCCTCTGTTCAAGGTCAAAGATTAGATTTATCACTCGGTTTTTCTCACAACATTTTATTTGAAATTGCACCTGAAGTTAAAATTGAGACAGTTTCTGAAAAAGGTAAAAATCCGATTATAAAATTAACTTCCCATGACAAGCAACTATTAGGATTTGTTGCAGCAAAAATTAGATCTTTTAGAAAACCAGAACCTTATAAAGGTAAAGGTATAAGGTTTGTAGGAGAGCAAGTAAGAAGAAAAGCAGGTAAATCAGCATAAATCTTGAATATGGAAACTATAAAAAATAAAAGAAGAGCAAAAATTAGACTTAAGTTAAAAAAGACAATTAGGGGCAACAGTGCTATGCCTCGTTTATCGGTATTTAGGAGTAATAAAAATATCTATGCTCAAATTATAGATGATATTAAAGGAAACACTTTAGCATCAGCCTCCTCTGTTAGTAAAGATTTTGATAAGTTTGAAAATAAAAACAAAGTAGCTCAGGAAGTAGGTAAAACTATTGCTCAAAAAGCCGTCAAAAAAGGAATAAGTTTAGTGAAATTTGATCGTGGGGGATATCTCTATCATGGTAGAGTAAAATCCCTTGCTGATGGTGCTAGAGAGGGCGGTCTTAAATTTTAAAATATGTATAAAAATTATAAAAGTATTGAATTAGTTAAACCTGGTGGGCTAGACCTCAAAGATAGATTGGTTGGTGTTCAAAGAGTAACAAAAGTAACTAAAGGGGGAAGAGCTTTTGGTTTTTCAGCCATAGTTGTTGTGGGAGATGAGGACGGTATTGTTGGTCATGGTTTAGGTAAATCCAAGGAGGTTTCGGGGGCCATATCAAAAGCGGTGGAAGAAGCTAAAAAAAATTTAATTCGAATTTCTTTAAAAAAAGGAACTATACCGCACGAACAGAACGGTAAATTTGGTGGAGCTAGAGTATTCATTAAACCTGCTTCTGAAGGTACCGGAGTTATCGCTGGAGGTGCTGTTAGGGCTGTGCTTGAATCAGTAGGTGTTCAAAATGTACTTTCCAAATCTCAAGGTTCGTCGAATCCACATAATGTTGTGAAGGCTACCTTTGATGCTTTATTAAATTTGAGAAGTCCAGAAAAAATTGCTAATCAAAGAGGTATCTCTTTAGATAAACTATTTAATGATTAATTCCATGGAGAAAATTAAAATAAAACAAATAAGAAGTAGTATAAAAAATTTAAAAAAACAGAAACTTACACTTATTGCCCTTGGTTTAAGAGGAATTGGTAAAGAAGTAATACATGAAAACACTCCAAATATAAAGGGTATGGTCGAAAAAGTTAATCATCTGGTAGAAATCACTAAAATTTAATTTAATGAATTTAGAAAATATAACACCAATTAAAGGTTCAAACAAAAAAGCATCCAAGAGGCTAGGTAGAGGACAGGGTTCTGGAAAAGGGGGAACATCTACAAGGGGTCACAAAGGTGCAAAATCTAGATCTGGATATTCAAAAAAAATTGGATTTGAAGGAGGTCAAATGCCTCTGCAAAGAAGGGTTCCTAAATTTGGGTTTAAAAATGTCAACAGATTAGAATATCAAGTTTTAAATCTTGAAAGTATTCAGCAATTAATTTTAAATAAGAAAATTAAAGACAAATTGGATATTGAGAAAATTTATTCTTTGGGTTTAGCTAGAAAGAAAAGTTTAGTGAAGATTTTGGCTAATGGAAAAATATCTTCCCCAGTGAAAATAACGGCTCACAAGTTTTCAAAGAAGGCACAAAAAGAAATCGAGTCGGCTGGAGGAGAAGTAAATTTAATTTCGCTAAATGGGTAAATTTATTCAAGCACTTATTAATATTTACAAGATTGAAGAACTAAGAATTAGGATAGGTGTTACCTTGTCTATTTTGTTAGTTTATCGAGTAGGTGCACAAATTACACTCCCAGGAATAGATGCACTTCAACTTGCTGAACTAGGTGATAGAACAGGTGGTGGAGGTCTTCTTGGTGTACTAAATATGTTTACTGGAGGGGCATTTGCCAATGCTTCAGTTTTTGCTTTAGGCATAATTCCTTACATTTCTGCTTCAATTGTTGTTCAACTTATGGGGGTAGCTCTTCCATATTTACAAAAGCTTCAAAAGGAAGGAGAAAGCGGTAGAAAAACATTAAATCAAATAACAAGGTGGTTGACAATTGCTATATGTGTTGTTCAGGCACCTGCTTATCTTTACGGTCTTAGCGCACTTGGGGTTCCAGATTCAGCATTTATTTTGGGCAAAAGTTTTTCTTTCATGATACCATCTGTAATTATTTTAGTTACAGGAACAATATTTGCAATGTGGCTTGGAGAAAAAATTACTGATAAAGGAATAGGAAACGGTATATCCTTGCTGATAATGGTGGGAATAATTGCCACATTGCCAATGTCCTTTACTCAGGAGGTCATCTCAAGAGTATCAGAAAACAACGGGGGGTTAATCCTAATTTTAATTGAAATGATATTATGGATTATTATAATTTTATTGTCAATTCTTCTTGTTTTGGCCGTGAGGCAAATACCTGTTCAATATGCAAGAAGAGCACAAATGGGGGCGAACAATTCTAATCTTTTTGGAAGAAGACAATATATACCGCTCAAATTAAATGCCTCAGGAGTGATGCCAATTATTTTTGCTCAAGCTATAATGTTTGCTCCGAGTTACATTGGGAGATTAATTGGAAATAACGAAGTTGGTCAGTGGATTCAAGTTAACTTTTCAGATATTTTTGGTCTTTGGTATAATGTTGTTTTTGGCTTACTTATAATTATTTTTACTTTTTTTTACACAGCTATAACAGTACCAACAAACAAAATGTCAGATGATTTAAAAAGAAGTGGAGGTTTTGTACCTGGTATTAGGCCAGGCAATGAAACTTGTGAATTTTTAGATAATGTTATGTCTCAAATCACTTTTCCTGGATCACTGTTTTTAGCTGCTTTAGCTGTTTTTCCCGCGATAGTTGTAAAATTAATGGGTATGCAACAAGGATGGGCTCTATTTTATGGTGGAACATCGTTATTAATCATGGTTGGGGTAGCTATTGATACAATTCAACAAGTAAATTCATATTTATTAAATCGTCACTATGATGGACTTATGAAAACCAGTAGTAACCGAAAAATTTCAATATAAAATGCCTAAACAAGAAGCTATTGAACAAGAAGGAAAAATAATTGAGGCTCTCTCAAACGCAATGTTTAGAGTTGAGCTTGAGAACGGACACGTTGTAACTGCTCATATTTCGGGCAAAATGAGACTCCATTATATTAAGCTTTTACCCGGTGATAAAGTAAAGCTTGAAATGAGTCCCTATGATTTAACTAAGGCAAGAATAACTTTTAGATTTTAATTTATAATTATGAAAGTAAAAACATCGATAAAAAAAAGGAGTTCAGATTGTAAAATCGTTAGAAGAAAGGGTAGATTATATATAATTAATAAGAAAAACCCAAGATTTAAACAAAGACAAGGATAATATGGCTAGAATATCAGGTATAGACATACCGAAATCGAAAAGGGGTGAGATTGCATTAACTTACATTTATGGAGTTGGAAGAAGTCGAGCCTCAAGAATTTTAAATATAGCAAAAGTAGATTTAAATAAGAAAGTGTCAGATTGGACAGATTCTGAGATAAAATCTATCATTCAAGCTATTTCTAAATATAAAGTGGAAGGAGAATTGCGTTCAGAAACCCAACTTAATATAAAAAGACTTATGGATATTGGCTCCTATAGAGGTATTAGGCATAGGACCGGACTACCTCTTCGAGGCCAGAAAACTAAAAATAATTCTAGAACAAGAAAAGGAAAGAGAAAAACAATTGCTAATAAAAAGAAAGCTACTAAATAATTAAATATGGCTAAATCTGCGAATAAAAAAAGAAAAGTATCTGTAGAACCTGTTGGTGAAGCATATATTAATGCTTCATTTAACAATATTATTATTTCAATTACTAATCTTAAAGGTGAGGTTATTTCTTGGTCATCTGCGGGAAAAATGGGATTTAGAGGTTCTAAAAAAAATACTCCCTATGCTGCACAGGTTGCGGCTGAAGATTGTTCAAAAATAGCTCAAGATCTAGGTTTAAGACAAGTTAAAGTTTATGTGAAAGGGCCTGGAAACGGAAGAGAATCAGCTATTAGAACTATTCATAATAGTGGAATTGAAGTAACTGAAATTATTGATGTAACGCCTCTTCCTCACAATGGATGTCGCCCTCCTAAAAGAAGAAGAGTATAACTTAAAAAATATAAAATGGCTAGATATATAGGTCCTAAATCAAAAATCGCTAGAAAATTTGGAGAACCAGTTTTTGGTTCAGATAAATCCTTTGAAAAGAGAAATTATCCTCCTGGACAACATGGTAACAATAAAGGTAGAGGAAAAAAATCAGAGTATGCAATTCAATTGATGGAAAAGCAAAAGGCAAAATACACATATGGTATATTAGAAAAACAATTTAGGGTAATTTTTAATAGAGCCTCAAGGAGTAAAGGGGTAACAGGCGAAGTTTTACTTCAATTATGTGAGTCTAGACTTGATAATATAGTTTATAGATTAGGAATTTCACCATCAAGAAGTGGTGCAAGACAACTTGTTTCACATGGACACATAATAGTAAATGATAAAACGGTAAATATTCCTTCATGTAATATTAAACCGGGAGATAAGGTTGGAGTCCGAGAAAAGTCTAAGTCCATTAGTTCAATACAAGAATCTATCCAAAAAAATTCTTCAATCTACGAATGGCTTACTTGGGATGAAAACAATTTAACTGGAACATTTGTTAGTGTTCCAGATCGATTTCAAATTCCAGAAAATATAAAAGAACAACTAATAGTTGAGCTATATTCTAAATAAATAACAAATACATAATATAATATCACAAACATGGCAATATTAAATTTTCAAAAACCAGACAAAGTAATTATGATCGATTCTTCAGAGTTTGAAGGTAAGTTTGAGTTTCGTCCTTTAGAACCTGGTTATGGTTTGACAGTTGGAAACGCATTGAGAAGGGTGCTTCTTTCTTCACTAGAAGGATTTGCAATAACGTCCATTAAAATTGAAAACATAGATCACGAATTTTCAACTATTCCAGGGATTGTTGAAGACGTCACGGAAATAATTTTAAATATTAAACAAATCAGATTTAAAAGGCAAATTGAGGATCTTGAAAATGAAACTATAAAAATTTCTTTAGGAGGGCAAGATCAATTCAAGGCAGGTGATATTCAAAAATTTATATCTGGATTTCAAGTTTTAAATTCAGACTTAGTTATTTGTAATTTGGAAAAAGGTTTTCAGGTTAACATGGAGTTTACGATTGAAAAAGGTCGTGGATACGTAACTGCTGAAGAAAATAAAAAAATTGATTCAGAATTAGGTGTAATATCAATAGACTCAGTCTTTACCCCCGTAAAGAATGTAAAATATAGTATAGAAAATTATCGTGTTGAACAAAAAACTGACTATGAAAAATTAGTTTTTGAAATTAATACTGATGGTTCAATTCATCCTAAAGATGCTTTAACAGAGGCAGCTAAAACTCTAATTCACCATTTTCTATTATTTTCAGATGAAAGAATTACTTTAGAAGCAGACGAGATAGCCCAAGCTGAAAGTTACGATGAAGAATCTTTGCATATGAGACAACTTCTAAAAACAAAATTGATTGATATGGATTTGTCAGTCAGAGCTCTAAATTGTCTCAAGGCTGCAGAAGTTGAAACTCTTGGGGATTTAGTTTCTTATAATAAAAATGATTTAATGAAATTTAGAAACTTTGGTAAAAAATCATTGACAGAATTAGAAGAACTAGTTGTTCTTAAAGGATTGTCTTTTGGTATGAATTTGTCAAAATATAAATTAGATAAGGATTAAAAATTCTCTTTATGAGGCACAGAAACAAAAAGATAAAGTTAGGTAGAAAAACAGCTCATAGAAGCTCTCTGCTTGCAAATTTAGCGTGCTCATTAATTGAGCATAAACGAATAAATACTACTGTAACAAAAGCAAAAGTTCTTAAAAGATTTATTGAACCACTAATAACAAAGACTAAGGACGATTCAACTCATAACAGGAGAGTTGTTTTTAGATATTTAAGAAATAATAATGCTGTAAGCGAGTTATTTAGAACAATATCAAATAAAATTGGTGATAGACCTGGTGGTTACACAAGAATTATTAAGCTAGGAAATAGATTGGGAGATAATGCTAATATGGCAATGATTGAATTTGTTGATTTCAATGAGTTGTATACAAAATCAGATACTCCTAAAAAGTCTACTAGAAGAGGTAGAAGTAAATCAAAATCCAAAATAGATAAAAATTTGAATACCGATAAAAAATCTTCAGAAAAGGTAGATGACAAAGCTCCAGAAAAGGTAGATGATAAAGCTCCAGAAAAGGTAGATGATAAAGCTCCAGAAAAGGTAGATGATAAAGCTCCAGAAAAGGTAGATGACAAAGCTCCAGAAGAGAATGATAACAAAGTCTCCAAAAAGGATGATTAATACTAATCATAAAAGCGTTAAAAATTAAAAATATCTCTTTCTGAAAAGAGTGGTTTAAAAACTTTTTTTATAATCCAAAATTGTTAATAATTCAATTAAATATGAGAGGATAACTATTTTATGTTTACTCTTTTTTATATTTCTTTGTATGAAAGAATATGAGCTATATTGAAAGACCAAAGGCAATAGTTTTATTAGAAGACGGGACTATTTTTTTTGGTAAATCCGTTGGTATTTCTGGAACTTCGTTTGGTGAAATTTGTTTTAACACTGGTATGACTGGATACCAAGAGATTTTCACGGACCCATCATACTTTGGTCAAATAATGGTAACAACTAATGCTCATATTGGTAATTACGGTACCCATAATTTTGACAATCAGTCAGATTCAATTAAAATAGCTGGATTAGTAACTAAAAACTTTAGTTTTAATTTTAGTAGATATGGTCATACGTCAGATTTGTTAAGTTTTTTTAAAAATCAAAATAAACTAGTTGTTTCAAATGTAGACACCCGAGCTCTAGTAAAATACATTAGAGAAAACGGTGCTATGAATGCTTTAATAACTACTGAGTTGGATAAAATAGATAGTTTAAAAAAAGAGCTCAAAAAAATTCCATCAATGAAAGGAATGGAGCTAGTCTCAAAGGTTTCAACAAAAAAACCTTATTTTTTTGGTAATCCTAATTCCAAATTTAAAGTCGCTGCAATAGATTTGGGTATAAAAAAAAATATTTTAAGAAATCTTGCGAATCAGGATATATATGTGAAAGTTTTTCCATACAATACGAAAATCTCTGATGTCGAAAAATGGAAACCAAATGGATATTTTTTATCGAATGGACCTGGAGATCCTCAACCTCTTGTTTTGGTTCAAGAACTTGCAAAAAAAATAATACAAAAAAACCAACCCCTTTTTGGTATTTGCTTAGGACACCAAATAATTGCATTAGCTAATGGTATACCCACATTTAAAATGTTTAATGGACATAGAGGTATTAATCATCCTGTAATTAACCATCAGACAGGTAAAGGCGAGATAACTTCTCAAAACCACGGATTTGCCGTAGATAGAAAAGCATTAGAATCAGATCCAAATATAATTATAACACATTCACATCTAAACGACAACACAGTGGCAGGATTAAAAATGAAAAACAAAAAATGTTTTTCTGTTCAATATCACCCAGAAGCTGCTCCAGGTCCAAATGATGCACATTATCTTTTTACAAACTTTAAAAAAATATTATCCAATTAATTTCATGAGATGGGAAAAATTATAAGTGTTAAAGCGAGGCAAATTTTTGATTCTAGGGGTAACCCGACAGTTGAAGTTGACGTGTTTACTGATAAAGACGGATTTGGAAGAGCCGCGGTTCCATCAGGAGCTTCTACAGGACAGTATGAGGCCGTTGAACTGAGGGATAACAATGAAAAATTTTTGGGTAAAGGAGTTATGAGCGCGGTTAATAATGTAAACAAATTGATAGCGAAATCTATTATCGGAAAAAAAGTTCAAAACCAGGAGGAAATCGATTCTTTGATGATTGACTTAGACGGGACTCATAACAAGTCAAATCTTGGAGCCAATGCAATTCTTGGAGTTTCACTTGCTATATCAAAAGCAGCAGCAGATGAAAAAAAAAATGCCACTTTATGAATATTTAGGTGGCGAAGATGCAAAAATTTTACCTGTTCCAATGATGAATATAATTAATGGTGGTTCACACTCAGATTCACCAATTGCTTTTCAAGAGTTTATGATCATGCCTATTTCTGGAGAATCATTTTCCGAATCTTTTCATATGGGTGTAGAAGTTTTTCACTGTCTAAAAAAAATACTAAATAAAAAAAAATTAAGTACTGCCGTAGGCGATGAAGGTGGTTTTGCACCAAAATTAAAAGGTACCGAGGATGCAATAGAAACCATTTTATCCTCAATCGAAATGGCTGGATTTGAACCAGGAAAGCAAATTATGCTTGCCTTAGATTGTGCCTCATCTGAATTTTTTAAAAATGGAATATATGATTATACTATTTTTGAAGGTGTCAATGGTATTAAGAGAAATTCAGAGCAACAGGTTAATTATCTACAAAATCTAACTCAAAAGTATCCAATCTTATCTATTGAAGATGGAATGGATGAAAATGATTGGGATGGATGGGAAGCATTAACAAAAAAAATTGGCGATAAAGTTCAGTTGGTTGGAGATGATTTATTCGTTACCAATGTTAAAAGACTTTCTAAAGGAATAAGTAGAACTATTGCAAATTCAATCTTAATAAAAGTTAACCAAATTGGAACTCTTACAGAAACCTTTGAAGCCGTAAAGATGGCACACAATGCTGGATATACTGCAGTAATGTCGCATAGGTCAGGTGAAACTTCAGATTCAACGATAGCTGATTTAGCTGTAGCAATGAAAACTTGTCAAATTAAAACCGGTTCTGCATCAAGAAGTGATAGAATGTCTAAATATAATCAGTTGCTTAGGATAGAAGAAAGACTTTCAAATAAATCTATTTATCTTCAAAAAAAATCATTCAATATAAATTTCTAGATATTCATTAATATTTAAATTAATTTCAATTATAGCTTTATTTTCAATAAATTTACTCATATAGGTCGATAATGAGTGATAGTATAAAGATTATAATTGGAGATAAGTCTTACGAGTTCCCTGTTGTTAAAGGTTCTAAGAACGAGCGTGCAATAAATATTAATGAACTTAGGTCACAAACTGGATTAATAACTATTGATCCTGGCTATAAAAACTCTGGGTCGTGCTTCAGTGAAATTACTTATTTAAATGGCGAAAAAGGTGAGTTATGTTATAGAGGTTATTCTATTGAAGATTTAACTCAAAGTGCAGGTTTTTTAGAAGTTTCGTACTTACTAATTTTTGGATTTTTACCCACTAAATCACAGTTAGAAAAATTTCAAATCGATATACATAAGGAGTCGTTGGTGGATGAAGATTTGAAAGTTATTTTAAAAAGTTTTCCTAGAAGTGCTCATCCGATGGGGGCCCTAGCTTCGTTAACTTCTGCTTTAACTGCGTTTGATCCTGATTCAGTAGATGTTGGATCAGAAGAAGAAATATATTCTGCAGTTGTTAACTTAATGGCTAAATTACCTATTTTGTGTGCATGGACTTACAGAAAAGTTAAAGGGTTACCCTTGAATTATGCTGATAGATCTTTAAGTTATGAAAACAACATCGCACAAATGTTTTTTCGTCATCCAACTGAAAAATATGAACCAAATAAAATTGTAAATAATGCATTAAATAAACTTTTAATTTTACATGCTGACCATGAACAAAACTGTTCAACATCAACCGTGAGAATTGTTGGTTCTTCACATGCTGGCCTATTTGCGTCTGTTTCTGCTGGTATTTCTGCACTTTGGGGTCCGCTTCACGGTGGAGCAAATCAAGCAGTAATCGAAATGTTAGAGAAAATCAAAAATGATGGTGGTGATATCGAAAAGTATATTTTAAAGGCAAAAGATAAAAAAGATTCATTTAGGCTAATGGGTTTTGGGCACCTAGTTTATAAAAATTTTGATCCTCGAGCAAAAATTATTAAAAAAGCTGCTGATGAAGTTCTAAATGATTTAGGTGTAACTGACCCTGTTTTAGAAATAGCAAAATCATTAGAAAAATTGGCTTTAACAGACGAATATTTCGTAAAAAGGAAACTGTACCCTAATGTGGATTTTTATTCTGGAATTATATATCGTGCTCTTGGAATTCCAACTCAAATGTTTACAGTTATGTTTGCACTTGGGAGATTGCCAGGATGGATTGCTCAGTGGTGGGAAATGCGAAAAAACAATGAACCCATCGGTCGTCCTAGACAAATTTTTACTGGTAAAACTGATTTAAAATTTGTACCCATTAGGAAGAGGTGATTTTTTCACTGAAAGGTTTCTTAACATTCCTCTGAAAATAAAGTAATGGAATGGGCTTAACACGTACCAATAAATTCTACCCCATAATCCCTTCGGTCTAAAGGTAGCGGTCTGAAAAATAGTGTCTTTCACAATTTTAAATTCTAACCAAGCTTCTCCAGGTAACTTCATTTCTGCGAATAATAACAATCTCATATTTTTTTTATCTGCCAATAATACTCTCCAAAAATCTAAAGAATCTCCCGTGAAAATTTTATTATTATGGGTTCTTCCTCTTCTCAAACCTACTCCTCCAGATAGTTGATCAAGGTATCCTCTTATTTTCCATAAAAAATTTGCATAATACCAGCCAGTGTCTCCACCAATTTTCCATAATGACTCTAAAGTTTTTTCAGGGTGTATATTTTTTTCAACTTTTTTGTCTTGTAAAATTCCAAATTTTGGAACTTGTATGTAATGTTTGAGTTCGTTGATTATTAGTCCACTAATCAAACTATCTTTCCAACTGCTAATTACGCTGTTTTGTTCAATTTTTATAAAAGCCATTTTAATGGCTTGATCATAAGTGTATAATTTTACGTTTAGGATTTCATGAAGTTTATCACCTTTAACTAAAACCTCTGACTTCATACTTTTAACTAAGTTTACAGCTAACGGATATGAGGTTGATGTAACAAAATATAGCCAATATGAAGATAATCTTGGAGTCATTATAGGAAGGGTAATAATTAATTTTTTCAAACCTCTGTTTTTAGCATATCCGTATAGCATTTCTTTGTAAGTTAAAACGCTTAATCCTCCAATATCAAAAGCTTTTCCAATACACTTAGGATGTAATAAAACACCAGTTAGAAATTCAATAACATTTCTAATTGCTATTGGTTGGGATTTTGTTTTAACCCATTTTGGAGTTATCATAATTGGTAGTTTTTCGCACAAATCTCTTATGATCTCAAATGATGCACTACCAGATCCAACTATTATACCTGCTCTAAGAACTGTTAATTTGATTTGATTTTTTCTAAGAATTCTTTCAACATTTTTTCTTGATTCTAGATGTTTTGAAAGATTTTTATTGTTTACAATTCCGCTTAAAAAAATTATTTGCCTTGTGTAAGTACTTTTTATTAAGTAATTGAAGTTATTTGCACAATCAATTTCCATTTTAGAAAATCCTTCTATTTTGGAGGACATAGAATGGATTAGGTAATAAACTACATCTATTTCTTTTGGAATAGAATTATTTTTTTGGATATTCAGAAAATCAATTGTTATTATTTTAACTTTTTTTAAGAGATCTGGATTCAAAGACAATCTTTCAGGGTTTCTAACTGCACAATAAACCTTATGACCACTTTCAACCAATTTTGGTATTAAGCGCATCCCTATATACCCATTTGCTCCGGTTACCAAAATGTTTAATTTTTCTTTATTCATTATCATTTATGAAAATAATTATTTTAATGTATTTATTTCTGTATTTGAATTTATTCTTTATAACTATCTTTAAATAAATAATAGAATGAAATTTTATTCAGAACAAATTTCTCCTTTTTTAAAAGAGTTTTTTAAAGAAAATTATAGTCTTGAAGTTGATAGTTTCGAGTTTGTTAAGACCAGGGAAGGTTTTGATGGCGATATTACAATGTTGATTTTTCCCCTTCAAAATAAAGTAGATAGCAATCTAGAATCTCTTTCNAACNAAATAGGCTCTTTTTTAGTTAANAAAGTTAATTGGGTAANTGATTTTAACATTGTCAAAGGNTTTCTCAATTTAAAGATCTTAGATACTTTTTATGTAAATTTTCTTACGGGTATGGATAAACAATCAAGTTATGGACATAAATCTATAGATAAAAAGAATGGTATTACTCTTGTTGAATTTTCGTCNCCAAATACCAATAAGCCACTGCACTTAGGGCATATTAGGAATAATTTATTAGGTGACTCGATAACTAGAATTTTAAACGCTAACGGCTATAAAACAATTAAAACTCAAATAATAAATGATAGAGGAATACATATCTGTAAATCAATGGTTTCATGGATAAAATTTGCTAAAGGGTCAACTCCAAAATCTACAGGAATTAAGCCAGATAAATTTGTTGGGAATTTTTATGTCTTATTTGAGAAAGAGTATCAAAAACAAATAAAAATTCTTACAGACAAAGGAAACAAAAAAGATGATGCCGAGCGAANAGCACCAATTTTTTTAGAGGCGAAAGAAATGCTAAAAAAATGGGAGTCCGGAGATGAAAAAACAATCAAATTATGGAAAAAAATGAACTCATGGGTTTATGAAGGTTTTGATAAAACCTACAATTACTTAGGAATTNAATTTGATAAAAATTATTATGAGAGCNATACATATTTGAAGGGTAANAAAATTGTTGAAAAAGGTATATCTAATGGTATATTTTACAAGAAAAAAGATAATTCAGTTTGTATTGATTTGANTGATAGCGGCCTTGATGAAAAAGTGCTAATAAGATCTGACGGAACTTCTGTTTACATAACTCAAGATATTGGCACAGCGATGCAGAGATTTGAGGATTTTCCTNATGTAAAAGGTATGATTTATANTGTTGGTAATGAGCAAGATTACCATTTTAAGACATTATTTTTAATNTTAAAAAAACTAGGAATTAAATGGACTAATATGTTACATCATTTAAGTTATGGNATGGTTGATTTACCTGACGGTAAAATGAAAAGTAGGGAGGGGAATGTAATCGATGCNGATGATTTAATGTTAAAAATGAAAATAACCGCAAAGGAAATATCAAGTAAACTTGGAAAGCTTGATGGGTATTCAAAAACCAAAAAAAATATTCTTTATGAAAAAATTAGCCTTGGAGCTCTTAAGTATTATATTTTGAAGGTTGACCCAAGAAAGACAATACTTTTTGATCCAGAAAAATCTATTGATTTTAATGGAAANACTGGCCCTTTTATTCAATATACATACTCAAGAATACAATCAATTTTAAAAAATAATAATATCGATACACTCACTAAATTGCCTGAAAAACTAGACCCAAAAGAAATCTCGATCATAAAACAACTTATTCTTTACCCTGAAATTGTTGAACAATCGTTAAAAAACCTAAGNCCAGCTATAATTTCAAATTATATTTACGATCTCGTAAAAAAATTCAATTCCTTTTATCAAAATATTTCAATTTTAGGTGCTGAAAATATTACTACTAAAAATTTTAGACTATTNTTGTTAATAAATGTTNCCAGGAATTTAAAAAGCTCTTGTGGTTTGTTGGGTATAAATCTACCTGATAGTATGTAAAAAAAAACCGCCAAATAGGCGGTTTTTTATNAAATATANTAATTAGTTATTTGGATTGAACTGCTAAGTTATAAACAACTAAACCGAAACCGATTTTATTGATTGCGTCACCTACGTTATAAATAACATCCATTTCAAGTCCTCCAAATATGCCACTGTACCAACCTTCAGTACCAGCCATATACCCAATTGGATAAATAGCCCACCCGATTAATACAAATTTGCATAACATATTATGNGCTGANAAGGTAGCACCACCAGCTGATGTAGCTAACTTTTTAGCTTCTCCCANCCATATATCATACACTATTACAAAATACGCTATACCNGANATTAATCCCCANGCAGCAGGTCCTACACCAGTAGTGTATACCGCTTCTCCTAAATACCCAGCAACTAACATTACAACTGACAACATAATCATTCTCCACATTAATTTAGTAGTTGCTCCAGCTGCTTTTAGAATTAAATAAAATTCCACACACATTAGAGGNACAGTAAGAATCCAATCAACATATCGGAAGAAAGTAGGTGAAGTTTGATTTGTAATCCAATATTCACGCATNTACCAATAGTGCACAGCTGCTATAAAAGTTATCAATCCAGAAACTAGAATTGANGTTCTCCATTTGTTATCGTGAGAATTCATTGATAGGAAGAAAAACGCTGATGCGGCCATCATTGCCATGCAACCTACAAAAAATGTGAACCCTACGTAATCGCTATTATCCACTGCAGGGACCATAGCAAATAAACTTAAAAATTTTTCCATATTAGAATTAATTATTTGTTTTTGTTTAGGTAAATTTAGAAAAATTTANACTTACTCATAATTTTTATCAATAAATTTTTGGTTNAAAAATAAATTTCTTGTTAGCAATCNTACTAAAATATAGACTTCATTTTTTTTCAACACTTATTTTTTTAGCATTAAATATTTTTTTAAATACTGAAAATCAGTCTATTATATCTTTTATTNTAATTTTCACCTTCGGGTTGATTCACGGCGCTAATGATATTCAATTAATTCAAAAAAAAACACTTAATTATAGTGTCAATTTCTTTATTAATTCGATTTTACTATATGTTTTTATTGTTATTTTTGGAATCTTAATTTTTTTTTACGTTCCTGATTTAGGACTTATTTTCTTTGTTTTATTTAGTTCTTTTCATTTTGGTGAGCAACATTTAGGTTCCTATCAAATAGATTCTAAAAATATATTTGTTAAAATTATTCTATACACTTCTTACGGTTCAATAATTTTAGGACTTCTATTTTCTCTTCAGTGGCTAGACACACATGTAATTATTTATGAAATTTCTGAATTATTTATTTCTAAGAAGGCAACAGAACTCTATTTTTATGTAGCTTTCACTACTTTTTTTGTCATTTCATTATATTATAAAAATCTTAGAAAATTTTTGTGGATTGAAACTATTCTTATCATTTTTTTAGGTTTTTTCTTTGCAAGAGCGTCATTATTACTCTCTTTTTCGGTTTATTTTGTTTTTTGGCACAGTATTCCCTCGATTTTGGATCAGTTGAATTTTTTATATCAAAAGGACAATGCTAGAAAANTGAAATATTTTTTNTCATCTTTACCATATTGGATTATGTCTATACTAGGTCTTTTTGGTTTTTATTTTTATTTTCATACAAAACCTGAAACATTTTTACCCCTATTTTTTTCTTTTTTAGCAGCTATAACCTTTCCTCATACAATTGTTATGGGTTGGCTTAAAATTTACAAACCTGAAACAAAAAGTAAAAAATAATTAAATGAATATTTATAAATTTAATAAACTAAAATTTTAAAATGTTTGATAATTTAAGTTCAAAGTTNGAAAGNGCCTTCAAAGTTCTAAAGGGACAAGGTAAAATTTCAGAAATAAATGTTGCAGAGACAATAAAAGAAATTAGAAGAGCACTATTAGATGCAGATGTTAATTTCAAAATTGCAAAAGAATTTACAAATAAAGTAAAAGATAAAGCCCTTGGAAGAGATGTGATAAATAGTATAAACCCAGGACAGTTGATGACAAAGATTGTCAAAGACGAACTCGCTGAGCTCATGGGTGAAAAGGCTATTGGACTAAATTTAATAAATAAACCCTCAATTATTTTGATGTCTGGACTTCAAGGTTCAGGAAAAACAACCCTAACTGGAAAACTAGCTCATTTTCTAAAAAACAAAAAGCATAAAAAACCTTATTTAATTGCTTGCGATATACATAGACCTGCTGCAATCGANCAACTTGAGGTCTTGTCAGAAGATTTAAAGGTCCCTGTATTTAGTGATAGAGATGAAAAGGATCCTGTAAAAATTGCACTTGGTGGAATTAAAAAAGCAAAAAAAGAAAATTGTGATGTTATATTAATTGACACTGCTGGAAGGTTAGCAATTGATAATGAAATGATGGATGAAATATCGAAAATTCATTCAAAAGTCAAACCAGATGAAACTCTTTTTGTGGTTGATTCTATGACCGGTCAAGATGCCGTAAACACTGCGAAGGCATTTAATGATATTTTAAACTTTGACGGAGTTGTTTTAACCAAACTAGATGGAGATACAAGAGGAGGAGCTGCTTTGTCAATTAGAACTGTTGTCGACAAACCTATAAAATTTATTGGTACAGGAGAAAAAATGGATGCCTTAGATATTTTTTACCCTGAAAGAATGGCCGATCGAATTTTAGGTATGGGTGATGTGGTTTCTTTAGTAGAGCGTGCACAACAACAGTTCGATGAGGAAAAAGCTAGAAAAATCAGCAAAAAAATAGCTAAAAACCANTTTGGATTTGATGATTTTTTGACTCAAATAGAACAAATAAAAAAAATGGGCAATGTTAAAGATTTGATGGGAATGATTCCTGGTATGAGCAGTAAAATTAAAGACATAGATATCGATAATGATTCTTTCAGACATATTGAAGCTATGATTAANTCAATGACCTTAGAGGAAAGAAAGAATCCGAACTTAATGAACCAAAGTAGAAAATCAAGAATTGCTTTAGGCTCTGGTCAGGACATTGGTGAAGTTAATAAAATGATCAAGCAATTTTTTCAAATGAGTAAAATGATGAAAATTATGCAAGGTGGTAAGGCAAATAACATGTTGAACATGATGCAAAATTTTGGGAAGTAGTATGATTCAATTAGATGGCAAAAAAATTTCGGAAGAAATAAAAAGTGAAATAAGAGTTTCTGTTGAAAATCTTATACTCAAGANGGAAAGACCACCTCATTTAGCTGCTATTTTAGTGGGTGATGATGGTGCAAGTTTAACTTATATAGGTAGTAAAATTCGTTCTTGCAATCAAGTTGGATTCAAATCTTCCCTCTTTCGTTATAAATCAGATATTTCTGAAATTGATTTAATAAAAAAAATAAAAGAGTTGAATTTAGACAGTGAAATTGACGGATTTATAGTTCAACTACCTCTTCCTAAGCATATAAACGAACAAAAAGTTTTGCTATCTATTGATCCAAATAAAGATGTCGATGGTTTTCACCCTACGAATTTTGGAAGAATGACTCTTGGTTTAAAAAGCTTTATACCTGCTACGCCGAACGGGATAATGAAATTAATTGAAAAATATGAAATTCAAACCGAAGGTAAAAATTGTCTTGTTGTAGGAAGAAGTAATATTGTTGGCAGACCTATGAGTATTTTGATGAGTCTTAGAGGAAAATATGGAAATGCAACGGTTACTTTAGCACATAGTAAAACTAAAAATTTAACCGATCTTACTCTAAAAGCTGATATTATTATCATGGCACTAGGTATACCAGAGTTTTTAAAGTCTGATATGATAAAAAAAAATTCAACTATAATTGATGTTGGTATAACTAGAGTAGAGGATAAGTTTAACAAGAAAGGTTATANAATAAAAGGAGATGTAGATTTTAATAGTGTATCNAAAAAAGTNAAGTATTTAACTCCAGTACCAGGTGGAGTAGGCCCAATGACAATTGCTATGCTTTTACAAAATACTTTAGAAGCTAGGCTTTCAAATTTGTCTTAGGGTTCTCGATAGAATTGTAAATTTTAAGTATTAAATAGGCAAAACTAACTCCTGTTAGAATCAAAATCATGGTCAGATATCCTGAGGAGGAAAACGANAGTCTAATCAATATTGTCGATATTATAAACCCTGTGTTCCTTATTAATTTACTGTATTCTTCTGTATACCTAAATGATATTAACAGTATGATTACATCAGCCAAAATTANAAGTGTAAAAAATTTATTAAAAAANAGACCGTCAATTTGAGTAATTGTCTGGTTAGAATAAATATTGAAAACCCATTCANACAATGTGTTTAAGGCCATGAAACTCATTACAATTAATAATGATAAACTAACTATTTTTTTTGAAGATATAAAACGAACTAGTGAAGGGTCAGTTATATTTTTTTTTGGTAATTTTTTTGTGTCTTTGTTAAAAAGATAGATTAAAAAAAATAGAANTAAAAACCCCAATAAATCNACAANAAGTTCAATGTTATGTTCACTAAAAATCCAATTATCATTCAAATCCATCAATGGAATATCTTTGAAGATTTTTCTAATTACTATTAGTGAAATTATTTCAAATTGTTTTGATATACAAGAAGTAAAAGATCTTGGAAGATAAAAAAGTAAAAGATATACTTCGTACACAAGAATTAATGAAAAAGGAGTATAGATTGCGGATATGGGATCATTTAGAAGTTCTTGATTAAGTTCTGTTACTGTNATTATATCTAATTNCTTTAAAAGGATTAATAAAAGATGAATTATAAAACCAAAACCAGCTAGGATTAAGATTAAGTTTTCAACTTTTTTTCTAACNNTATCAGCAAAAACAGTACCGAAAAAAGAATTGGCTTTTTCTCTCATTTCAATTAAACCGCGAAAAGTTGTTCAGAGTTTTTAAAACTCTTGAATTCAAGTGCATTGCCTGAAGGATCATAAAAAAACATAGTNAGTTGTTCGCCAGGTTCGCCTTCAAATCGTAAGTATGGAGCTATCTGAAAATCTATTTTTTGTCGTATCAGTTCATTGCTAAAATTTTTAAACTCATCCCATTCTAATACAACCCCAAAGTGTGGGATTGGAACAGATTTCCCATCAACCTCATTAAAATGCTCCCTGTTTATTAAATTTTTATCTTCATGCAAAACCAATTGATGTCCGAATAAATTGTAATCAACCCATTGTTTATCTTTTCTTCCTCTTTTACAACCAAGAACTTTTTCNTAAAAGTCTACCGATTCNTTTAAATCCTTAACAGGTATTGCTAAATGGAATGGCCTTAAATTCATAATNATATTATTTATTGNTCAAATTTACATTTTTTTATCGAAGAAGTTATATTTGATGTATGAATCAAAATCATAAAAAAATTAAATTTAAAAATGGTGAAATTTTACCACTCATGGATACTTTTACAACCATTCAAGGTGAGGGTTTTCATAGCGGTAGATCAGCACATTTTTTGAGGATTGGTGGATGTGATNTTGGTTGTCATTGGTGTGATATAAAGGAAAGTTGGAATTCTGATTTATACCCGTTAGTCAAGATTGAAAATATTGTAGAAACAGTTAATTCCTCAGTAGATATAATTGTAATTTCTGGNGGAGAACCGCTGATTTGGAATATGTCTCCTTTAACAGAATCACTTAAAAAAATTAATAAAAAAATTCATCTTGAAACATCTGGTGCTTATGAAATTTCTGGGAATTGGGACTGGATTTGTTTGTCTCCCAAAAAAAATAAGTTACCAATTTCAGGTATTTATAAAAAAGCTAACGAGTTAAAAGTTATTATATACAATAAACANGATTTAATATTTGCTGAGGAAAATGCAAAAAAAGTAGAAAAAAATTGTAATCTTTTTTTACAGCCTGAATGGAGTAAAAAAGAAATTGTTATGCCTTTAATAAATAAATTCATATTAGAGAATCCTAANTGGAGACTTTCTCTTCAAACACATAAATACCTTGGAATAAAGTAGAGTACTAAGGATAGATTAAATATCTTTTTCTCAATTTTTTAAACTTTTTCAAACCACTTTTCCAACTTTTTCTTATTTCTTTTTCAGACCAGTTATTTTTTATTTGNTTCTCNAGACTTTCTGTTCCTGCGAGNAGAGAAAACCCTGCACTGAAAAACTTATCTTTTTCTGGATAATTATTGTAAGCTTCTATTAACCACTTAATTTCAATTCTCGATAGTCTTTCTGTCANTCTTAAATCTTTACCGAAACATACGTCACCTCTNTGTTTTGGGTTTCGAGAGCCTAAATTAGGTTCAGGAATAAAAGAAAANTTTGATTTAAATTTTGGATTTCCAAATATTTGAAATTGTAAATTNGTACCCCTTCCAATGCTTACAGGAGTTTGCTCAAATAGACATAAACTGGGATATAAGTTTATTGATGTTTTATTTGGTAGGTTTGGAGAAGGAGGTAAAGGTAAATTATATTCCAAGTTATGGTTATAGTTTTTCATCTTAATTACTTTTAATTCGCATTTAGAATTAACCAAATTTTCTCCATTAATCATTTTTGCAATTTCTCCAAAAGTCATTGCATGAACAATCGGAATTTCAAGAATACCAACAAAACTTAAAAACTTTTTTTCAAGAATGGGGCCATCTATATAATGTCCGTTTGGATTTGGTCTATCAAGAATAATTAATGGAATTTTATTTTCGGCACAAGCCTCAATTATGAAGTAAAGGGTTGATAGATAAGTATAAAATCTAGCTCCAACATCTTGGAGGTCAAATAACATAATATCAATATCTTTTAACTGATTAGGACTTGGTTTTTTATTTTTTCCATAAAGTGAATAAATATTTACATTACGTTTAAAATCAAAATCATTTTCTATCAAAGCTCCATTTTCTTGGTCACTTAAAAATCCATGTTCGGGAGCAAAAACAGCTTTAATTTTTTGGTTTAATTTGAGCAATGTGTCTAATAGGTGAACCTTTTTATTGCCTGATCTAATAATACTTGAGGAATTCGAAACTAGCCCAATCTTTTTATTCTCAAGAAAAGGAATAAACTCTTCAACTGATTCTGCACCTAGAATTACACCTTCTGTTTCTTCTTGAAAATTTGAAAATAAAACATAAACTTGTAATAAAAACATTAACTTAATGATTCCTAAAAATTTCTTCATTTGAATTTTGAACTTTTTATTTCTAAAAGAATTAGTAAAGCGCTTTTTAACGAAAATAATGTTTCAACACGAATAATAAAAATTGCAATAATAGCAATAGCTCTCGGAATTACAATTATTTTAATTTCTATATCAACTGGATTTGGACTTCAAAGTGAAATCAAAAAAAAATTAGCAACCCTTAGTGGAGACTTAAAAATATCATTTTATGACAACAACAATTCGTACATCTCCGTAAAGCCTCTCAATGTATTACAAATCAATAAAGAAAAATGGTATGATTCAAAAAAAATTGATCATGTCTACACCTATGTAAACAAAGCTGTACTATTTAAGAATCAAGAAAAATTCGATGGTGGAATTTTAAAAGGTCTTGACTCCTATTTTCCATTAGATAATTTTAAAAGTTACATAATCGATGGTAGATTTTTAGATTTTAATAAGAGTGAAAGTCTTGAAATCATAATTTCTTCACAAACTTCAAAGAAACTAAGCTTGAAGGTGGGTGATTTGGTAAATTCTTTTTTTTATGATTTTTCAAAATCAAAATTCCCGAAGAAGAGATCGTTTAAGGTTGTTGGAGTATATAATACTGGTTATGGAGATTTTGATGAAAATTTTTCTTTTACAAATATTAAGGTACTACAGAAAATAAATGGATGGAAAAGTTATGAGGTTGGAGGAATTGAGCTGATTTTAAAAAATCAATTGAAAATTTCTAACTATAAAGAAGTAGTATATAATTTCTTACCGCCAAATATAGATGTGCAATCTGTGGAGGAAATCTACAGTGGGATTTTTAGTTGGATTTCAATGTTTGATTTTAATATACTTGTTATTTTGATTGTAGTTGTTTTGGTTGCTTTACTAAACATAACAATAGCGATAATAATTTTGGTTATTGAAAAATCAAAAATGATCGGAATGATGAAAGTTTTTGGAGCTTCTTACAGAAAAATACAGAAAATTTTTTTGTTGGTGACGTTAAACATTATTGTCAAAGGCTTAATCATTGGAAATGTAATAGGTTTGATATTGATTTATTTTCAATACCATTTTAAATTAATTCAGTTGGATCCCGAAAATTATTTTGTAAACAGTGTACCGGTTGAAATTTCAATACCCAATGTGTTATTTGTAAATTTTCTTATAATTATATTTTCGATTATTGCATTTTGGATTCCAATGCTACTAATTTCTAAAATGGAAATTGTTAAAGTTTTAAAAATTAAATAGGTTATGGAGTGTCCAAAAAAATAATTTTAAATTCAAACAAATATTAACAAGCATGGAATATCATAAAAATATTTTGGGAACAATCGGAAATACACCATTAGTAAAACTAAACAAAATAACTAAAGAAGTTCCAGGACTTGTGCTAGCAAAAATAGAGAGTTATAATCCAGGAAACTCTATTAAGGACCGAATGGCTCTAAAAATGGTTGAAGATGCAGAAGCAAGTGGAAAGTTAAAACAAGGAGGAACAGTGGTGGAGGGAACGTCTGGTAATACTGGAATGGGTTTGGCTCTAGCTTGTCGAGTAAAGGGTTACAAGTTAATTTGTGTCACGACAGATAAACAATCAAAAGAAAAAATAGATGTTCTCAAAGCTGTTGGAGCTAAGGTTATAATATGTCCAACTGATGTCGACCCCGAAGATCCGAAGTCATATTATTCAACAGCTAAAAGAATTTCAAAAGAAACCCCAAATGCATGGTATGCAGATCAATATAATAACCCCTCAAATACACTTGCTCATTATGAAAAAACTGGGCCAGAAATATGGAGACAAACAGATGGTAAAATAACTCACTTTGTGGTTGGAGTAGGTACTGGAGGAACTATTTCAGGTGTTGCAAAATTCTTAAAAGAAAAAAATAATAAAATTAAAGTATGGGGTATTGACACATACGGTTCTGTTTTTAAGAAATTTCATGAAACAGGGATTTTTGATAAAAATGAGATTTATCCTTATTCAACTGAAGGTATTGGTGAGGACATAATTCCAAAGAACGTAGACTTTCAGCTAATTGATTTTTTTGAAAAAGTGAGTGACAAAGATGCAGCTATCTATACTCGGAAATTGGCTCTGGATGAGGGAATATTTGCTGGAAACTCTTGTGGAGCTGCGATAAAGGGATTAATTCAGTTAAAGGGTAATTTTACTTCAAAAGATGTAATTGTTGTTTTGCTTCATGATTCAGGTTCAAGATACCTTGCTAAGATATTCAACGATGAATGGATGAAGTCTAAAAAATTTATATAATTTTTAAACCCTAAGGATTAAGTAATTTCAATGATTATTTGATAATAAATGCTTAAATTTAACGTTTAAGAGAAGATATCTATTGTTCTAGTTTGTTTAATTCCAAATCTACATATCGATATATTTTGAAGAATTTATTTTTTCTTACTTTTTTATTCTTTGTCCAAAATATTTTTTCTCAAACAACTTTAGATCTCAATTTAAACAACAGAGCATATGTAACCGTACCTGCTGAAGGTTCTGATATCAGATATTGTTATAATGAGCTTGTTGATTTAGAATTCCGAGTTTACAATTTAAGTACAACTAATACTTTAGATTTAACTGCTAATAATTTAAATGTTACTTTGACATTTAGCGGAGCAAACTCAGGAAATGCAACTACAACCTTTAACAGTTCTCATTTTTCATCCCCTGGTAACCCAGAATCCGTAAACACAATTCAGAAAAATGGCGGATTTGCAACATTTAGGTGGCCGACTGATTTATCGTTTTCAAACGCAGGAACTACAACAATAGTTATTCTTGCTCAACCCGTTGGGGTAACAGACACCTCTTCAACGAACAATAGCATAACTTTTCAAATCGTTAATCTAGTGCAACCTTCCCAAATCGATTTAAGTTCTACAGCTCTTAGTAATACCGATTTTTGTGAAGGAGAGTCGATAACCTTTACTGCTACTTCAACTTCAGATATAGTTACCTATACTTTTTACATTGGAGGAGTTTCAGTTCAATCATCAACGACAAACTTATTCACTCCTTCGCCTGTTTTATCTTCGTCAGTTTCAGTTTCTGTTCTTGGATTAACTTCAGATAGTTGTTCAACTAGTAACACACTTTTTATGTTCTATAATGATGTTACGGTCAAAGGGACAATTGGTCAAGTTTCAACAACAGTCTGCGCGAATGAAACACCACCACCTTTTACAAATGTTATTTCAGCATCTGGGGCTAGTACTATAACATATAATTGGCAAGCTAGAAGATATGGTGATTCTTTTTCAGATTTAGTTCCCTCAATAACAACAGCAGTATATACACCAACATCAGGGCTTACTACCACAACTTTTTATAGAAGAGTAGCGATTAGTACTTCACCTCAAAACAAAGTTTGCGAAGAATTTAGTAATGTAATACAAATAACAGTTAATGAGTCTCCAATTTCTGGTTTACAAGTTGGAGGTATAACTGCACCAGATACAGTTGCTATT
>NHEX02000052.1 GCA_002171475.2 Flavobacteriales bacterium TMED96
TTTTTTAAATTTTTATGATTAACATATGAGTGCAAATATAAGTATTCTTACTAAACTCCAAATGTTTTTTTTAAAATTTTTAAATATTTTTTTTAGGACTTAAAAAAAAACCTCCCATGTCGAGATGGGAGGAGAAAGATTTTTAAAGCTTTTAGAAGCATTAACGGTATCAATTTTGCTAATGTATAAGTTATTATAATATATCATAATTAGATGTAGAATCTTTTATTAACAATTTTATTAAGAATTACATATTAATTGACGAATTTAGATTTTAAATGAAGTATTTAAAAACAATATCCTTAATTATATCTATTATTTGTTTTGTTGAAGTTTATTATATGTATAATATTCTCTCCTTTATTGATTATCCTTACCTTTATGTGGGATTGCTATTACTCGCTTTATCAATTTATTTATTTATTAAAAAACGGAAATGATATTAACTGATAGTGAAAAAATACTTGTGGCACTTGGAGCATTGGTGATAATTTTAGCGATAGTTGCAAATGCAATTAAAGATTATAAAAGAATGACTAGAGAGGCAAATAAAAAAGTAGAGCAAAAATTAAAAGATGAAGAATACATCAAAGAGCTCAAAAAAATTATAGACAAAAAAAATAAAGAATTGGAAGAAATTGTAAAATCCAAAAATAATTGATGTTTAAAGTGGGGTCTAAATGGTAGATTTTTCAACTATTACATTATTTCGAGGTTTATTAGGTTTGACATCATTGCTTCTTATATCTTTTTTATTTAGCAACAATAGAAAAAAAATTCAATGGAAAACTGTTTTCATTTCCATATTTATTCAATTTATCGTAGCGGTTTTAATTTTAAAAAATTCATTAATCCAATCAATTTTTGAAATTATTTCAAAATTTTTCGTCAGAATAATTAATTACACAACTTCTGGAAGCTCATTTTTATTTTCTTCTCTGGTCGATCAACAAAAATTCGCATACATATTTGCTTTTCAAGTTTTACCAGTAATAATTTTCTTTTCAGCTTTAACATCAGTGCTTTATCATTTAGGAATTATTCAAAAAATTGTGTCCCTTTTAGCTTGGATTTTAAATAAGTTTTTGAAAATTACGGGGTCTGAAAGTTTGTCTTTAGCTGGAAATATATTTTTAGGTCAAACTGAATCTCCAATTCTTATAAAATCCTATCTAGACAAAATGACCAAATCCCAGCTTTTCTTAGTCATGGTCGGTGGGATGTCAACTGTTGCTGGAAGTGTTTTAGCGGCTTATATTGGCTTACTTGGGGGGAATGACTTAAATGAACAACTTAAATTTTCAAATCATTTACTAACTGCATCTGTTATGGCCGCCCCTGGAGCCGTTGCCATTTCTAAAATACTATTCCCAGAGGAAACAGAAAGTAAAATAAAAGAAATAAAGATTGAGACAAAAAATAAAAAAGGGAATTTACTATTATCTATAACCAAGGGGACTGTTGAAGGTGTAAAACTAGCTGTGAACGTGGGCGCAATGCTACTTGTATTTTTAGCCTTTATAGCCCTATTGAATGACATAATGTGGCTAATAGGTGAGTCTTTAAACTTTAACGCTTTAATATCGGAATCAACTAGTTTTGATCAGTTTTCAATTGAATTTGTGTTGGGATACCTTTTTGCACCGTTAATGTGGTTGATAGGGGTTTCATATCAAGAGTGTGCTATAATGGGTCAGTTATTAGGTGTAAAAATAGTTTCAAGCGAATTTGTTGCGTTCATACAATTAGCTGATTTAAAAAACATAAACAACTCAATTGAACTTTTAAGCAAAAAATCAATTACAATGGCAACATTCATGTTGTGCGGATTTGCAAATTTGACTTCTATCGGAATTCAAATTGGAGGAATAGGGGTTTTAGCACCATCGCAAAGAAAAAATTTATCTGAACTGGGTTTTAAAGCGATGATTGCTGGAACAATTGTTTCATTAATTTCTGCATGTTTTGCAGGAGTTTTAATCAGTTAATTTTTAGAATATTTCCAGAGTGAGAAGAAAGCCAAAATCGTAATAACAAATAATATTATTGCTTGCGTGCTTTTCCCATATATAAAATACCCTACACTAAATAAAGAACCATAAATAGCAAAGACGCTTATAATCATACATGTAATCCCCCTAGGAATAGTCCAGAAAACTTTTTTTTCAATTTCCTTGTTATCAATTTCAGCTTTAATTTTATTACAACCTCTTCCTCCGGGTTGAATTTTAATATAAAAATCTTTCAATGTATTGAGATTAGACGGCGGTGTTAAAAAGCTAACACTCACCCATGCTATTGTCGTAATAAGTACACTTGTTAAAAATTGGATATCTTGTGGTATTGCTTCAAAACCTAAACGAGTATGGATTATTTGCAAATACAAGGCAAGAATAAACGAAACAATCATAGCAGTTATTTCGCTGTAGGCATTTATCCTATACCAAAACCACCTCAAAATAAATAAAAGACCTGTTCCTGCACCAATTTGCAATAAAATTTGAAATGCTTGCAAAGCATTATTTAAAACAAGTGCAAAACAGGCAGATAAAAACATCAAAATTAGAGTAGATAATCTTCCTATAAATACCTTTTTGGAATCAGTAGAGTTCGAATTTATAAATCTTGAATAAAAATCATGAACAATATATGAAGACCCCCAATTTAAGTGTGAAGATATGGTTGACATAAATGCAGCAACAAGTGAGGCAACCATTAAACCAATTACGCCCTTTGGCAATAAAGTCATCATTGCTGGATATGCTAAGTCGTTCTCTAAAAAATTTTCATCAATCCCTGGAAAAGCTTCACTGATTGAAGCTAAATCAGGAAAAATAATTAGAGAGGCTAGTGCTATTATAATCCAAGGCCAAGGTCTTATTGCGTAATGAGCAAAATTAAATAACAATGTTGCCCATATAGCATTATTTTCGTCTTTAGCAGACAGCATTCTTTGAGCTATATACCCTCCACCGCCAGGTTCAGCTCCTGGGTACCATACACTCCACCACTGCACAGCAAGCGGAAGAACAAAAATTGTAATAAAAACTTCCCTGTCATTTATATCTGGAATTAAATCCAATTTATTAATCACATTCGGATGTGAAAATAGATTAGTTAAACTTTGAATTTCAGGGAGTCCAATAAAAAAGGATGCAGACCAAATCGTAACTGACATTGCTAATATAAATTGGAAAAAATCTGTATATACAACCCCTTTAAATCCACCAAGTATACTATATATCACAGTAATTGTTGATGCAATCAGCAATGTGTTTAATGGAGAAAGTCCTAAAATTATTCCACCTATTTTAATAGCGGCAAGGCACACAGTAGCCATAATCATTATATTAAAAAAAAACCCTAAATAAATTGCTCTAAAACCTCGAAGGAAAGCTGCCTCCTTTCCACTATATCTGATTTCATAGAATTCCAAATCTGTTAGAACGCCTGATTTTCTCCAAAGCCTAGCGTAAACAAATACCGTTAGCATTCCGGTTAACAAAAAAGCCCACCAAACCCAATTACCAGCTACTCCATTCGTCCTTACAATATCTGTTACTAAATTGGGGGTATCAGCTGAAAATGTCGTGGCAACCATAGAGACACCCAGCAGCCACCATGGCATATTTCTACCGGAAAGGAAAAATTCATCTGTGCTTTTGCCTGCAGTTTTTGAAGACCACAAACCAATTAAGAGCGTAATTAAAAAAAAGATAACTATTATAGGCCAATCTATTAATTCAAGTTTCATTTTTGGTTTGCTTTATTAATTATTTGAATATAGTTTAAAATGACAAAAAAGTAATAATTTCTCCTTTAAAATAATTAGGTTTGATGAATGAAATTCAATTTATCTATTTATACTTTTTTTGTTTTTCTTTTCAATTATTCCTATTCTCAGATAGAAATAAAACCCTTAGAAAAAAAAATTGAAATAGATAAAACATCTAAATCTATTCTGAAATTACCTGAGAATAATTTACCTGACTATTTTAAAAAAGATTTCTTTTCTAAAGAACCTAATTTTGAAAGCCCCAAAGGATTTGAAAATAATATTCAAATGGAAAATGAAGAGGCATTCATAAATCCAGGGGACGCTTACTTAAAAAAGTTAAATTCAAATAAAAATGAAGGCAATGCTCCCAAATTTAAGGCTGACCAGTATCTTGGAGACTTTATTAGTTCAACTGAAAATGTTAGAATAGTTTTTAGAGACCATCAAGAACCCGATGGAGACAGAGTTCAAATAAGATTTAATGATGACATAATTTATCCAAATATACTCTTGACTCAAAGGTATAAAAAGATGGATGTTAAGCTTTTAGAGGGTTTTAATAAAATTGATTTTGTTGCATTAAATCAAGGAGAATCCGGTCCCAACACTGCGGAGGTAAGGGTTTACGATGATGATGGAAATGTAATGATGTCTAATCTTTGGAATCTTGCAACTGGTTCAAAAGCAACTTTTATTGTTGTAAAACAAGATAATTAAAATCCTAAAATTTGAATTGGCTAACTCATTTTATAAATCAATTAATAGCTCCTTTAGAATGGGTAATGCTTATTTTAATTATTGGTGGAGGTCTATTTCTTCTTTTAGATTCAAAAGGGTTTTCTATTAAAAAAATCAATAAAGGATTTTCACTTTTATTAAAAAAAAATTCAGAAAAGGGGATATCACGTTTTGAAGCATTATCTGCTGTTTTAGCTTCAACCGTAGGATTGGGTAATATCTCTGGTGTAGCAATTGCTATTCACATGGGAGGTCCAGGTGTACTTGTATGGATGTGGATAACTGCTCTACTTGGATCGGTAATAAAATTTTATAGCTGTACTCTATCTGTAAAATTAAGGAGGAAGGAGTTAAATGGCGAGCCATTAGGAGGTCCAATGTACTATATGACAATTGGAATGCCTAGGTCTGGAAAATTTTTGGCAAACTGGTTTTGTGTTGCAGCTTTATTTGGAGTTTTGCCTGCTTTTACAGCAAACCAACTAACTCAAACGGTAGTTCAAGTCATTTATCCATCAGTAAATAGTGCTATTGACAGCTTTATTTATGAAGGCTCTTTTGGGTTATTGTTAATTTTAGTCTCTGGGTGGGTGATTTTAGGAGGTTTAAAAAAAATTGTTAAAACAACATCCAAACTAGTCCCTCTTATGGTTATACTGTATTTATTGATGGGTTTGTGGGTTATAATTCATAATATAACGCAAATCCCATATGTTTTACAAACAATAATTTTTTCTGCATTAGATTTTAAAACCATGTATGTGGGTGGTTTTTGGGGTCTTGTCTTACTCGGTATAAGAAGGGCTGTTTTTTCTAATGAAAGTGGTATTGGTAATGCGCCAATGTACCATGGACAGTCTCAGACAAAAGAGCCAATAAACGAGGGTTTAGTTGCAAGTTTAGGGCCACTATTGGATACAATATTGGTATGTTCAATTACAGGAATTGTAATTATAGTGAGCGGTTCATATCTAGATACAGAATTAAATGGAATTCTTTTAACTCTAGAGTCGTTTAATCGTCTTTTTTACGGGCTTGGAGATACATTTTTAGTGCTTATGGTGATTGTTTTTGGAATTACTACCCTATTTACCTATTCCTATTATGGTGTAAAGTGTTTAGACTTTTTGACTAAAAAAAAATATGGATTCATTTATAATTATGTTTACTTAACAAGTATCTTTTTTTCTGCTATTTCATCGGTGAATTTTGTGATAAGTCTTATTGATTTATCTTTCGCTTTAATGGCTATACCAAATATGATTTCAGTGATTTACTTGTCAAAACTTGTAAAGCAGGAAATAACTAAAGCTGATTCTTTGGAGGTATGATAATAAACACCTCCTGTTTTTTTTAATTTAAATTCAACTTTTTAAAGGGATTTGTCAATCTTAATGATTAAAATTATATTTTAGTTAAATGGAAAATTGCGTTGCTTTTAAAGACATCAGGGGGAATATAATTGACCCTATTGCTCATACCAGAGAAATACTTAAAAAGAATCCTTTCGTCGAAGTTTATGTAGGAACTGATTCTCAAAGTTTAGCTAAAAAAACACAATATATAACAGTTATTGCTTATAGGTTCGGTAACAGAGGTGTTCATTATATCTTAAAAAAAAGCGGAGTCCCACAAATTAAGGACCTTTGGACTCGGCTTTGGAAAGAAACTGAACTAAGTATTGATATAGCCGAAAACATAAAAAAGTCACTGAATATAACTCCAGAAATTGATTTGGATTATAATGAAAACGAAAATTTTAAATCAAATAAATTAGTAAATGCATCAAAAGGATTAGCTAACTCTCTTGGTTACAAAGTAAATATCAAACCTCATATCCAAATTGCAACAAGGGCTGCTGATTATCATTGCAAATAAATTTTTGATTTGAAAGCATTTATTTTTGATCTTGACGGAATTATTGTTGATACAGCTAAATACCATTTTAAATCCTGGAAAATAATTTCTAAGAGCTTTGGGTTTGAATTATCAAAAAATCAAAATGAACTTCTAAAAGGTGTAAGTAGAGAAGAATCATTAGATAGGATATTATCTTGGGGAGGGATTTCAATTGACAAGTTTGAAAAGAAAAAGTATTTGGAGAAAAAAAACGAATTATACAAAGACTTCATTAATAATCTTAGTCAAATGGATATATTGCCTGGAGTCAAGAAATTAATTGATTTTGCTGCGATTAAAGGTATTCCAATCGCATTGGGATCTGCAAGTAAAAATGCACATCAAATTTTAAAAAAACTTGGAATAAAAAGCAAGTTTAAAGTAATAATTGATGGGAATTTAACCTCAAAATCAAAACCCCATCCAGAGGTTTTTCTAAAAGGTGCACAAATGCTTGGGGTAAATCCAAAAAAAGTAATTGTTTTTGAAGACTCCATCGCAGGTGTAGAGGCTGCTAATAAGGCAAAAATGGTTTCAGTTGCTATCTGTGGGAGTGGTAAAATTGAAAATGCAAGACTTAATTTTAATTCTCTCGATGATATACCACTTGAATTTTTTGAAAACGTGATTTAAAATGGAAACAAATATTTATAAAATAGATCCTTGGGAAATAATTGAAGAAGGATGGGACCCAGGGAAAGTAATGGGATCTGAAAGTATTTTTAGCATTGGTAATGGTGCTATGGGTCAAAGAGCCAACTTTGAAGAAGATTTCAGTGGTAAAACTTTTAAAGGCAGTTATATAGCTGGTGTTTATTATCCAGATAAAACAAAAGTTGGATGGTGGAAAAACGGCTACCCTGAATATTTCGCAAAAGTAATTAATGCTCCTAGTTGGATTGGCATTTCGATATTAATTGATGGCATTCTTCTTGACCTTAACAAGGTTGATAAGATTGAAAAATTCGAAAGAAAATTAGATATGAAAAATGGCCTTTATGAGCGTTCGATTTCTATAAACACAAATAATAATTTAAAGGTGGAGATAGACTCCAAAAGGTTTCTATCTATGAAGAGAAAACATATTGGTGCAATTTCCTATAATATTAAGTGCAGCAGAGATGTAAAAATAACATTGTCTCCCTATATTGATTTTGATGTTTCAAATGACGACAGCAATTGGGACGAAAAATTTTGGGAAACAATAGAAAAAGTAAATACCCAAAATAAATCACTAGTAAAAAGTAAGGTGAAAAAAACTGATTTTAACGTGATAACTTACATGAAGGCTGATTTATATGAAGACAATTTGAAAATTAAAAAACCTTTTACAACAAAATCTAATTCAAACAAAATAATGCTTGAATCTGAATATAAATTGAACAAAGGATACACTTTAAAATTAGAAAAGTTTGGAGGATATGTTACTACTGAATGCAATGAGTGGAATAAAATTGAAAATAAAGCAAATGAGATATTGAATTATTTAGAAAACGCCTCTTTTGAGAGTCTTTATCAAGAACATAAATTAGAATGGGCTAAAATATGGGAACAATCGGACATTAAAATTAGCGGGGACAATAAATCTCAACAGGCCATTAGATTTAATATTTTCCAGTTAAACCAAACTTACAGAGGTGACAACCCAAATCTAAATTTTGGCCCAAAGGGTTTTACAGGGGAAAAATATGGAGGAAGTACATATTGGGATACAGAGGCGTATTGTGTTCCATTCTGTTTAGGAACTAAACCTTCAGAAGTAACACTTAATCTTCTAAATTATAGATACAATCAATTAGACAAGGCTATAGATAATTCAAAAAAGCTTGGATTTAAAAATGGTGCAGCATTATTCCCAATGGTTACAATGAATGGTGAGGAATGCCACAATGAATGGGAAATTACTTTTGAAGAAATACATAGGAATAATGCGATAGCATACGCAATCTTTAACTATACTAGATACACCGGTAATTCAGAATATTTAATGGATAAGGGAATCGAAATTTTAATCGGAATTTGCAGATTTTGGGCTCAAAGAGTCTCTTATTCAGAGAAAAAAAATAAGTACGTCATCTTAGGTGTTACAGGTCCAAACGAATATGAAAATAATGTTAACAATAATTGGTATACTAATTATAGTACCAAATGGTGTTTAGAGTTTACACTAGATTCAATAAAAATTTTTAAAAAAAATAATCCCAATTCGTTCAAAGAATTATGCGAAAAACTAAAACTTAAAGAGTCTGAAATAAATCTATGGTTAAAAATCTCAGAAAATCTTTATTTAAATGATGACAAAAAACTTGGCATATTTGTACAACAAGACGGATTCTTCGATAAAGATCTTAAAGAAGTTGAGGAATTAGATAGTTCAGAAAGACCATTAAATCAAAATTGGTCATGGGATCGAATTTTACGATCTCCATATATAAAACAGGCGGATGTTCTTCAAGGAATATACTTTTTTGAAGATAAGTTTGGCATTGAATCAATTAAAAATAATTATGAATTTTATCAAAAATTTACAGTCCATGAATCATCTCTTTCACCATGTATTCATTCAATAATTGCTTGTAAATTAGAAAAAACTAAATCAGCATACGAACTTTTTAAAAGAGCCTCTAGGTTAGACTTAGATGACTATAATAAGGAGGTTGAGGAAGGGCTACACATTACCTCTATGGCAGGTAGTTGGTTAACAATTGTCGAGGGTTTTGCTGGGATGCGAGTAAAAAACAACTCACTTCATTTTACCCCTTGCTTACCTAAAAATTGGGAAGCTCTGGAATTTAAAATTAATTTTAGACAAAATATTTATAAAATTGAGTTCAGTAAAAACTTGTTTCAATGCTCTTTAAGTTTAAATCAGGATTGTTTTATATATGTAAATAACCAAAAATTAACATTTGACAACAACGGGGAGGTTCGTATTTCCATATAATTTAATGCCACCCTTCATAAACAAACCTGAAATATATTGTCTAAAATTAATTTCAAATCAACTTGAGATTCTTAGTAACTTTGTTGAAAAGTTAAAACCTACTCGATTTTACGAAAAACATAACTTCTTAATTTTAGTTAAATATTTGTATGGAATCTAAGTTACTTTTCATTAAGATAGTCTTTTTGTTACTTGCTTTTTTGATCTTAATACTAAATAAAAACATGTTAGTTAAGAGTTTTTCATTTAAATTATTTTCAAAAAGAAAGTAATTCCGCCTAAAAGAAATTTCTCGTTTATTCTCCTATCAAATGAAATTTTTCTTGTCTTTTATTTATATATCTGAAGCCGTCTTTTGAAAAAAAACCTGGTTCCTCAAGCATAATTCTAACATCCTTGCCCCATTCTTTTATATAAACTTTGGTGTTTAACTCAATCGCATAGGCTGTATTTGCATTTAACTTCCATTCCCCAGTGCCTTGAACAAACCCTTGATTGTCCCACATGCCAATAATAGTGCCTGCAGAATGACCAAAAAGGCCAAGCGGATGCGTATATATTTGAGGTCTCAAACCTTTTTCAATAGCTTCCTTTCTTGAAATTTTTAAAACTTCGTTTCCTGTTATTCCTTCTTTGAATTTACTGGTTAGTATATCTTCTAATAAATTCCCAGCTTTAAGGCCATCTTTTAAATACTTAGGTGCGTCAACTTCATTGGGTTTTAAAACATATGCAAGTTGTTGACAGTCTGTATTAAGATTTAAATAAGTGATACCAAAATCACAATGAACTAAATCGCCAGGTTGAATAATATCAAACTTTTGTTTTGCGTCAAAAGCGTAAAGATCGCTATCATCAGCACGTTGAACATCAATTGTTGGATGAAACCAAGTTTTTAGTCCCATTGATGAAACCTTTTCTCTCATCCACCATACCACGTCGTCAGTAGTTGTAACTCCAGGAGTGATAACAACTGTTGAGAAGGCATCCTTAATTACATTATGGGTTATTTCTGTTAAGTGGGAAAATAGTATCATTTCTTTCTCGGTTCTAGTTTCCACCCACGAAACCGCTAGAGACTCTGAGCTTATAACCCTTTTTTTAAGGGGTTGTGGTAAATAGTTCATTAATAATTTGTGATCTGTTACAGACAATCCATCAGCAATTCCGTAGGTATCCGATATGTTTATACCAATTTTTTTTGGGTTCTTAAGTTTAAGATAATCCACAAGTGCCTTCATTTGATCAGGTTCTTTTTCTTTATCCCAAACACTTTCTATTAAGCTTCCAAAAGAATACCTAGTGATTGCGGCCATGTCAACTTTATTTGAAGATTCATCAAGTGTAAAAACAAGAATTGTCCTTCTTCTAGCATTCAACCATGTTGGAGGAAGAAGACTCTTAATTATTGGATCTTCATTGTATTCCCTTGTAATTATTACCCAACAGTCAATTTTTTCTCTTTCCATAAGCTGCGGCAAAAGGTTTTCCAGTCTATCTTTTTGTATTTCCTCTATAGCTCTAACCCTATCCTTTAGGGGTAAAACAGCTTGAGAAAAGCAATCGATTTTTGCAAAAGAAAGGAAAATAAATAATAAGTATTTGTACATAAAACTATTCTAATGAAGGCGGGCCAGGTAAAATCCTGGGGGCGTATTTGTCGTATTNTTTATTTTTCAAATAATCTTCTTTTACAGCACTAATTAAAGAGGGGTTTTTGTATAGATCCGCCATAGTCATAGATAAAGCTTTTGCGGCATAAATCATACCTTTATGACCTATGGACATTCCAGTACAAGCAACTACAGCCCAAGAATGCCANGGGCCTCCACTTGCCGCAGTTGTAACTCCTAAACTAATTGTAGNTACTACTTGACTTACGTCTCCAACATCTGTAGAACCACCTTGTGCAGGTAGCGTTGGTTTAAGTGGATAAATTTTACCATCTATACCATTTTGAGGCTTCCCCGTTTCCTTTAAAATGGTATTAGCATAATTTAATTCACTATCACTGTAAGTAATTTCACCTAATGTTTCTAGATTTTTTTGCAAAATTGCTGCACCTGTTCTATTTACTTGTATTTCATAAATTCCTGAGATTAACTTAGTTTCATAAGTAGTCCCTGTCATTAGAGCAGCTCCTTTTGCTATATCAAGTGCCCTTTCATACAAAACATCAACACCTGCTCTGTTGTTTTGTCTCAGCCTAGTCCATATCTGAGCGTAATCTGGGACAACGTTAACCACATCCCCAGCTTTCTCAATTTGGTAATGAATTCTCGCTGTTGGTTCAATATGTTCTCNATAGTAATTTAACCCGGTTGTATATAACTCCATTGCATCAGCTGCACTTTTCCCNTTCCAAGGATCAGAGGATGCATGAGCTGAACTACCNCGGAATTTTACTCTAAAATCAACAAGGGCCTTAGAGCTTTGTGTTCCAGCTTCGATTTCATCTCCAGGGTGCCAATCCATGCATACATCCAATTTGTCAAATANACCCTCCCTAACCATCCATACTTTGGCAAAAATTGTTTCTTCGGCAGGTGTTCCNTANAATATTACAGTTCCTTTTATATTTCCNTTCTCAATTTGCTCTTTGATAGCAATAGCTGCACCAAGACTTGCNGTTCCNAAAAGATTGTGACCACAACCATGACCCGCACCACCNGGAATTCTGGNTTCTTTTACTGGTTTCCTTTTTTGTGAAATTCCAGCATTAGCATCAAATTCTCCTAATATTCCAATAATTGGTCTACCAGACCCATANGATGCTGTAAAAGCNGTTTTTATNCCGGCAACNCCCTCTTCAACNTNAAATCCANTTCTNTTGGCGTGNTCTATTAANATTTTNGAAGATTTAAATTCTAATAATGCTGTTTCAGCAGCCTCCCAAATTGCATCACTAGTTTTGATTAATTCTNTCTCATGTTTTTCAATTGATTGTTGGAGTTCNTTTTTNATTGTNCTAANACNCTGAGCTTCAATAGAGTAAACAGTAGATATTAANGTTATTGAAAGTANTAAAATCTTTTTNCNCATAGTTTTTAATTATAAATAAATATACTTTTNAATTTTATTTTAAGTTAAATTAGNTNAAAAATCAATAAAAATGCAATTAATTAAGTTTTTNAACCTATCNCTTTGTGTCANTCTTTTATTTTCTTTTGAAATAGTTGCACANAGAAAAAATAAAAGTCAAAAAAATAAAGTCANTTATGATCAATCCTTGTACTCTTCGCTTAAATTCAGAGAAATTGGCCCTTTTAGAGGTGGTAGATCNTGCGCTGTAACAGGCGTAGAAGGTAATCCCAATTTATTTTATTTTGGTTCAACCGGTGGTGGAATTTGGAAAACCACCGATGGAGGAAAAACTTATAAAAATATTTCAGATGGCTATTTTGGTGGAAGTATTGGTGCTGTAGCCGTTTCAAAAAGTGATCCAAACGTTATTTATGTTGGAGGGGGAGAGGTAACAGTTAGGGGTAATGTTTCCTCTGGATACGGAATTTGGAAGTCAGAAGATGCCGGAGAAACATGGAAAAGTTGTGGACTCCCAAAGTCTAGACATATCCCTAGAATTGTAATTGACCCTCAAAATCCAGACATTGTATATGCCGCTGTTTTAGGAAATATTTACAAACCTACTTCNGAAAGAGGAGTTTATAAAAGTACCAATGGTGGTAAAACTTGGTCAAAAGTTCTTTTCGAAAGCAATCATGCTGGGGCAGTAGAACTNGTAATTGATCCTAATAATCCAAGAAATCTATATGCTGCAACTTGGAGAGTTAAAAGAACTCCTTACAGTCTTAGTAGTGGAGGCGAGGGGTCTATACTCTGGAAAAGTACNGACAGGGGAAATAATTGGAGGAAAATAAGTAGCAACAAAGGATTTGCGCAAGGAATATTAGGAATTATTGGTGTCACTGTTTCTCCTGTAAATTCNGATAGGGTTTGGGCAATTGTTGAAAATAAAGATAAGGGAGGAGTNTATAGATCCGATGACGGCGGAGAAACTTGGTCACATGTAAATGATAGCAGAGCTNTAAGACAGCGTGCTTGGTATTATTCTAAAATCTACGCAGATACAAAAGACATAAATAAAGTCTATGTAATGAATGTTTCTTATCACANATCAACAGATGGTGGTGAAACTTTTACATCTCACAATGCACCTCATGGTGATCATCACGACCTTTGGATTGCCCCAGAAGATAATAATAGAATGATTATAGGGGACGANGGTGGTGCCCAGGTGACTTANGATGGAGGGGAAACNTGGAGCACATATNATAACCAACCAACAGCACAATTTTATCGTGTCACTACTGACAACTCTTTCCCTTACAGAATTTACGCTGCTCAGCAAGATAATTCCACTGTAAGAATAAAACATAGAAGTAATGGATCATATATAGACGAAGGCGATTGGGAACCTTCTGCAGGCGGTGAGTCAGCCCACATAGCTATAGATCCTAACGATAACGATATAGTATATGGTGGAAGTTATGGTGGATATCTAACCAGAGTTAATCACAAAAACGGAAGTGAAAGAGGAATTAATGTTTGGCCAGACAATCCCATGGGGTACGGAGCTGAGGGCATGAAATACCGTTTTCAATGGAACTTCCCGNTTTTTTTCAGTCCTCATAACGCTAAAAAAATGTATGCTTTTTCTAATCATGTCCATGTTACTGAAAACGAAGGTCAGAGTTGGGAAATAATTAGCCCAGATCTAACAAGAAACGTACCTGAAAAACTTAAATCTTCTGGAGGTCCCATCACTCAAGACAATACAGGTGTGGAATATTACTGTACACTTTTCGCTGGTGGAGAATCCAATTTAAAAAGTGGTTTAATTTGGGTTGGAAGTGATGACGGACTTATTCACTTGACGAAAGATGGTGGGAAAACATGGACAAATGTAACTCCAAAAAATATGCCTGAATGGATGATGATTAATAGTATCGATCCGTCTCCATTCGATCCTGGAACTTGCTATGTTGCTGGGACAAAATACAAAACCGGTGATTTTAAACCTTATCTGTACCGTACAGAAAACTATGGTATGACTTGGGAACTAATTACCAACAATATAAAAAATGAAAACTTCACTAGGGTATTAAGAGCAGATCCGGCTAGAAAAGGTCTTTTATACGCAGGTACCGAGTCGGGTTTATATATTTCTTTTGATGATGGTAATAGTTGGAAGCCTTTTCAACAGAATTTGCCTATTGTNCCCATCACAGATTTGACAATTAAAGATAATAGCTTGATTGTAGCAACCCAAGGAAGAAGTATATGGATGCTTGATGATCTAACCGTTCTTCACCAGCTTCCAAACTCTGATAAGAATCCATATCTCTTTAAGCCAAAACCAACCTACAGATTAAGAGGTAGTGGGGGGGGAAAGCTCACTTACTATGGGTACAAATAAACCAAATGGAGTAGAGATTCATTTTTATATTCCATCTTACAATAAAGGTTCTGATAAAGTTGAATTGAGTTTTCACGATGAAAAAGGGAATGAAATTAGAAAGTTTAGTACATCAGATGATGATAATAAATTGGAAGTAAAAGATGGTGGAAATGTTTTTGTTTGGGATTACAAATACCCAGGAGCTGAAAATTTCGATGGAATGGTAATGTGGAGCGCATCTTTAAATGGGGCAAAGGCAGTACCTGGGACTTACCAGGTTAGACTTTCGGTGAACAATTTTGAATTTGAAAATTCATTTAAAATATTGAAGTCACCAACTTCAGAAAGTACAGTTGACCAAATGAGAGAACAATTTAATTTTGTAAACCAAATAAATAAGACTCTTTCTAAGGCGCATCAGTCCATAAAAAAAATTAGAAAAACAAAATTAAAATTAAATGATTTTTTAACTACTTTTTCTGATAANAAGGACGCTGAAAATATCATTAAGAAAGCTNATTTCCTAATTGATTCNCTTAGTANAGTGGAAAATGCGTTATATCAAACTAAGAATGAAAGTAGGCAAGACCCCCTTAATTTTCCAATCAAATTAACCAATAAACTTGGACACATTGCTGATTTAGTAACTATGAATGATTTTCCTCCTACAGACCAGGACAAAAAACTGATGACTGAACTATCAGAAAAAATTGATAAGGAAATCGAAATATTTAATAAATTAATGACAAACGACGTTTCTGAGTTTAATTTATCTTTTAAAAAATTACAGCTGGACTATCTGATAAATTAATTAGACAATTCAAATAAAATCTCATTTCGTCTATTATAGAATTTATATGGTGCATCATANGACAATAAAATAGGCTTTCCTACTACCNTCCTATTTAATTCTCTTAATTTATTNANAAGTNTTTTTGTATTAAGTGCNTGTTTTTCAATNTTATTATAACCGCTATAACGAATGGAAGCGTAAGTTCCCTCTTTAGATTTGTAAACTTCTAAATTGTTANTNACTGGTATTGGAATTTCTTTATCATTAAACTTTTTAGGCAAGACAAACTCCATAATCTGATTTTCTTTATCATTTTTCATATAAACGGGGGTTGTCATTGAAATCTTTTCATTTTTAGAATTTGACCCAGAAATGTAATTGAATAGATTTCTGAAATTTGAGTTTCCATTTATTTTACCCTTTGACATAACCTTTGCAGCTGGAGGATAATATCTAATTTCAATATTGTCATGTTTTTCTATAACATCGTATGATTGCGTTTCTGTCTGCTGAGCCATGCTTACTGATATGGAAAATAAAATTAAAAAATACTTCAACTTAAAAAATTTTAGGAAAGAATTTAGGTGTGGTTTTTAAATATTTAACATATTCTGGGTTATTGCCCCACTTTTCTTTGGCTCTCTTTTCCAGTAAATTGACACCACTAATATAATTGAGTAGAAAATATATAAAAATTGGAGTAATTAAAGATAAATATTTAAATCCTGAGAAAACTGGGAAGCAAATTATCGTAATCCCAGTCCATATCAAAAATTCTCCGAAGTAATTAGGGTGTCTTGATTTAGACCAAAGTCCACTAGATATGAATTTACGCTTTTTATTATTTAGTTTATTGTGAATTGTTTTTTGATAATCAGCAATAATTTCAATCAGAAGACCAAACAGATAGAGTAAACATCCGAGAGTAAGATACGTGATATCATTATTAGCAGGAGACGAAAAAACGACTAAAATTGGGAATAAACATATGAAAACCCATAGACCCTGTGTCATCCATGCTAGGAGAAATTTAGAGAGTGAAAATTTTAAATTATCAAATCTTACATCTTTACCTACCCTTTTAACTCTTTGAAACAGAAAAAAACTTAACCTAATTGTCCAAAGAAGTACACATAAAGCTAAAATTATTTCTCTAATATTTAAGTCACTAGCGATTCTAAATTTTAAAAATAACATTAAGAGTATTGAAGATACAAATGTTAATCCACCAAATAAATCATAGTATTTTTCTGATTTTAAATAAAAAGAAGGTATGAAACCGGTTAATTGTAAAATGAAAATTAAGGTAATCACCTTTATAAAAAAGCCAAGTTCATTATTGTCAATCGAAATTAAAAATGATAAAAAAAAAGTTAATAGAGGTATAGTTAAAATATAAAAAATTCTAATCATAGTTTAAAGGAGTAAATATAAACAAATAAAAAAACCTCAAATCCAAGAAGATATGAGGTTAAATTCTAAAAAGAATTAGTTTTGGTTAAAGTCAAATTTATAAAAATTATTTGCATTTTGCAAGTGATAATTTTTTTGTGGTTTTTTTTGTAAAATCGATAAAAAACAGGGCTAAATTTTAAAAGATTAATAAAAAAGATGTTTTTGTTTTACAAATTATTTAATTTCGTTGGTGATAATTAAACATTTTTTTTTTATTTTTAACTATGCTTTATAGAAGTGGATGCCCTATGTGTAATGCTCTTGATATTGTCGGGGACAAATGGTCATTGATTGTTATTAGAGATTTATTAGGGGGCAAAACTACTTTTAAAGAATTTATGAATGGGCCTGAAAAAATTGCTTCAAATATTTTGTCACAAAGACTCAAATGGCTCAANAATCATGAAATTTTGGATTTCAGGTACCGTAAAGATAACAAAAAGGAAAAATGCTATTATTTAACCAATAANGGTATTGGTTTATACCCTGTTATGAGTGANTTGNTGTTGTGGAGCGCTAAAAACGTAAATAATGAATTTAACGANCGCGGNAAAGAAGTTATTANAAAACTTAAAAATGATAAACAGGGTAGGATTGAGGAAGTGATTCAAAATTATAAGAAAATTAAATCCAAACTTCANCTAAGNTAGTTTCNAATGGTTNACTAACTAATCCAAAAACTTCGATGTTGTTTTAATCTGNTTATTTATAGCTTGANTAAANTCTTTTTTTAANCTTGATACAAGATTNTTAACNGANGGACTATCNTCGATTGCCGTAACACCTTGTCCTGCCGACCAAATTGTTTTCCATGCTTTTGCTTCTTCTTTAGCTGCGTCAAGTTCGTTGCCTANATCCATTTTTTTTGTGTTCTTCCACATTTCTTCAGTTATCCCCACAGCCTCTAGACTGGGTCGTAGAAAGTTAGCATTAACACCTGAAACCGCAGCGGTGTAAACAATATCTTCNGCTTTACTATTTATAATCATTTCTCTATATCCATCATCTGCTCTACTTTCANTGGTGTTAATAAATCTAGTGCCCATATATGCATAGTCAGCCCCCATTTGTATTGCTGCAGCTATATCAACACCATTGCTTATGCACCCAGAAAGAATAATTGTTTTGTCAAAAAAACTTTTAATTTCGTTTATAAGAGCCATCGGATTAATNAANCCNGCATGNCCTCCNGCNCCNGCNGCNACNAGNATNANTCCGTCAACCCCAGCTTCAGAAGCTTTTTCAGCATGTCTTCTTTTTATGATATCATGATATACATATCCTCCGTAGCTATGAACAGAATTAACTANGTCTGGCACCGCTCCCAATGAGGTTATTATTAGGGGTACTTTATGCTTGACACATATCTCGAGATCTGNTTTAACCCTTATGTTNGTGGGGTGAACAATTAAATTAACTCCAAAAGGGGCTGCTTTTTTACCAGTTTCTTTCTCAAAATCTGCGAGCTCTTGCTTTATTTGAATAATCCACTTTTCAAAACCTTCTGATGTTCTATTATTTAATGCTGGGAATGTCCCAATTATTCCATTTTTACAACATTCTATTACCAACTTCGGTCCAGAAATCAAAAAAAGAGGTGCTGCAATTACAGGCAACTTNAAGTTTTCANATAATTCTGTATTCATGATTTATGATTTATGATTTATGATTTATATTTGGGAAAGATAGTTTCTTTTGAGTAGTTTTTAAACTATTANTTAAATTTCATNAAACTTNTTTTTATNCACAAATGGAAACAAAATTAAATAAAATAGAAGCACGTGAAATAATGCCTGGNTGTCATGGTAAAGTTATTCATGGAGAGAAAATGACTTGGGTGTTTTGGGATATTGATCAAAATGCTATTATCCCAGAACACAACCACCCTCANGAACANATAATGCATGTNNTTGAAGGNANNTTTGAGTTNACNTNNAATGGAATTAAAAAGAACTATGNNCCGGGNAGCATAGTTCATATTCCCTCAAACANNTACCATTCNGGNAAAGCTATAACCAAATGTAAAATAATGGATGTTTTTAGCCCTCCAAGAGAAGAATATTAAAATGAGAATAGATTTAAACGGAAAAAGAGCTCTAATTGGTGGAAGTACNGGTGGAATTGGTAAAGCTATTGCACTAGAGCTCTCAAAATGTGGTGCTAATGTAACCTTAATGGCAAGAGATAGAGAAAAATTAAAAAATGCTATAACCGATTTGTCAAAAAATAAAAATTCAAAACACGACTATTTAGAAGTAGATTTTAATAATTTCAATGATTTAAAAATAGTTACCGCAGATTTTTTTGAAAAAAACACAATTGATATTTTGGTAAATAATACCCAAGGTCCCCCTGCTGGAGGGTCACTGGAAAAAAAAATAGCAGATTACCAAAGTTCATTTGATTTACTTTTCAAAACCCATGTGTGGACAACATCTTTAGCTCTAAAAGGGATGTCACATAAAAAATGGGGGAGAATAATAAATGTTGCTTCAATGTCAGTTAAGGAGCCTCTAAATTACCTTGTTCTTTCAAACAGTATGAGAGCTGCTTTAGTTACCTGGGCAAAATCACTTTCTTTAGATGTGGCCAAAGANAATATAACTGTGAACAACATATTAACAGGGTATTTCGATACAGATCGAATTAAAAAATTGAATTTGGAAAAAGCAAAAAAAATGGAAATCAAACCCAGCGAAGTAAGAAAGGCNATGGAAGAAATGGTGCCTATGAAGAGGATTGGAAAACCAGAAGAGTACGGTTACCTTGTGGCTTTTTTGGCTTCAAATTTTTCAAGTTACATTACAGGTGCAAACATTCCAATTGATGGAGGACTTATAAAATCTCTTTGAAATTCTTGTAGCATTTCTTTTTTTTTTTATTTTCGAAACTAAAAATAAAATCATTAAAAAATTTTTAACCTTTTATTTAATATTACTTTTAACAAGTATNTCGTTATNTGCTCAAGAAATAGAGCATAATGCTTGGAATGCAACTTTTTTCGACCTTTCACTATCAAGCTCTGAAACTATTAGACCAGACTACATAAGATTAGAACTGCATAATAGGACCAAAAGCTTTTATAATATTAACGATCAAATACTTATAAGACCTGCATACAATCTTAAAATAAACGAGTACTCGAATATTTCAATTGGTTATACCTATATTTCAACAAATCAAAACCAAGGAAGAATAAATGAAAATAATTTTTGGCAGCAGTACAATTTTTCTTTTCCTGTAAAAAAAATAAAATATTTTGGGTGGATTAGATTGGAGCAAAGGTGGATAAAAAAACCNATTACNTCCGATAATAAATTTTATTCATTAAAATACAACCGTGAATATAATACTAGAATAAGGTTTAGAGCGGGTTTTGAATTCCCTTTAGTTGACAACGTTACAAAAAATTTAAACTTCATTGTATTTAATGAAGTTTTCATGATATTGGAGAGTATTTATCCCTATAATTTTAACCAAAATTGGACATTTTTTGGATTTAAAAAACGATTAAATAGTAAAGCTGTATTGCTTTCTGGGTTTCAAAGAAATTCTATATTTCGAGGTGGTGACTATCTTCATAAAAACATATGGTCATCCATCCTCTTCTACAAGATATAAAGCTAGTTCTTATTATAAGTAAGCCATATGACCTTATAGTGAATTGCAATTAATTTTTTATCTTCAATCATGTTTAATTGTATAANATTGTCNAATTAATTTAATGTCATTATAATGAAAGAATTTGAANCGAATCATTCCTCTAATGGAATCAACGGGGTATCAAAAAATGGAAAATGTCCATTTTCAAGTAATATTATAAAACAAGCTGCTGGGGGTGGTACCAGAAACCATAACTGGTGGCCTAATCAAATCGATCTCAGTATTTTAAGGCAGCATTCATCTTTATCAAATCCAATGGAAAAGGACTTTGATTATGCCAGTGAATTCAATAAGATAGATTTAAATAATTTGAAGAAAGAAATAAATGAGCTGATGACGGACTCTAAAGACTGGTGGCCAGCTGATTATGGTCATTATGGGCCTTTCTTTATAAGGATGGCATGGCACAGCGCAGGAACTTATAGAATTGCCGACGGTAGAGGCGGAGCTGGAACAGGAACACTAAGATTTGCTCCTCTTAATAGTTGGCCTGATAATCAGAATCTTGACAAAGCAAGGCTTCTGCTTTGGCCAATAAAACAAAAATATGGTAAAAAACTATCGTGGGCTGATTTAATGGTTTTAACAGGAAATTGCGCTCTTGAATCAATGGGTTTTAAAACTTTTGGCTTTGCTGGGGGTAGAGAAGATACCTGGGAACCTGAAGAAGATATTTATTGGGGTTCAGAAAAAGAATGGTTAGCGGATGAAAGATACACTAAGGAAAGAGAACTAGAAAATCCTCTTGGTGCAGTACAAATGGGTTTAATATACGTTAACCCTGAAGGGCCTAACGGAAAGCCAGACCCTTTGGCAGCAGCAGTAGATATTAGAGAAACTTTTGGCAGAATGGCAATGAATGACGAAGAAACTGTTGCTTTAATTGCAGGGGGACACACATTCGGTAAAACTCATGGAGCTGCTGATCCTGAAAAATATATAGGTGCAGAACCGGCTGGAGCCTCAATTGAGGAGCAGGGTCTTGGATGGAAAAATAACTTTAATAGTGGTCACGGAGTGGATACAATTACAAGTGGTCTGGAGGGTGCTTGGACTACAACACCAATTAAATGGAGCAACAACTATTTTGAAAATTTATTCAATTATAACTGGGAACTCACAAAAAGTCCTGGAGGGGCTTTTCAATGGAAACCTGCTAATAATGAAGGCCAAGGTACCGTTCCAGATGCACACGATCCAGAGCTAAAACACGCTCCAATGATGCTTACAACAGACTTGGCGCTAAGAGAAGATCCTGCATACGAGAAAATTTCTAGAAGATTTTATGAAAACCCTGACCAACTTGCCGACTCATTTGCAAGAGCCTGGTTTAAACTTACCCATAGAGACATGGGGCCCGTAAGTCGATATTTAGGAAGCGATGTTCCAAAAGAAGAATTAATTTGGCAAGATCCTGTACCTATTGCTAAGTATGATCAAATAACTTCAGATGATATTGATTCTCTTAAAAATAAGATTATAGATTCTGGAATTAATTTAAACAAACTGGTTTCTACTGCTTGGGCCTCTGCATCAACTTTTCGAGGCTCTGACAAAAGAGGAGGAGCTAATGGTGGTAGAATAAGACTATCTCCACAAAAATTTTGGGAAGTGAATAATCCTGTGGGGCTTGAAAAAATATTGTCTGTTTATGAGAATATAAAGTCTGATTTTGATAGCAACAATGGTAACAGAAAAGTTTCAATCGCAGACCTGATAGTTTTGGGTGGTTGTGCAGCTATAGAAAAAGCTTGCCAAAACGCTGGGATGAACTATAAAGTCGAGTTTACCCCTGGAAGAACCGATTCAAGTCAAGACCAAACTGATGTAAATTCTTTTGCAGTTTTAGAACCAAATGCAGATGGGTTTAGAAATTACGTAAAACATGATTTTATTGTTTCGTCAGAAAAATTAATGATTGATAGAGCACAACTATTAAATTTAACTGCACCTGAAATGACTGCATTAATTGGTGGGATGAGGGTACTCAATACCAACTTTGATGAATCTGATTTTGGTGTTTTAACTGAAAAAAGTGGCACACTTGATAACGCATTTTTTAGAAACTTGTTAGATCCAAACATCATTTGGAGTTCAAATGGTAGTAATTATGACGGTGTTGACCGAAAAACTGGTGTTAAAAAATGGTCCGCTAGCAGAGTTGATTTAATTTTTGGTTCAAATACAGAATTGCGTGCATTATCAGAAGTCTACGCTTCAGACGATGGAAATGAACATTTTATCAAGGACTTTATAAAAGCATGGATCAAAATAATGAATCTAGATAGATTCGATTTAAAATAAATTTATTTTAAAATTTAAATCCCCCTTCAAGGGGGATTTTTTTATTGATTAATTTCTAAATTCATATCTTGTTTAAAATCATAGATATGAACAAATTACACTTTTTATTACTAATTTTTTTTGTATCCTGTAACTCTCCAAATTGCGATATCGTAATTCACAACGGAACAGTCATAGACGGAACAGGAGGTCCAAGATTTATAGGAACTGTTGCGATAACGAACGATAAGATTGTTTACGTGGGGCCTAAAAAAAAATTTAGTGCAGAAAAAACAATAGACGCTAATAATAAGATTGTCAGTCCTGGTTTTATAAATATGCTTAGTTGGGGTTATAATACTCTTTTAGAAGATGGAAGATCACTAAGTGACTTAAAACAAGGAGTGACTTTAGAGGTCTTTGGTGAAGGAAATTCTCCTGGCCCAGTAGGAAAAATTGGAGGCAAAGATTTTATTGGATTTGGCGATGCAATGGAAAAACTTGTAAAAAATGGTGTAAGTCCAAATATTGCTTCCTTTTTAGGTGCTACTAACGTAAGAAAACTCACTGTAGGTTACGAAAACAGAGATGCAACTGACGTTGAATTAAAAGATATGGAACAAATTGTTGAAACAGGAATGAAAGAAGGGGCTCTCGGTATAGGGTCATCTCTAATTTATGCACCTGCTGATTATGCTAATACAAATGAATTAATCACAATTTGTAAAGTTGCATCAAAATTTAAAGGTAAATATATTTCCCATATGAGAAACGAGGGAAGAAATGTTCTTGAGGCCTTAGATGAATTAATTACAATTTCTAAAGAAGCAAATATTCCAGCTGAAATTTACCATCTTAAAGCATCCAGAAAACCAAACTGGTTTTTGCTTGATAGTATAATAAATCGAGTAGAAAAAGCAAGAGAAAATGGACTGAAAATCACTGCGGATGTTTATACCTATCCCGCAAGTTCGACTGGTTTAACTGGAGTGATTCCTACCTGGGTTCAAGAGGGAGGTCATAGAGCTTGGATTGAGCGAATGAAAAGTAAAAAAGTGAGAAAAAGACTTCTCAATGATATTAGAAAAGAGTTATCTGAACAGCCACCAGACGGAATTTTAATGGTGGGTTTTAAAAATGATTCCTTGGACAAAATATATAGAGGTAAAACAATAGCTGAAGCGTCTTTAATCAGAAATCAAAGTCCAGAAGAAACAATAGTAGATTTAGTGATAGAAGATGATAGTAGAATTCAATGTGTTTATTATAGCATGTCTGAAGAAAATTTAAGAAAGAAAATTTCTCTTCCATGGGTTTCTTTTTGTTCAGATGCGGGTTCTTACTCGGACATTGAAAAAGATTTCAGAACACACCCAAGAGCATTTGGAAGCTTTATAAGAGTAATTGGAAAATTTTCACGTGATGAAGGAGTCCTTACCCTCGAAGAGGCAATTAGAAAGCTAAGTGGATTCGCAGCTCAAACACTTGAATTAGATAGAAGAGGAACTATTGAAAATGAAAACTTTGCAGACATAGTAATTTTTGATCCTAAAAAAGTTAGAGATTTGGCAACTTTCAATGAACCTCTTCAATTTGCCGAAGGTGTAGAAACAGTATTAGTCAATGGTCAAGTTGTTTTAGAAAGTGGCGAACATACTGGAATATTTCCTGGTCGATTTGTTAAGGGTATAGGTAAAGATTTGTAAGTGAAAATAGATAGCGGAGCTGTAATAAAGAAAAATAGAAGGTATAGTCTTTGGAGAATTTGGAATCAAGATCTTCCTAAAATTTTATATATAATGTTAAATCCGTCTATGGCTAACCATATTGAAGATGATAGTACGGTAAGAAGACTAAATTATTTCACCAAAAAATTTGGTTTTGGAGGTTTTTACGTTGGTAATATATATCCCCACATCACTCCTTTCCCAAAAGTCCTATATAGTCTAAATCTAACCTATAGCAAAAAAAACTGTTTTTATTTAAATTCAATGATTGAAAAAAGCGCAAAAATTGTTTTTGCATGGGGAAATTGTAAGGAAAAACCATTATGGATTGAGAATATAGTAAAAGCTCCACTTTGCTTTGGACACAATAAAAATGGGTCTCCAAAGCATCCCCTCTATCTTCCAAAAAGCACACGCCTTATTTCTTTCTTTTAAGACACAATTTTAAATCCAGATTAAAAAAATTAAGAATAAAGGTTAAATGATTGATTAAATTTGTTTTCAAAAAAAATGGCTGAACTAAATATAAAGCAACTAAAAAAAACTTACAGTGGCGATATTTTAGCTATGGATGACATATCTATCACTATCAAATCTGGTATGTTTGGTCTTTTAGGCCCTAATGGTGCGGGAAAATCAACTTTAATGAGAACCATCGCCACACTTCAAAAACCAGACTCAGGGACGATTAATTTTAATGATATAGACGTTCTTGAATCCCCCAAAGAATTTAGAAGTCTACTTGGTTATCTCCCTCAGGAATTTGGTGTTTATCCCCGAATAACAGCTGAACAGCTTTTGAATCATCTTGCTACTCTAAAAGGAATAAACAACAAAAATGAAAGAAAGGAGTTGGTAGATTATCTTCTTGAAAGAACCAATCTTTATGATAAAAAAAATAAAAGTGTTAAAGGGTTTTCAGGAGGTATGAAGCAGCGTATTGGGATTGCTCAAGCCCTAATAGGTAATCCTAAAATATTAATTGTTGATGAACCAACAGCAGGATTAGATCCTGGAGAAAGAAATAGATTTTATGATCTTCTCTCAGATGTAGGTAAAGACGTAATAGTAATATTATCTACCCATATCGTTGACGATGTCAGAGAGTTGTGTACGGAGATGGCAATTATGGATTTTGGTAAAATTGTTTTTCAAGGGAAACCTCAAGATGGAATTAGTGAACTCGATGGAAAAGTTTTTGAAAAGCACATTAAAAAAAATGAACTTGAAAAATATAAAAAAGAATTCAATGTCATTTCAAATAGATTAATTGCTGGAAACCCTGTAATTCATGTATTGGCAGAAAAAGCAGATAAAACATTTAAAAAAATTGAACCTACTCTTGAGGATGTGTTTTTTTCAAAATTATCTAAAAATAAAATTTAAATGTTTAACTCATTTCTGAAATCTGAACTTAAATACACCCTAAAACAACCCATGGTGTATTTATTTTTTCTGATTGTTTTTATTTTAAGTTTTGCAGCAACTTCCTCTGATAATGTTACAATTGGGGGGTCAATTGGAAATGTAAAAAGAAATGCTCCTCATATCATATCAGTTTTCACAAGCACTTTAACAATCTTTGGGTTACTATTTGCTGCAGCTTTTTTTAATAACGCAGCTTTGAGGGACTTCAAATATAATTTTAATGAAATTTTATTTGCAACTCCAATAGAAAAGTTTGGATATTTTTTTGGAAGATTCACAGGAGCTCTAATTATCTCCACAATCCCTATTTTAGGTGTTTTTTTCGGAATATCACTAGGCTCAACTCTATCGCCAGTTTTTGGTTGGATTAGCGAGGATAGATTCGGTGCAATTCAAATACAAAGTTTTATCAGCAACTATTTAGTTTTTGTCCTGCCAAATATGTTTATATCAGGAACTATAATTTATGCTTTAGCACAGCAATTCAAAAATAGTATAGTTTCTTTTGTTGGTGCTCTCATTATTATTGTGGCATATTCTATATCTGGGGAATTAGTTTCTGATTTGGAAAACGAAAATTTAGCTGCCTTAGCTGACATTTTTGGTATAAGAACCTACGGTTTAATTTCAAAATATTACACTCCTATTGAAAAAAATTCCATTAATCCCTCATATTCGGGTCTCATGCTTTTAAATAGATTTATTTGGCTTTCTTTATCCTTGGTGATTCTTATTACTTCTTACTTTAATTTTAATTTTTTTAAGAAAAAAATAGGTAGATTAATAAGAATAAAATCATCAAAGGCTGAAATTAAAAAAAATTTACCTCTCCCCTCTATTAGCATAATAAAGGAAAATCTAGTAACACAATTCTTAACTTTTTTTTCAATAAACTTCAAAAATATTTATCGTCACGTTACTTTCAAAATTCTTTTTCTCTTTAGCTTTATACTTTTACTTACTGATCTAATATCAGGTTATGAGTACTTTGGTCTGAAGTCGTATCCACTAACATATAGAATGACCGATTCTATTTCTGGAACCTATCTGTTTGTAATGATAATACTCGTTTTTTTTAGCGGAGAACTTATATGGCGTGATCGAGATGAGAAAATAAATGAGGTCATAGATTCAACCCCTCACAATTCAATGATTTCTCTTCTGTCAAAAACGATTTCACTTTTTTCTTTATCAATTATTCTTCACACCTTCTTTGTGTTTTTTGCAATTGTGTTTCAACTTTTAAAGGGTTTTAATTACATACAACCTTCAGTTTATTTTTGGGATTTTGTCTATAGAGCTATGCCTCTTTATTTGTTGTTTTGTAGCAGTTCTATTGCTGTTCAGGTAATTGTAAACAACAAATATTTTGGTTATCTAATATCTGTTGTATTAATTTTAGTACTTGACATCATTTTACTCTTGGCCGACATCGGATCAAACATGTTGAGTTTTGGTAGCACTCCTTTTTTGATATACTCAGACATGAACGGTTTCGGGCCAAGTGAAAAAGGGGTTTTCTGGTTCAACCTATATTGGATTTTTACAGGTTTAACGCTTCTTATTTTCTCAAGTAATTTATGGGATAGAGGAACTAATAATAGATTCAAAGATCGATTTAAATTTCAAAAAGAAAATTTATCGAAAAAAGTGATCATACCTTCTGCTTTAATTGGTATTTGTTGGTTGATTATAACAGGCTATGTCTATTACAATACTCAAATTTTAAATCCTTACAAAAAAAGTAAAGAATTAGAAAAACTTGCTGTTGAGTATGAAAATAAATATAAAAAGTATAAATCACTACCCTTACCAAAGATCTTAAACGCAGAATACAAAATTGATTTATATCCCTACCAGAAAAAAGTTGATGTCTTAGCAGAGATCATTATGACCAATTCCAAAAATATTGAAATTGATACTATTATTGTTGGAACTCAAAAAATATGGCAAGAAAAAATAACATTTGAAGGTGCTTCACTTTTAAAT
>NHEX02000053.1 GCA_002171475.2 Flavobacteriales bacterium TMED96
AATCCCAAGTATGAAGGGAAGCACCTGTTCCGTGAAGAAGTACTATAGGTATTCCCTCGCCTTCATCTACATAATGAACAAACGCTCCTTCAAATTCAATGAATTTCGAATTTTTATTTTTAAATTCTTTTTGTGTATTATGATTAGATTTGTATAAAAAATCGATATTTGTATTAGATTTCTATATGAGCTATGAGCTTAAATAAAAATAAAATATTTAGGATTTCTTCTTTGTGTATGGGAGTACTTGGTACAACTTTGATCCTTTTGGGCTTGTTTAAATATAGAGAGTACGCAATAGGATTCTCCGTTGCCGGGTTAGGTTTTTACGCAGTTTCCTGGGCCTTTAATGCTCTCAAGGGGAGAGTTTAAAAATAATCAACTCAAATGATTAGTTTTAAACAAATATTTATAACAATCATATCTGTTTTGTTTTTTCTTTTCGTTTTATTTATCTCAAATATTACAAATGACATACCTCTAGAAGAGTTAAAAAAAGAATTTAAAAATAAAAATTCGAAATTCATTGAATTTGATGGAGCGTTTGTTCATTATGTAGATGAAGGCGAGGGAATACCTATAGTACTTCTTCACGGAACAGGTGCTTCCCTTCATACTTGGGATTTGTGGGCTGAAAGACTGAAGGATAAATTCAGAGTTATAAGAATTACACTGCCTGGATTTGGTCTATCGGGACCTCGTTCCGATAAAAAATATAAAATCAAAGATTATGTAATTCTGCTTGAAAGTTTTGTCAGTCAAATTGGAATTGAAAAATTTCATTTGGCAGGAAATTCTCTAGGAGGTTCAGTTGCCTGGCTTTATACTTCATTTTATGAAAAAAGAGTAATAAAATTGATTTTGATTAATTCATCAGGATTTAAATTTGATGACATACCTTTTGTAATTCGAATAGCGAAAAACAAATATTTAAACTTCCTTATAAAAAAAACGTCACCTAAATTTTTAATAAAAAAATCCTTAAAAGAGGTTTTTTATGATGATAATCTTGTATCAAATTCAATTATTGAAAGATATTACAAACTAAACTTGAGAAAAGGAAATAGACAGGCATTTATTGATCGAGCTCAAATAAATTATACAGATCAAACTTCAAGATTAACAAAAATAAAATCTCCAACTCTCATTTTATGGGGACAAAATGATGAGTGGATTAATGTCAAGTTTGCTCAAAAATTTAAAACAATGATTAAAGGCTCGAAGGTTTTTATTATGAATAAGACTGGTCACATTCCAATGGAAGAGAGACCTTTTGAAAGTTTAAAAATTGTAGAAGACTTTTTAGTTGAATAAAATTAACTCCATCTTTATGTTTCCCCTTGAATAGATAAGATTCTTTTCTAATGGTATTTCTTTAAAACCATATTTTTTATATAAATGAATTGAATTTTTAAGTTTTGTGTTTGAATAAAGAATAAGCTTTGACCACTTTTTGTTTTTTGCAAATTGAATTAAAAATTCCATAGCCATATTTCCATATCCATTACCTCTTTCTTCAGGCATAATTGCCATTTTACTAAATTCATAAACCTTTTCACTTTTTTTTATAAATGCGAAAGTCCCGATGGTATTATAATTTTTTTGAATCATAAAGATAAAACCTCCTTTGCCTATAACTTCTCTCTTGGGATTATTTAGAACTAGTTCGTCGATTGGTTCAACCTTAAAATATGTATCTAACCACTCTAGGTTTAAGGACTTGAATTTTTCTGAATCAATTTTTGAAAATTTTTTAAAACTAATTTTTGTCATTACCTGTCATATCTTCAGGTCTTACCCACTTATCAAAATCTTCTTCTGAAACATAGTTTAATTTTATTGCTGCTTCTTTAAGAGAAATATTTTTCTTGAAAGCAAAATTTGCTATTTCAGCTGATTTATAATAACCAATTTTAGTATTTAAAGCAGTAATTAACATTAGGGAATTATTTAGAAGTTCATCAATTTTTTCCAAATTGGGCTTAATTCCAGATATACAATTTNCACTAAAACTTTTGCAAGCATCACCTAGTATTTGGCATGATTCCAAAATATTTTTTGCAACTAGGGGTCTAAAAACATTTAACTCGAAATGACCCTGNGTGTTACCAATCCCTATGGCGACATCATTTCCCATAACTTGAGCACAAACCATTGTTAATGCTTCGCATTGAGTTGGATTTACTTTTCCTGGCATTATTGAACTTCCAGGTTCATTTGCAGGTANGTAGATTTCACCGATTCCTGATCTAGGCCCAGAACCCATNAGTCGAATATCATTTGCAATTTTATTAAGAGATATTGCTAATTGTTTTAATGCACTGTGAACACTTACGATGGCATCATTTGAGGATATCGCTTGAAATTTATTTTTGGCAGTTACAAACTTTATATTTGTTGACTCAGATATGTAATTAGCAACACAATCGTTGTATCCATTTGGGGTATTAATTCCTGTTCCAACTGCTGTTCCACCTAAAGCGATTTCAGATAGGTGGTTTAGAGAAAATTTTAGTGAATCTAAACCGTATTCGATNAGAGAAGAATATCCAGAAAACTCTTGACCTAAAGTAACAGGAGTTGCGTCCATTAGGTGTGTTCTACCAATTTTAACAATTTTTTCAAATTCTTTAGCTTTTGTTTTTAACGAATTCAATAGATTTTCAACCCCAGGAATTGTAACTTCTTTGAGTTTTAGATATGTTGCAATGTGAATAGATGTGGGGAAAGTATCATTTGAGGATTGTGACATATTAACATCATCATTAGGGGACAATTCTTTTTTTCCAGCCCCCAACTTATTTCCAAGAATTACATGTGCTCTATTACTAATTACCTCGTTAATATTCATATTAGTTTGAGTACCAGAACCAGTTTGCCAAATAACAAGGGGAAAGTGGTCGTCGAGCTTTCCTTCGATAATTTCATCACAAACTTTCACGATTAAATCTTTTTTATTTTTTTCCAAAATGCCAAGCTCATGATTTGCCATTGCAGCCGACTTTTTTAAGTGGGCATAACCATAAATGATTTCAATTGGCATTGGGTTGGATGTTCCAATTTTAAAATTTTTTCTAGATCTTTCAGTTTGTGGACCCCAATAGACACTTTGAGGGACCTTTACTTCGCCTATTGTATCTTTTTCTATCCTGTATTTCATAAAATTATATAAAATTACAATAAATTTTTCTCAGCTTAAGTTTTTAACTTCCACAAATTATTTTTTTAAAAAACAGAAATTTTATTTAGAAAAATAAATTAAATTTGAGAAATATTAATAAGTATGTTTGAATTTGATCAATATTTAGGTTTTTTATCATTTCTAGGTATTCTTACAATAGGATTTTGGCTGATGTTTTTTTTGCTATTATTTATTATACCCTATTGGTTAACAGGAACCTTTCTAGAATGGATTAAAGGTAAGACGTCTTCTAAAAAAACTTAATTTAAATTGATTTAATCTCCAAAGTCAAATTCTTGTGTATCTGAATTGTATTGACGTGAATTTCTCCTTCTATTTGATTTGTTTTCATTAACTCTATAGGGGAGTGTAAATATGTAGGTAGGGGCTCTCCACTGAAATTCAGTATAATTTTCAAAACTATCTGTTAAAGTTGTACTTCTTGAAATTTGTGAATTAAATATATCTGAAGCTCTAAATGAAATTGTACCTTTCTTTTTAAGAATTTGTTTATTTATTGCACCCGAAAAACCAACTAGGCCTTTAGTTTTTCTTTGAGCATTTTCCCTTGGCCCTCTATAATAACCATTTATTTGGGCATTTGTCCCTAGCGGGAGGGGAAAACTTGAATTAATTCTTGCAAACCAAGTCAAAATACTTGCATCAAACGTGTCACCTTTATAGTTACCAATAGTCTCAGAGTTAAAAAGGTTAAAATTTCCACTTAATCTGACGGTTCTTTTGGGTGTGTAGGTAAGAGTGAACTCGGTCCCTGTTCTTATGTTTTCCGATAAATTAATAGAAGTAAATCTAAGTGCTGGTACATCAACTATTGGATTTTCACTCACCCTAACTATTTCACCTGTTTCTTCTGTGATTCTTTGAATAACGTCTGTTTCTCTTTGAAAATATAATGACCCACTAAAGGTAAATTTTTTCATTCTTTTTAAATATCCCAAATCATATGAATTAGAATAGGAGGGGTCTAAATCTGGATTGCCTTGTCTAAAAAAAGTAAGACTTGTAATGGATTGAAAAGGATTTAATGACCAAGAACGCGGTCTTCTAATTCTCCTGCTGTACCCTAATGTAATATTTTCAGAGTCACTAAACTCATATGATAAATTAACGGTTGGGAATAAGTCTGTGTATTTTTTTTGGTTTGACTCCTGGGAGGTTTTCTGATTAAACTTAAGGTTAGTTGTTTCCGCTCTAAGGCCTAGCAGGTATGAAAATTTATTTATTTTTTTCCCAAACTGAGTATAATAAGCATTTACATTTTGATTAAAGACGAATATGTTCGATAAGTTTAAATTTTTTGTTGTTTCATTATTTCGAATATCAAAAACGTTATAATCTGTATTTAAATGACTAAAATTACCCCTGTATCCAAGTTCGAATTGGGTGTTTTCATTAAAAGGATAAACATAATCTAGTTGAAGTAATTTTCTTTGTTGAGTTTCATCTGTCATTGACGATTGGTCAAAAGTATTTGAGTTTGACGCATAATCACTTTCGTCCTCTGTACTTTCTTCGGTCTGAAATTCGATCACAAGTTCGTGTCCCTTTTTATTGAATTTTTTTGTAAAGTTAAGTGTCAATTGCCTTGATATGTCATCTTCTTCTTCATCTTGAAATCTACCAAATTCATTTAATACTAATTTATTTTGATCAACGTCCTGTATAATGGTAGAATTATTGCTAGAATTGTCAGAATTTCTAGTAAAACCAGTCATTGTGAGAGACGTTTCATCGTTGATATAATATTCCAAACCAAGATTCAAAAAAACTCTCTTTCTTACTCGATCATAATCCCTATCCTCGTATGTAAATGTACTAGGATTGATACCATTGAAATATTCACTATCAAATAAACCACCTCCCAAGGATTTAGCATCATTTATGCTTATGGTTGAAAATAAATTAATTTTGTTTTTTCTGTAATTCATATTCAAATTACTTCCAATAGCTCTTGGAAAACCGGAGTTCAAAGCTAATGATCCATTAAAACCCTCTAAGTTTTGTTTTTTGAGTATGATATTAAGGATTCCAGCTGTTCCAGATGCTTCATATCTAGCTGAAGGTGAAGTTATTACCTCTACTTTTTCAATTGATTCAGCAGGAAGCTGTCGCAGTCCCTGAGGACCAGAAAGCCCAACTAAGCCAGATGGTTTTCCATTTATTAAAATCCTTACATTACCATTTCCTCGTAAAGAAATATTTCCTTCAGGATCAACCGATACAGAAGGAATATTATTCATTACATCTGATACGCTACCTCCTCTAACAGTTATATCTTTTCCTACATTGTAAACTCTTTTGTCTAATCTTATTTCTACTTGAGTTTGTTCTCCAATTAATTCAATTTCATCTAAATTAGACACAGAAATTTTTAATTTTATTTCACCGATATTTTTTGAACTATTTAAAACAATTCCTTTATCAATATTTTTTTCAAATGAAATGTATTCAGTAATGATATCGTATTTACCAGGAATTATTTCAATTTTAAAAACTCCATTTTGATTGGTGATACCACCTTGATTTAATTTAGGTGTGTTTGGATTTTTAAATAATATAGTTGCATATTCTAGGGGTTGTCCAGTTTCAATATCGATTACCTTTCCTGTAATTAAAATTTTATTAGCAACAGATGGAAATTTTCTTTGAGCTTTAATGTTAGAACCCAAGGATAAGAAAATTATTAAGATTAGGATTTTTTTCAATGTAAAATTTATGCAAAACTCGACATTTTTCCCTAACTATTTTTTTCTTTTATAAAATATTTAACAGTTTTTTAATTGGACGTGCAATTATAGAGCTTTTATCTTTTGTAACTATTGGCCTTTCAATTAGTTTTGGATATTTTGAAAGAGCTTCTATAATTTGATTATCATCTAAATCTTTGTTTTTAAAATTTTCTTTCCAAATCGGTTCGTTTTTTCTGACCAACTCAATAGGTTTAATCTTTAATGATTTAATTAACTCATTCATCTCTTCTACTGACAGAAGTTTTTTAATGTAATCTCTAACCTCAAAATCATATTTTTTATCTTGAAGATATTTTAGAACTTCTCTTGATTTTCTGCATCTAGGGTTGTGGTAAATTACATATTTCATAATATTTTAAGTTTTTTTAAATCAGTCTCTAAGTTTTCCGGATTTTTAAATAAAATACTTTTTTTTATTCCAAAATTAATAGCAGCATTGATATTTCGTCGATTATCATCAATAAAAACTGTTTCGTCACAATTCAAATTATGTCTGTCAATTGTTAATTGATATATTTTATCGAAAGGTTTTCTTGTTTTTTCTTCCCCTGAAACTACAATTCCTGAAAATAATCTTAAAAATTTAAATCTTTTTAAAGCTACTGGAAAAGTTTCTGAGCTCCAATTAGTCAGCCCAAGGAGTTTGAATTCTTCTTTCTGATAAATGTTTTTTAGTATTTTGACGGTTCCTGATATTTCACCTCCAAGCATTTCTTCCCATCTTCCATAATATGCGAGAATTAATTTTTCGTATTCAGGGAATAATTTTATTCTTTCGCTTGTTGCTTTTTTTAAAGGGTATCCCATGTCTTGGTTTTCATTCCACTCAAATGTGCAAATATTATTGTAGAAAAACTCACGATCGGTTTTGTTTTTAATTAGTTTTTTAAAAACATAATCTGGATTCCAATCAATTAATACACCCCCTAAATCAAAAATTATATTTTTAATTACTTTTTTTCTCATCTTTTTGTCCTGATTGCATTAAAAATTCTTTAAGAAATATGTCAAGATTGCCATTCATAACAGACTCTACATCTGATACTTCACAATTACTTCTCAAATCTTTTACCAATTTATATGGGTGAAAAACATAGTTTCTAATTTGAGAACCCCATTCAATTTTCATTTTTGTAGCTTCTATTTTGTCTCTTTCTGAAGTTCTTTTTTTTAGCTCTATTTGGTAAAGCTGAGATTTTAGAAGGTGTAATGCTTTATTTTTATTATCAAGTTGAGAACGACTCTCCGAGTTCTCAACGATTATTCCTGTTGGTAAATGTTTTAATCTTACTGCCGTTTCAATTTTATTTACACTTTGTCCACCAGCTCCACTTGATCTCATGGTTTCCCATTTAAGATCGGATGGATTGATTTCAATTTCGATTTCTTCATCAACTAGTGGATAAACGTAAACTGATGCAAAGGAAGTATGACGTTTTGCATTACTATCAAAAGGAGAAATTCTAACTAGCCTGTGTACCCCATTTTCTCCTTTGAGCCAACCAAAAGCGTAGTCTCCCTCTATTTGAATTGTAACGGTTTTAATTCCTGCAACATCCCCAGATTGGTTATTTAGT
>NHEX02000054.1 GCA_002171475.2 Flavobacteriales bacterium TMED96
GATCAGTGCCAAGGCACACCGTCGGATGAATCAGCGGACGCAAATGGTTGTTCACCTAGCCAAAAAGATGACGATAACGATGGAGTTAACAACAAAATCGATATATGTCCCGGAACTCCAAAAGGTGAAAAAGTTGATGGGTTTGGATGTACTAGAGAACAATCCGACCCAGACAGGGATGGTGTCCACATAGCTGATGATTTGTGTCCCGATACACCAAANGGAAGGATTGTTGACGATACAGGTTGTGCCATAAAAAATAATGACGANGANTTCGATGGNGTGCCAAANGAAGANGATAGATGNCCTGATACAGCTCCGGGAGCTAAAGTNGACGACAAAGGATGTGCACTAAACCCAGATGATGAGGACTTAGATGGAGTGCTAAATGAATTTGATGAATGCCCAGATACACCAATTGGGGTTTTAGTTGATGATAAAGGGTGTAGTAAAAAGCAAAGAAAAGAATTAGAAGACCTACTTGACGATGATGGGGACGGAGTTCCAAATCCACTTGACAGGTGTCCTGACACACCAGCAGGTACTATAGTAGACATTTCAGGGTGTTCACAAGTAAAAGTTGATCAGATAATAAGTACAGATTCCGACTTAGACGGAGTACCAAATGAAGATGATTTATGTCCGGANACAGAAAGAGGAGTAAAAGTTGATGCTTTCGGCTGTAGACTTGATGAAAAAGATTCTGATTTCGATAAAGTTCCAGACGAAATTGATTTTTGTCCTAATACACCAATTGNTGAACCAGTTGATGCAAATGGATGTTCAAAAAGCCAAAAAATAAAAGACTTAGATCTAGATGGTGTACCCAATGAAGAAGATAGGTGTCCGGATACTCCTTTTGGGGATCCTGTAAATCAGTACGGGTGTTCTCCTAAACAAGTTAGTCAAGACAGGGATATGGATGGGGTTCTAGATGAGTTTGATCTATGTCCTAAAACAAATCTTGATGATCAGGTTGACGACAAAGGTTGTGCTAAAGGTCAACTAGACGACGACAAAGATGGAGTTATTAACGATCTTGATAGATGTCCTGATACTCCTGAAAAAGCCATTGTTGACGATTTTGGATGTGAACTAACCCAATTAATTAAGGATGACGATGGAGATGGGGTAAGAAATGAACTAGATTTGTGCCCAGGAACACCTACTGGGGCATCTGTTGATAAAGACGGATGTACATTCAAAGCACCAAAAATATTCGCTCATACTTTCAATCAAATTGAAAATAAACGTGATGACGATGTCTCAAATTTAAAAATTAAACTTGGTGAAATCTTAGTTGAGGATACTAACAAAGAAACTAATCCCTTAGAGAACGATGTTCAGCTTAGAATTGTGGATGGAGGTGATTCCAGTATGTTTAGATTAGAGGGTAGAAATCTTTATTTGGTATCTGGTTTAGACTATGAAACAAATACATTCCATTCAGTTATCCTTGAGGCTACAAATAACTTGGGTATTAGTAGTCGAAGTGGTATTCTTTTAATGGTGGGTGACATACCAAATTCATTTACAAGATCAATCTTTAATATCCTTGTATTCAATGTCGCAAATGAAGTTGCTGGACCCAAAGTAGACCACAACAGATACTATAATCCAAAAGCAGCTCGAGGTGGTGTGGGAAGATGGAAAATCAAAAAACAAATTTCTGGCGGAAACGATGCGCACCTCTTTGAAGTTAAAAGTAGAACCAAAGGAGGTGGNAAATCAGAAGATTCTGACGACTATCTAGCATTTATAAATCCTCCTGATTTTGAAAATCCCCAGGATCACAATAGAGACGGTATATACGAGGTTGAAGTAATAAATATTAATACTGCTGACGGGGAAGCAACCATGCCAATTGTAGTTACTCAAAGTAATATTGTTGTTCCTGAAAATGACCCAACTGCAATACAACTTCAAGCTGTTCCTGCCTCGGCTTCTGATGACTCAGATGGTGACGGAATAATCGATATACTTGACAATAGTCCTTTTGTTGCAAATCCAGACCAAAGTGATGAAGACGGCGATGGTGTTGGTGATGCCACAGATGATGCTGACCACGACGGAGTTTGGAATCCGTACGATACATGTGAAGACACACCATATGATACTATTGTTGACGCAGAGGGTTGTGCAATATTCTATCTAGCCCCAAATAGCTTCACGGTAAATAAGTCTGAAAAATGTGAAGATCAAAACTCAATTAGAGTTGGATTTAATGACAATACATACCAGTATAATATTAGTGTTAATNNTGTAGAACAAAATGATAAACCCATANTGGGCTCTTCTTGGGAAATGAACAATCTTATTTCTGGAAATTACGAGATTTGTATAACAGTTGAAGGTCAAACAAAAGATACTTTTGAAAGATGTTACAACGTTAATGTCAATAATTTGAATCCTCTAAATGTATTTAGTAAAAGTCCNAGTTCGTCTAAAACAATGAAATATTCATTGTCTGGGTCTGGTAAATATATTGTTACCCATAATGGAAGTATTTTTGAAACTACTGATTCAGAAATTGAAATAAAAATGGATAAAGGGTTAAATAATATTAAGATTACAACTGGNGTTGAGTGTCAAGGTATTTTTGAAAAGAACTATTTTAATTCAGAGTCTATTTTTGTTAGTCCAGTTCCATTTAATAATGAGATTAATGTCTTTGTTGGAGGAACGGATAGAAAAGTTTTATTAGAGTTATTTAATGCTAATGGAAGACTTTTAATTTCAAAAACTTTTTCATTGGATGAAAATCTTAGAGATATTAATCTAGACNCCTCAGGATTACCNCAAGGTAGTTACATTCTAAAGGTTAATGGTCAAACTGTTTCAGATTCAAAATTAATTATTAAAGAATAATGAGAATGTTAAAAGTTAAATATATACTTCAAATTTTATTTCTGTTTTTGATTTTGTGCTGCTCAAAAGATGAAGTTGAAAATACTGGAAGACCTGGGGTTCCAAATCTTGTTTTTCCTGAAAATAACACTCCTTGTCTAGATACCACTGTAGTAAATGACACCCAAAGTTCAGTCACATTTAGATGGTCATTAACTAGAGATACCAACTCATACAGACTTTTTGTTACTAATCTTTCTACTGATGAGCTTCAACAATTTTCATCTGAAAATCCGGAGGTAACGGCAACATTAAATCATGGAGAGCCATACTCCTGGAAAGTTAGAGCATATGGTCCAAAAGGTACCGCTCCATCTGAAAGTGAAACATGGAAGTTTTATCTTTCTGGTCCAGCAGTTGATAATTATGCTCCATTCCCTCCAGAACTCACCTTCCCTATTTCTGGTTCTACTGTTACTCCTATAAACAATTTAATACCTCTACAATGGAGTTGTAGTGATGTTGACAATGATTTATCTTTATATGAGGTGTATTTAGACAAAGTTGATGGTACGACTCTAATACAAATTATTAATCATGAAAGTGAGACAACCTCANTAGAGACAGAGGTTGAACAAGGTTTTGTTTATTATTGGAAGGTTGTTGCAAAAGATGCACAAGGAAATGAAAGTAATTCAGGAGTATATTCTTTTAGGACAAATTAATTTTTTTCTTGAAAAAATAATCTCCTAAATATTTGATTAAAACTCCTAAAAGTAAACCTTCCACTAAACCGAAAAGCAAAGTAACTGTCATAGTTATAAATATGTATGTTAGCTCAACTTTATCTTCTNTCCATAATTTAAACATAAGATTAAAGTCAAAAAGAAAGTACACTGAGTAAATTATCAGGGCTGCTATTACGGCCTGAGGAAAATAGTAAACAACCGGTGTTAAATACAGGATTGTAAGTAAAATTATAATAGACGATACAATACCTGTNATTTGTGTTTTTCCACCAATTTTATAGGCAAGAATTGTTCTATTGAAACTACCCGCAGATAACATGGACCCAAAGAAGGAACTCAGAAACTTGGCAATCCCCAAGGATATATATTCACGATTTAAATTAATTTTATTTGGCTGATAAGGTTCTAGTTTTAATGCCATTATTGAGCTACCAATTGAAGCAATNAAAGCAATAACAAAAGCTCCAGGAAGATATTTTATAGAATCGATATCAAAATTTGGAAAAATAAATGCCGGTAAACCTCTTGGGACATCTCCAATTAAAAGTAAATCGTATTTTTCAAAATCTAATAAATACGACAAGATTCCAGTAACAAAAACTAAAGAAATAGAAGTTGGAAANCTAGGAGAGAACTTTGCAAAGAAAAAAAGAAATACAAGTGAAATTAAAAACAATAATGTAGTATTCAATTTTAATTCATGAACGTTAAAAAACAAATAAGGTATTTTTTTTAANCCATCAACTGGGAATTTAATACCGAAAGCTGTTGAAAGTTGAGATACAATAATTAAAATTGCAGCTGCTTGAATAAATCCTGAAATTATAGAAAGAGGTATATATTTCAAATACTTTCCAAGTCCAAAAACTCCAAANAGTAATTGAATTATACCCACCATAACTCCAAGAATTACAAGATCATTTATGTATTCTGTGGTAAAAGGCTCTACATTTTGAGAAAGTACATTAAATATAAAAATTGATATTATTGAAACAGGACCTACATTTAAATAATTGGAACTCGATAAGAGCCCATATATTAACAGAGGGAGAAATGAACCATATAAACCATAAATTGGCGGTATGCCTGCTAATAAAGCAAAAGCCATTGCTTGGGGGATTGTCACAATTCCAATAGTAATACCTGCTAATAAATCGTCTTGAAAAGAATATTTATTTGGGAAGTTAAAAAATTTCTTTATCATAATTTACAAGTTACAAATAGACATTATAAATGGTTATATTTTTTTCGCTAACTAAAGAATTGATATTAACAAAATCTTTAAATAAGTTAATAAATAGGTCTAAAATCAACGATGAAATTTCGTTAATAAAAACTATTTCTTTAGGTTTGCGTTATATATATTTTTGCTAATGGAAAACGTAAAATGCTTGATTATTGGTAGTGGACCGGCAGGATATACAGCAGCAATTTATGCTGCTAGAGCCGATTTAAATCCAGTCGTCTACACAGGTATGGAACCTGGTGGACAATTAACAACCACAACAGACGTTGACAACTTTCCAGGATATCCCAATGGAATTGAAGGACCTATTATGATGCAAGAATTACAAAAACAAGCCGAGAGGTTTGGGACCGATGTGAGAATAGGGCATGTGACCCGAGTGGAATTAAATTCTGAGAAAGGAAAAATGCATACCGTAACAATTGACGAAAATAAAACCCTATATGCAAAAACAATTATTATTTCCACAGGGGCAAGTGCCAAATATCTCGGTCTACCAAGCGAACAAAAATTGATAGGAGGTGGCGTTTCTGCTTGTGCAGTTTGTGATGGCTTTTTTTATAAGGATCAAGAGGTTGCAATAGTTGGGGGTGGTGATACTGCTGCTGAGGAAGCTACTTACCTAGCAAATATTTGTTCTAAAGTAACAATGATTATAAGGAGAAATGAAATGAGAGCGTCCAAAGCGATGCAACATAGGGTCAATAAAACCAATAACATTGAAATTTTATATGAATCTGAAATTTGTGAAGTATTAGGTGATAATGTAGTTGAAGCTATTGAGGTTGTAAATAACAAAACAGAAGTAAAAACGAAAATTCCTATTTCTGGACTATTCATAGCAATAGGACATCAACCGAATACAGGAATTTTTAGAGGTCAAATTGAGATGGATGATTTAGGATATATAATCACAAAAGGTAAATCTACAAAAACGAATATTCCTGGAGTATTTGCCTCTGGAGATGTTCAAGATAAAGAATACAGACAAGCTGTTACTGCTGCAGGAACGGGGTGTATGGCAGCTCTTGATGCGGAAAGATACATTGGAACTCTTTAATTAAATTTTTTCAACTTTGATAGTATAACAGATTCAAGTTGAGAAATCTTAAAATTAGCTTGTGATCCATCATACATATTTTTTAAAACAAATTCTTTATTTTGAAGCTCCACGTCACCCAATAAAACAACATATTCAATTTTTTTACTGTTTGCATATGATAGTTGTTTTTTTAATTTAGAATCATCTGGATAAAACTCTGATTTTACTCCTTTAGCTCTTAATTCTTTTAAAATTGAATTACAAATTAAAGCAGTTTTAGACCCAAAGTTAGCAATCAAAACCTGTACGCTATTATTTACATCTTTTGGGAATAACTTAAATTTCTGCAAAACCATTAAAACCCTTTCGAATCCAACTGAAATTCCAACACCACTAAGATTTTTTTTTCCGAAGTTTTCAGTTAAATTATCATATCTGCCTCCACCTCCTATAGAACCAATTTCGGGGAAATTTGGTAGAGTTAATTCAAAAATTGTTCCCGTGTAATAGGTTAAACCTCTTGCAAGTGATAAATCAAATTTTAAATCAATTGATTCAAACCCACCACTTTCTTCTAAATTCTTAATAATGAAGTTTTGTTCATCAATTCCATCTAAACTTATTTTAGAGTCTTTAAATGCCTTTCTTATTTTTTCCAATTTAAATTTATTTGTCCCTTCTAATAATATAAACTCTTTTATTATTTGAATTTTATCTTTAGAAAAATTTTGCTTTTTAAGCTCTTTGGTTACTCCATCAATATTTATTTTATCCAATTTGTCGAGAATTATTGTGAAATCGTTAAATCTGTTTTCAAAACCAAGAAGTTTGGCAAAACCGTACAATATTTTCCTGTTATTTATTCTAAGACAAACTCCCTTTAATGCTAAATCATTAATTATTAGGTCATAAAGCATACATAGTTCGATTTCTTGCCACAATGAATTACTTCCAATTATATCGGCGTCACATTGAAGAAACTCTTGAAATCTTCCGTATTGTGGTCTGTCAGCTCTCCAAACTGTTTGAATCTGATATCGTTTGAAAGGGAAAGTTATTTCATTTTGGTGCTGAACAACATATCTAGAAAATGGGACGGTTAAGTCATATCGAAGAGCTTTCTCAGATATTGAATTAGCAAACTCAGAATAATTTTGTTTTTGTAATGAACTTAAATCAGCTTTTGAAAGCTTCTCACCGTTCGATAATATTTTAAAAATTAATTGTTCCCCGTCATTAACATGTTTATCTGCAATAACCTCCAACTTTTCAAAAGAAGGAGTTTCAATTGGTTCGAATCCAAATAGTTCGAAATTTGATTTGATTTTTCCTTTTACAAAATCTCTAAAATTAACCTCAGAAGGTGTAAAATCTCTAGTACCTTTTGGAATAGATGGTTTCATATTTATATCACATACAAATATGCAAATTTTAGTATGCTTTAAAGCAATTTAATGGAATAATTGTTTACAAAGTCAAAGCTATAACTTACTTATCTTTCTTTTTATTTGTTTCGGCTATAATTTCAAAAGGATATTTTATAACAACATCTTTGTGTAGTCTTAATGTTGCTTCATAGTTGCCAAGCCTTTTAATATTCCTTCCAGGTATTATAATGTATTTTTTGTCTAAGACTTTTCCTTCTTTGGACAATGCATCCGACAAATTTTTTGAAGTTATAGATCCAAAAAGCTTGTCCTCTTCACCTACTTTTGAGGGTATTTTTAAATCAATTTTTAAAATATCACTAGCTAACTTCTCAGCCTCCTTAATTAATTTTTGATTTTTTTTGGTTTGTTGTTTCAAATTCTCGGCTAGTACCTTTTTAGCAGAATCTGTAGCTAATACAGCTTTACCCGTAGGTATTAAAAAGTTTCTTCCATAACCATTTTTAACAACTACAACCTCGTCTTTAAATCCTAAATTATCAATATCCTCTTTTAATATTAATTCCATAAAAAATTATTTTAACATATCACCAACATATGGCATAATAGCAATGTGTCTGGCTCTTTTAATAGCTTTAGATACTTTTCTTTGGTATTTTAAGGAGGTTCCAGTTAAACGCCTTGGTAAAAGCTTACCTTGTTCATTAACGAAATTAATTAGAAATTCTGGGTCTTTATAATCAATATACTTTATACCTGATCTTTTAAACCTACAGTATTTTTTTTTAGTACTCGTGGAGATATTCAAAGGTGTCAAATATCTTATCTCACCTTCCTTTCGACCTTTATTTTGTTCTTCTATTGTTGACATAATTAAGACTTTACCTTAGACTTTGACTTTTTTACTCGTTTTTTTGCCCATTCAATAGCAAATTTGTCCAGTTTCACAGTAAGATATCGCATAACTCTCTCATCTCTTCTAAATTCAATTTCAAGAGAATCTATTGCATTTGGGTCTACAGTATATTCAAACAAATGATAAAAACCACTTTTTTTATTTTGAATGGGATAAGCCAGTTTTTTCAGCCCCCAATTCTCCTTGTTAACAAATTTTGCTTTTTTATCACTTAAGAATGACTCAAATTTTTTTACTGCTTCCTTTATCTGATCTTCAGATAAAACGGGATTTAAAATGAAAACAGTTTCATAATGATTCATAAATTATCTTTAGGCTCGCAAAAATAAGCTAAATTCAATGATTAGACAAAATAATATCTCATTTATACCAAAAAAATTAAAATTAATTTGGATCAACATCTACATTTAATTTAACAATTTGAAATTTTGCAATCGATTCAAAGGATTCGACAGATCTCATGAGATGTTTCTTAATTTTGTTTCTAACATTCGTATTTGGGTATTTAATAAGAATTTGTTTTATAAATTGATTTTTAATTTTTGATATATGAGGTTCAAATGGTCCATAAATTGGGTATATAAAGCCATTACTTAAAGATTTAAAAAGCCAATTGCTAGCTATTCTAAGTGTATTCGAGTCTCTGGATTTAATTATAATTTTAATTAATCGGTAGTAAGGAGGATAATTAAATTGATTTCTCTCTGTAATTTCTTTTTTATAAAAACCATCATGACTTTGTTTTTTTATCAACTCAAATATATTATTGTCAGGTGAAAATGTTTGTATTATAACCGATCCCTTTATTGATGACCTACCAGCTCTTCCAGCTACTTGAGTTAAAATCTGAAAAGCTTTTTCATTAGCACGAAAATTTGGAAAAAATAAAATATTGTCGGCATTTATAACACCAACTAATCCAATATTTTTAAAATCCAACCCTTTAGTTATCATTTGAGTTCCAATTAGAATATCAATTTGAGAATTTTCGAATTTTTCTAAAATTTTATCAACTGAATATTTGCCACGTGTTGTATCCCAATCCATTCTATCTACTCTAGCTTTAGGGAAAAACGATTTTATTTGTTCTTCGATTTGTTGGGTACCGTAACCTTTCATATCAATTTTTGAGCTAGTACACTTTAGACATTTTTTTTGATTTTTTTCACTAAACCCACAATAATGACACTTTAGAGAATTGTTGTATTGGTGAAAAGTGAGGGATACATCACAATTACAACATTTAGGAATATATCCACAAGTTACACACTCTATAATCGGGGCATATCCTCTTCTATTTTGAAATAATAAAATTTGTTGACCCAATAACAATTTCTGTTGTATGGCATCATAGAGATCAGGTGTAAATAAACCTTTCATTTTATTAGCTCTGTAATAGATTTTCAAATCAATACATTTTATCTCTGGTGAAGTTGATAATCCATATTTCTCTGTAAGTTTCACGTAACCATATTTTTTATTTAAGGCATTGAATTTAGATTCTAATGATGGTGTAGCAGAGCCTAAAATTAATTTTGCGTTATGTATTTTGGATAACTTGATTGCGGAATCCCTAGCATTATACCTAGGCGCTGGATTCTCCTGCTTAAATGAGGAATCGTGTTCTTCATCTACAATTACTAATTTAAGATTTTGAAAAGGTAAGAATATAGAGGACCTGACACCAACAACAATCCTAGCATTTTCCTTATTTTTTAGAACATTATTCCAAACCTCAAATCTTTCCTCATTAGAAAATTTTGAATGATAAACAGATAAATATTTTCCAAAAATCTTTTTTAATCTGCTAACCATTTGAATGGTTAAAGATATCTCAGGCATTAGAAATAAAATTTGATATCCTTTTTTTAAAAATCTATTAATTAAATGGGAATATACTTCTGTTTTACCCGATGAGGTAACCCCTTCAAATAAAACGATTGAATTATGTTTCCATATTTTCAAAATTTTTTCCTTAACCAACAGCTGAGACCTCGTTAATTTTAGTAACTCAGAAGTCTCGCTGAAGTTTATTTTAAATCTGTCTTCATGGACTGTTTTTTCTGATAAAATATTTAGCGAAATCATTTTTTTTAAAATTGAACTATTTAAATTACAATTCTGTTTTAGTAAATTGTATTCTATCCATTCACTTCCAGAATTATTTTCTAAAATATATTCAACAATTTTTCTTCTTCTTGGGGAGTTTTTAAACTCTAGATAATAATTGTTTTTATATTTTAATTCACTATATCTTTTATTAAGTTTTATATGTTTTACCAGTTTTGGTTTATATCTTTCTTTTATAGATTCAATTGATTTTATATAGCCTTTTTCAATGAGATTATTAACTGCAGGGAAAATATTTTTTTTATTTAATATTAACTTTACTTCATCAATTTTAATTTTTTTTAAATCAAGTGCATCCAGAATTAAAATCTCTTCATCAGAAATTTTATTATAATCAACATTTTTATTCAAATTCTTTTCTAATAAAGTTTCACTTGTAAGTAAAAAACTACTAGGCATAGAAGCCTTCAAAATATTGCCCATTGAACATTGATAATAATTACTCATCCATTTCCAAAAAAATATTTGATTTTTGTCCACTACTGGTAAATCGTCTTGAAATGCAAATATTTCTTTTGGTTCATAATTATTAGGGATGCTTTTATGTTTTTTAATAACAATAGAAGTGAATACTCTCTTTGCTCCAAATGGAACCAAAACTCTGAATCCTTTTTTTATAAATTTAAATTCCTCTTCACTGATTCTGTAGGTATAAAAATTTTTTAGAGGAAACGGAAGAAGAACGTCAATGTAAAATGACATTACTTAGCTTTTTTTTCTTCGTTTAAGCTTCTAATAGTTGCATTTAATTCAAATCCAAGAAGTAATATTATTGAATTAATCCAACTAAAAAGCATGAAAATTAACAACGCACCAATTGAACCATATAATTGGTTATAGTTTGAAAAGTTATCAATATAGATACCAAACAAATAGGTACTAAAGAAAAATAACAAGGTTGTCATTAAAGCACCTGGTGAAAAAAAACCTGTAAATTTACCTTGAATTGTTCCAAAATAGTAAAGTATTGTAATTGATATATAAGCTAATAAGACAAAAATCAAATTTTGTAAAAAAATTGCAAAATTAATTGATTCAGGCAGAAGCCTTTGAAATAAAAGTTCAAATGAAACGAAGGAGATTACGGAGATTAAAAGTAATAATGCTAGAATTACACTTACACCAAGAGAATAAAAATATTGTTTGAAAATGTTTCTAAATTCTTTAACATGATAAGAAACCTCAAAACTAGTAAAAATTGAATTTACCCCATTTGCAGTTAAAATAATAGAAAGTATGAATACAGAAGATAATAATCCAGCTCTTGGCTTGGATTTTATATCTTCAAATATTTTTTCAAAAAAAGTATGAGTGTCTTGAGGCAGAATAGTCTCGATGAAATTAAATAAAATGGCATCAAAATTCTCGATACTAATAAATTTTGGAACAAACGGAATTAAATTTAAAACAAATAAAATGAAAGGAAAAAGTGCCATAAAAAAGCTAAAAGAAATAGAACCTGCTCTTGATGTCAATATACCTCTAGTTAAACCCAAGAAATATAATTCTATAAGGTCTAATAGAGAAAATCCATTTAAACCTGGAATTTTTATATAGGAAAGGGTTTTTTTTATTTTTTCTTTAAGTTTATTTATCATTTATTTTTCTTTAAAATTAGTTTATTTTAAATAAATTTTTTGTTGATTTTGTATTTTTAAAAAATGAAGATTGAGTTAATATGCATTGAAAAAACCAAAAAAATTGAGTATAAAAATATAATACAAGATTATTTAAAAAGAATTAATAGAAAATTAGACCTCACGATTAAAGAAATAACATTTGTTAACTCAAAAAAACAGATAAGAGAAAGTGTTTTAATTAAGCAAGCCAATCTTATTAAAAAATATATAAATGATAAAGATTATGTAGTTCTTCTCGATGAGGGAGGTAAAAGTTTTTCATCGATTAATTTTTCCAAATGGATAAATCAAAAAATCTCGTCCGGAGATACAAAATGTTTAAAATTTATAATTGGTGGTCCATACGGTTTCAATAAAAAACATCTTAATTTATTTCATGAAAAAATAAGTTTCTCCAAAATGACTTTTTCTCATCAGATGATAAGAATTTTTGTTTTGGAGCAAATCTACAGAAGTTTAAAAATTATTAATAATGAACCATATCACAATGAATAAAGGATTCGAATTAGTATTTGCTTCGCGTAATAAAGGAAAATATAATGAGATAAAGAGAATGATGCCTAGAAATATTAATTTGCTCAGCTTAAATGATTTAAATTTCATAGGTGATATAAAAGAAACAGGAGAAACTTTGAAGCAAAATGCAAAAATAAAATCTGATTTTATATTCAATAATTTTGGAGTTAATTGTTTTGCTGATGACACTGGCTTAGAAATAGATTCCCTAAATGGAATGCCGGGTGTTTACTCAGCAAGATTTGCAGGCAAAACCTGTAATTCAAATGAAAATATTGAAAAAGTATGGAAATTATTAGCTGGATATGAAAATACTGATGCAAAATTCAAGTCGATATTATCATTAAATATTAATGGGAAAACGGTTTTTTTTGAAGGAAAAATTGATGGAAAAATCATCTTCAACAAAAGAGGGACTAATGGTTTTGGATATGACTCAATATTTGTTCCCAATGGATACAACAAAACATTTGCTGAATTAAATCTGGTTGAAAAAAATCAAATAAGTCACCGTTCAGAAGCTCTTAAAAGATTAATTATTTTTTTGGATAAACAAAAATATCTGTAATTTAAAAAAAAGATTCATTTTGGTTTTTAAAAAAAGCCTTCATTTATTACTATTTGTATTAATCTTCGATTTGGTTAATGCACAAGATCAAACTTCCCTTCTTAAAGGGAAGATCAAAAACGATGGTACTGATGAGTTCATGTCAAGTGTTCATGTTCTGAATTTGAACTCAGTAGAAGGTGTTATTAGCGATTCTAATGGTAATTTTGAAATTGCTGTAAGGGCAAAGGATACACTTTATTTTTCCTATTTAGGTTTTAAACCACTTAAAGTACCAGTTAGTAATGATATGATAAAACTTGGTATACCAATTTTCAGGCTTACCCAGCTTTCATTTGCATTGGAAGAGGTGATAGTGAAACCCTATTCTCTAACGGGATACTTGGATATAGATGTTAAAAAAGTACCCCTTAATCCTGCAGGAAGGTTTACTATTCCAGGACTTCCTCAATCTGGTTATGAGGCTGGAAACAGAAATAAATCTTCAATTTCTAAAGCAATTGGATCATTATTTAATCCTGCAGACTTCTTGTATAATTTATTTGGCAAAAATCCAAAACAAATGAGAAAGTTAAAAAAAATGAGAGAAGATGATGAAATTAAAAATTTACTCGCAACTAAATTTGATAGAGAAGTTCTAGTACAGCTTTTAGGGGTTAATAGAGTAAATCTTGAAGAAATATTGAGAAACTGTAACTATTCTAATGCGTTTATTAAAGAAGCCAATGATTTACAAATTTTAGAAGCGATAAGTGGTTGTTACGAAGAGTACAAAATTCTTCAACTTTAGGTTTCCAGTAATAATTTAGATTAAATAAATTAGATATTAAACTAATGATTTTATGATTAAACTTTATCTTTGCGTTAATGAAAAATGCACTGATCAACTCATTAAATTCAATCTCACCAATTGATGGAAGATATCGAAATCAAATTGAAAATCTCTCAAGATATTTTTCTGAAAAAGCCTTGATATATTATAGGTTGGTAGTTGAGATTGAATATTTTATATCTCTAGTTGAAATCCCTCTACCACAACTTGAAACCTTTCCAATAAAGAAAATTAAATATTTAAAAAAGATTTATGAAAAGTTTACTGATGAGGATGCTTTAGAAGTAAAAAAAATTGAAATTCAAACTAATCATGATGTCAAAGCAATAGAATATTTTTTAAAAGATAAATTCGATCTAATTGGAATTTCAAAATTCAAAGAGTTTATTCATTTCGGCCTTACCTCCCAGGACATTAACAATACTAGTATACCTCTGTCAATTAAACATGCAATTAAAGAGAAATATTTACCCAATCTTAATGAACTGATGTCAAATCTTAAAAAGCTTTCAAATAAATCAAAAAACATCTCCATGCTTGCTAGAACGCACGGACAGCCTGCCTCTCCCACAAAATTGGGAAAAGAAATAATGGTTTTTATTGAAAGGCTAGAAAATCAAATTACAGTTCTAAGTTCAATACCTCATGCTGCCAAGTTTGGGGGTGCAACAGGAAACTACAATGCCCATGTGGTAAGTTATCCAAAAATTAATTGGAGAAAATTTAGTTCAACCTTTTTAGAAACTAAGTTTGGACTTAAACATTCTTTTCCAACAACACAAATTGAGCACTATGATTATTTTTCTTCTCAGTGTGACGCATTAAGAAGAATTAATAATATTTTAATCGACATGTGCAGAGATATTTGGTATTATATTTCTATGGATTATTTTAAGCAAAAAATAGTTAGAAATGAGGTAGGATCTTCTGCTATGCCCCATAAGATAAATCCGATAGATTTTGAAAATGCTGAAGGTAATCTGGGTTTAGCTAATTCTTTATTAATTCACCTTTCACAAAAATTACCAATTTCGAGACTTCAAAGAGATTTGACAGATAGTACAACACTAAGAAATATTGGAATACCTTTTGCACATACTATTATAGCATTAAAATCGTTAATCAAAGGATTATCGAAATTGTTAATTAATAAAGACAAAATATCCAAAGATCTGGAGGAAAATTGGTCAGTTGTGGCTGAAGGAATACAAACTGTGTTAAGAAAAGAAGGATACGTGGGTGCATATGAAAAACTTAAAGACCTAACTAGAAAAAATAAAAAAATAAACCAAACTATAATTAACGAATTTATAAATTCACTTGATATAAGTTTGGAAGTTAAAAATGATCTAAAGAAGATTACACCCTTTAATTATGTTGGAATTTAAATTTGGCATTTTTTTTGTATGGAACTTTGTAATATGATAAAATTTAAAATTACGATTAAACGTCTAATCTCCTTGTCATTATTTTTTCTTCTATCGATACAATGTTCTAAGAGTGATATTGACGACAATGAAATAAATGTTGTATCCGATGTGGATTCAGAATCTAGCGATTCTCCACCAGAAATAACTCTTTCAACAGAAATTAACGACTTTATTTGGAAAGGATTAAATCAATATTATTATTGGCAATCAGATGTCTCTAATCTAGCAGATTCAAAAGCTACAATGGAAAGTGAATATATTGCACTTTTAAATTCTCAGCATGATAGCAAGGAGTTTTTTGAGGGTTTACTTCATCAAGATGATAGATTTAGTTGGATAGAAGAAGACTATGAAGTTCTGGAAAATCAACTTTCTGGATCAACTGCCTCTAATGGCATGAAATTTCAACTTTACGTAAGAGACGATGGAGAGAGTATTATTGGAGCAGTGACGTATGTATTACCTGAGTCAGATGCATTCAACAAAGGGATAATACGTGGAGATATTTTTAATAGCGTAAATGGCAATGAATTGAACTTTAGTAACTACATGTCGTTGTTGTATGGACAACAATCAGGTTATAGCATTCAACTTGTAGATTATGATCCTGAGAACGATTTAGTTACTCCAAGGGATAAAAGTGTAACATTATATAAAGAAGAAAACTTTCAAGAATTGCCAGTGCACAAAACTTCTATAATTGAACATGATTCAAAAAAGATAGGATATGTTATGTATAATAAGTTTTTAGGAACAGTGGATAGTGACGGTGATGGAGAAGTAGATAGAGATTTTAATGAAGAATTAATTAATTTATTTGTTTATTTAAAAAGTCAAAATTTGGATGAGCTTGTTTTAGATTTAAGATATAATGGAGGTGGTTCGGTAAATACCTGCACCTACTTAGCTAGTTTGATAACGGGTCAATTCACAGGAACTATTTTTGCTAAACAAATATGGAATGAAAAAATAATGGCATTTATTGAGGACAGAAACTCTAATGATGACCCCTCAGACGATTTAAATTTCGACAACTACTTTACTGACCTAGCACCCGACGGGAATCCTCTTCCAAGTCTTGGCCTAAATAGATTATACGTTTTGACATCGAATAGAACTGCCTCATCAAGTGAACTTCTTATAAATGGATTAACACCACATATTAACATAATACAAATTGGAATAAAAACAGTTGGAAAAAATGTAGGATCAATCACTTTATATGACTACACTGATAATGATCAACAAATTAAAAATCCAAAGCATAAATATGCGATGCAACCAATCGTTTTAAAAATTGCTAATAGTGAAAACTTCGCGGATTATAATTATGGCTTAGAGCCCGACATAGAATACAGAGAAAAGGCTTCAAATTTGGGCATTATAGGCGATAAAACCGAGCCACTCTTATCTTTAGCATTGAATCATATTTCTGGCAGCAGTAACAAAAAAGTTGATATAAAAGAGTCTTTAACACCTATATTTGAACCTGGTATTGATAGAAATCAGCTTATGTTTATTGATAAAATAAATCTTAAATTATTGGAAGATTCTAAAATTCATAACTAACTCCGAATCGTAAATTTCTTCCTTTACTAGAATAATTTAATATTTCCACATATTCTTTGTTGAATATATTATTAATCCAAAAATTAAAATTTATTTTTTTTTTTAGTAAATGAGTACCTCAAGTCCATTAGACCATATGAATTAAGTACTTCCGCACCTCCTAAAGCTTCTCTTTTGCCTCTATACCTGTAGATAAAAGATAATTGCTTGTTTTTTTTTAAGATTATATGTAATTGATTCATTAAAAGAGTGTTTTGGAAGTCTTTGTAAAGTTCCTCTTTTAAGTTCATTGAAGGTATAATTGAAATTAAAATCTGTTTTTTTTAAAATTTTATTTGAATAATCAATTTCAACACCCCTAAAAATTAAATCTGACGGAGAGTTTGTATATCCTCCTGTAAAAGTTGAAAAGTCATATTCATAAATAATCTTCGGATTTTCTCCTCTTTCAAAAAAAACTATCGATAGATTTTTTTTTTGGTTAGCCATTTCAATTCCAATTTCCTTTGAAATACTTTCCTCTGGCTGTAAATCCCTATTCCCTGAATAAGGATCATAAAGTTGATACAAGCTTGGCGCAATGAATGCTGAGTTTAAAGTTGCAAATATTTTAATGTTTTCTAATTCTTTAAAATCAATATTATAGGAAGGATTTAAACTGTATGTGAAGAAGTTACCATATGTGTGGTGATTATTAATTCGTCCTCCTAAACTGAAATTTAAATTTTTACCACTCAAATAAACAATATTTGAATATAACCCTACCTGACTAATATTTGGAACACCATCATAACCAGAATTTTGAAAAAGTATCCCCTGAACTGAATAAATTTTATCTGAAATTTTGAATTTGTTAATAATTTCTGCGCTTTTATTTATTGATTCGAATGTCAACGGATAATTATCTCTGTATTCTCGACTAGTGTTTTGGTAGCCAACCGTAAGAGAAATTTCACCCTTACGGTATTGGTATTTAAATCTTGAACTGAGTGACTCTAAAAAACTTAGTCCAATAAAATTTGCATCTTCAATTGGGAAGGAATTGTCATAACCATTTTTAATTTGAGATTTGTTTAAAATAACATACCATTCAATAGGCCCATCTTTACTAGATAAATTGAGATTAAAATTATATTTAGAAAAATTATCAATCTCTAAACCATTTGATATAGCACTCATCCCGTTGGTATTTAGAGTTGATAAATTAAATCCTAACTTTAAAAAACTTAAATCTTTAGTAAAACCCAAATTTGAAGAAAAGTAAGTCAGGTCGTCTAATTTTCTTTTTGTATCATTTTCTGTCCCAGTAAATAAATCAATACTTAAGGACTCACTTTTGTTACTTTTTTTTGTTGTAATATTAATAACACCTGCTGAAGCAGAACTCCCATATAATGAACTTGAAGCACCTTTTAGAATCTCGATAGACTCAATTTGATTTATATTCAAAAAATTTATATCAAAATCATTATCAATTCGGGAAGGGTCTGATATTCTAACCCCATCAATTAAAATAAGAACCTGATTGTTATTACTACCTCTGATTGCATATCTTAAGTTTTGACCAGTAATTGACGCATTCCCTAAAGTGATTATTCCAGCTTTGGTTGACAACAGTTCAGAAATATTTCTTCCACGAAATTTTTTTAAATCTGTGCTATCAATTTTAATAATACTCCTTCCAGATTCTCTTCTTTTTATTGGAATTTGACTTTCAATTAATGTTATTTCATCTAAATAAAATGTTTTTGTGTCTAATGAATCCTTTTTTATATTCAAATCTTGGGCTTTTAGGTTATTGGTAATATAAAAGACACACAAGAGTACGATTTTCACTTTTGCTTTCATATATGTAATAAATTAGTATGTAGATTTTTTAGTCCCGAAAAAATCATACAATCTTTACTGGCAGGTCTCCTGGCTTGCTTTTTTCTATTCGCCTTCCCAAAAAAATCAGTGGCATTGAGTTTATAGAAAAAACCTAAATAGGTATTAGCTTACAGTTGCGGGAACAGCATTGTCTTTAAATCCAATTTCCCTTTTAATCTTCTAAATTTTAGAAAAACCAATATTTAAATTTATATATAATTTAAATAAATTATGCAGAAATAAATTTTAATTTCTCAACAGCTTTATAGGATCTAAAAAGAATGAAAGAGTAAAATAAATCACCCAAAATGGTATTTATAAAGAAAGGTATCGCTAATGTAAAACATGTTATTAATCCTTCAATATTTTTAGGATAGCCTAAATACCAAACTCCAAGATTGGTTAAAATAAAAAAAATGACCGATGACAAAAAAACTGTTTTTACATCTATTTTCGTCGCTATAGTTCCTAAAAAATAAATTATAATAAATGATAGATAGACGAAAATATTTATAAAACTTAATCCAATAAATAAATCTGAAATAAACAACGGTATAATTGGGAGTATAACTCCAAATAATTTGTTTTTAATTTTTTTTGAAGAAAAAAGAGCAATCCCAGTTATTGGAGCAAAATTTGGCGGGTGAGGGACTATTCTTGACAGAACTGCCAAAATAATGATACTTGCTATTAGTATATTTTTATTTCTTTCTTTTATCAAGTTATAATTATTTAGTTAAGTACATTTTCCTTCTAGAATACAAGTTATAAAAATCGTCGTCTTTTAGATTATTTATAAAAAGAATACTCTCTCCAGTACTTTTCATTTCAGGACCAAGTTGTTTATTAACGTTTGGAAATTTATTAAATGAAAAAACAGGTTGTTTTATAGCGTAGCCCTCTAATTTGGGCTTAAATTCAAAATCTTTTAGTTTGTTTTTCCTTAGCATTACTTTGGTAGCGTAATTAACATAAGGTTCGTTATAAGCTTTGGCAATAAATGGAACTGTACGTGAAGCTCTTGGGTTGGCTTCAATAACATATACTTTTTCATCTTTAATTGCAAACTGAATATTTATTAAACCAATTGTCTTTAAAGCTTTTGCAATTTTTAATGTGTGATCTTTTATTTGCTGGAGCACGTATTCACCAATATTAAAAACTGGAAGGGTAGAATTTGAATCACCAGAATGAATACCACATGGTTCAATATGCTCCATGATACCGATTATATATACAGATTCACCGTCTGAAATAGCATCTGCTTCAGCTTCAATTGCACCATCTAAGTAATGGTCTAGCAACAACTTGTTATTTGGTATCTTTCTTAGAAGATCCACTACATGAGCTTCTAACTCATCTTTATTAATAACAATCTTCATCCCTTGTCCACCAAGAACGTAGGAAGGTCTTACGAGTATTGGAAAATTTAATTTTTTAGAAAGTTGAATAGCTTGTTCAGCATTTTCAGCTACACCAAAGTCAGGATAGGGTATCTTATTTTTTTTTAATAGATTAGAGAAGCTACCTCTATCTTCGGCTAAATCTAAAGATTTAAAACTGGTACCTATTATTTTGATTCCATACCGGTCAAGTTTCTCTGCTAGTTTGAGTGCAGTTTGACCTCCCAATTGAACTATCACTCCCTCTGGTTTCTCATGCTCAATAATGTCATAAATGTGTTCCCAAAAAACAGGCTCAAAATATAATTTATCTGCAATGTCAAAATCTGTTGATACTGTCTCCGGATTACAATTTATCATAATAGTTTCATAACCACATTCTGAAGCGGCTAAAACTCCGTGAACACAGCAATAATCAAATTCAATGCCTTGCCCAATTCTGTTGGGTCCAGAACCTAAAACAATAATTTTCTTATTGCTTGAAACCTTACTTTCGTTGTCAACAAAAGGTTTTTTTTGACGAATTTTCATTTCTGCCTCAAAAGTTGAATAATAATAAGGTGTTTTGGCCTGAAATTCGGCAGCACAAGTATCTACCAATTTGTAAACTCTATTTATTTTGAATTCATTTCTTAATTTATAAACTTCACTTTCAACACAACCAAGCATGTATGCAATTTGTCTATCAGCAAATCCTTTTTGCTTAGCCTCAAGAAGCAGATCTTTATCAAGATCTTTTATGTTGTAGCTTGATATTTTTTCTTCTAAGTCATATAATTCCTCAAATTGCTTTAGGAACCACATATCAATTTTTGTTATTTCGTGAATTTTTGACAATGAAATCCCCGACTGAATTGCGTCATAAATAACAAAAACTCTGTCCCAACTTGCGTTAGTAAGTTTATCAATTATTGTATTATAATCTTTATACCCCTTACCATCTGCACCAAGACCGTTTCTTTTTATTTCTAGAGATTGAGTTGCCTTGTGAAGGGCCTCCTGAAAAGAGCGTCCAATACCCATAACTTCACCTACTGATTTCATTTGCAATCCAAGAATTCTATCTGAGCCTTCAAATTTGTCAAAATTCCAACGTGGTATCTTAACAATTACATAATCAACTGATGGCTCAAACAAAGCAGATGTAGATTTTGTAATTTGATTGTCAACTTCATCCAAGGTATAACCTATAGATAGTTTTGCAGCAATTTTAGCTATGGGATATCCTGACGCCTTCGATGCTAATGCAGAAGATCTAGAAACTCTTGGATTTATTTCTATCGCAATAATTTCTTCTTTTTCGTCTGGACTAACGGCAAATTGAACATTGCAGCCTCCAGCAAAGTCACCTATATTCCTCATCATCTTAATTGCCATATCTCTCATCCTCTGAAACGTTTCATCAGATAAAGTCATCGTTGGTGCAACAGTGATAGAGTCACCTGTATGAATTCCCATTGGATCCATATTTTCAATAGAACAAATTATTACGACATTGTCATTTTTATCCCTTAACAATTCTAATTCGTACTCTTTCCATCCCAACAGTGCCTTATCGATTAATACCTCATGAATTGGAGATGCTTCTAGACCCCTTGTAAGTAACTCTTCAAAATTTTCTGAATTATGAACAAATGAAGCACCTGTCCCCCCTAAAGTAAAAGAAGGTCTAATTACTAAAGGAAATCCAAAATTCTGAGCAATTTCTTTACCCTTTAGAAAAGAATTTGCTGTTTCGGCTGGTGCAACTGGAATGTCAATTTTTTTTAATAATTCCTTAAATCTTTGTCTATCCTCAGTAATATTAATAGCTTCAATATCAACTCCAATTATTTCAACATTGAAATCGTCCCAAATTCCCTTTTCATCTGCCTCTATGCATAAATTTAAAGCAGTTTGGCCACCCATTGTCGGAAGGACAGCGTCAATATTATTTTCTGACAGAATTTCAATTATTGATTTAGTATTTAAAGGTTTTAAATAGATATGATCTGCCATAGTAGGGTCAGTCATAATTGTTGCGGGGTTCGAATTAATTAAATAAGTTTCTATTCCATCTTCGCGAAGTGAACGTAAGGCTTGACTCCCAGAATAATCAAACTCACAAGCTTGCCCAATTATTATTGGTCCTGAACCTATAATAAGAATTTTTTTTAAATCTTTTCTCTTAGGCATATGTACTTATAAAAATAAAAAAGGTGCAACTTATAACAAAGCAACACCTCTATAATTTAAATTAAAATTTTTCACTTTTTATGGCTAGGTTCGGATGAAACGGATAATTTTTTTCTTCCTTTAGCTCTTCGACTGGAAATAACCTTTCTTCCGTTTGCTGTAGACATTCTTTCCCTAAAACCGTGTTTGTTTTTTCTTTTTCTTTTAGATGGTTGATAGGTCCTTTTCATTTATATTAAAGGTTAAGGAGATTTAAAATCTTCCAAATATACAATAACTTTTAGTTTGGACAATAAGATTAAATTAATTAAAATTCTTTTATTAATTTTAGAAGAAATATGATTCCAAAAATTTTTAAAATATTATTTTCATTGCTTCTAATGGGGTGGAGCTTTTATCAATTTTACGAGGATTTTATTGGTAATGGTATTTTTTATTTGTTTTTATCCTTATTCTTTATTCTTACATATTTTAAAAACGAATATATTTTTTTTGCATTTTTAAGATTAAGAAAACAAGATTTTAGTGGAACTAAAAAATGGTTAAATAGGATTAAAAACCCTGATAGAACACTAATCAAAAAACAAATAGGTTATTATCACTATCTCTATGGAATAATAGAATCGCAAAAAAATCTGACTTTAGCCGAAAAATCATTTCGTAAAGCCTTATCGTTTGGGTTGTCAATGAGTACAGACCTCGCTATGGCAAAATTAAGTCTTGCAGGGATTTTAATTCAAAAGAGAAGAAAAAGAGAAGCAACAATTCTAATTGGTGAAGCTAAAAAATCTGACAAGCATAACATGCTTAGAGAACAAATTAGATTATTAAAAACTCAAATTAAAAAAATTTAAATCTTATCTGAAGGTATTGATATTGTGTAAACCTTCCTGGATTTGTTGTTTAAATGGTTCTCTAAAAGCCATGGATTATGAATTTTAAAATTTTTATAATTTAATCCATAATCTTTTGAAAAATCAGATATATTATTTATTGGCTTATCAATTTTTATTTTTTTGTATTCTATTGGTTTATACATCTGCCCTTCGTCTACATAGAAACCAAAACTTTCAGGAGATTCAACAATATTTTTTAATGCTATGATTCTAAATACATATCTTTTTGTTTCATCCCCAAATAAAATATTTTCGTAAGTCGTTTGATTTTGATTTGCTATTTTATTTTGTACTCCACTCATTCCTCTATTGTAGGCCGCTGCAGCAAGTGTCCATGAACCAAATTTATCTCTAGCTTTCTTTAAATATTTACTTGCTAATCTTGTAGATAGATTTAGATTATACCTTTCATCAACATTACTATTTATCTCTAGTCCATATTCTTTTCCAGTAGTCTTCATAATTTGCCAAAACCCCTTCGCCCCACTTGGAGAAGTTACATTTTCCAAACCACTTTCTATTAATGCTAAATACTTAAAATCAGTAGGAACTCCTTCGTCGATAAGAATTTTTTCAATTTGAGGAAAATATTTATTAGCCCGTTTAATCAAGAGAATAGTATTGGACTGCCAGTAAGTATTTACAAGGAATTCTTTATCCATTCTTTCGATCAAATCATCTTCAGCTAGGGTAATTTCTTCACCAGCAAATGAAACTTTTTTTGGTATTGAAATAGGATATATATGATAATTTGATTCTTTACCGTTAGTTAAAAATCTAGTTTTTGAGATTCCAAATGAAATAAAGAACACAAAAATCAAAATAACTAAAAAGGAAAAATTATTTAATAATTTTATTTTTTCAAAAAACTCTTTCTTCATAATACAACTTTTAAAAATATGCTTATCTATACGTATTTAAAGTTAATTTATTAACAATTAATATCACTATATTTGCAAGCAAAAATCAAAAAAATTAAAAGGGTTTTTCTTCTTTTTGCATTACTGTTTATAGAATTCACTATAGGACAAACTGCAAACGCAATCTTTATTGATTCTGACATAAATGTTGACGGTATAGCTGACGAATCTGAATGGGATAAAGCAAAATTCAATTCTGAATTTTGGCAGTATTTCCCCCTTGATTCAATTAAAGCTCCAGATCAAACAAATTTTAAAATTTTATATAATAATGAAAATTTATATGTTCTGATTGTATCAGATTTTCAAGATAATAAATACGTTGTTTCATCTCTTAAGAGAGATTGGAGCTCAAGAAATAATGATTCAATGACTCTCGTGCTGGATACATTTAATGATGCTACCAATGCATTTCTTTTTGGTATTTCGGCTGAGGGTGTAAGAAGAGAAGGTCTAATTTCAAATGGGGGAAACAGTTCAAATAGAGGTAGAGATTTCAGTTTTTCCTGGGATGTAAAATGGGAAGGTGAAGTATCGACAAATAAAAATATTTTAACAGCCGAATTAAAGATTCCACTTTCAAGTCTAAGGTATGATGATAAATCAGCAAAATGGAGAATAAATATTTACAAGACTGACATTGGAAAAAATGTAGTTTCTAGTTGGGCGAAAATACCAAGAAACTTAAGTCGAGCAAGTCTTGCCTTCATGGGAAATCTTAATTTTGAAAAACCGCTTGGAAAATCAAAAACACCAATTTTTTTAATTCCTTATACCAGTGGATTGACTGGAAATAACTTTGAAGATCAAAAAGGAATTTCCTCTTTCGGCCTTGGGGGTGATGCAAAATTAAGCATAGGAAGTGGAATGGTTCTAGATCTTACCTATAATCCGGATTTTTCTCAAGTAGAGGTTGATGACCAGATTATTAATTTAACTCGATTTGAGGTCCGTCTTCCAGAGAAAAGACAATTTTTTCTTCAAAACAGTGACCTTTTTTCAAGTTTTGGGAATAGCTATTCAGCACAACCTTTTTTTTCAAGAAGAATTGGAGTTGCAAAAGACTTGGATGGAAATACTATTCAGAATAAAATAATAGTAGGTGCAAGATTAAGTGGCAAAATAAATAAGAACCTTAGACTTGGATTTTTGAATATGATCACTGATAGTGACCCTGAAAATGAAATCTCTTCAAACAACAACTCTGTAATTGCGTTACAACAGAAAATGTTTTCTAGATCATTCTTAGGTCTTATATTTATTAATCGAGAGAAATTAGAGGAAGATGAAATTGAAAATGATCAAGCAAAATTCAATCGCGTTTTAGGAATTGACTATAATTTACAATCCAAAGACAGTAAATGGGTTGGTAAAATTTGGTATCATAAGTCATATGAATCAAAAAATGTTAAAAATAATTTTTCTAACGGTCTATGGTTAAATTATAATTCAAGAAAGAATAATTTATTTTTAAGCAGTAGACAAATTAGTGATGAGTTTAACTCAGATCTTGGTTTTATAAGGAGAACTGGCATAAAATCTCATTTTATTAAATATGGCCATCGTCTTTGGATTGATTCAAAAAGAATAAGATCAATTGAGTTGAGTCAACAACTTTATTTCGTAGATACCCCAAATTTATCAAATTTAATTACTGATAGAAATCATGAAACTCAAGGCGTGATTTCGTTTACCAATCAATCAAAATTTGAATTAACTTATAATAGACGATATACATTTTTATTAGATGATTTTGATCCTGTTGGTGGTGAAAACAGTATTCCTCTTCCTTCAAATAATGGCTTTTTCTACAATGACTTCGAGATGCAGTTCAGTTCAAATTACACGAAAAATTATTATTTTAATTTTCAAACAACTATAGGTCAATTTTACAGTGGTAACAGAGTTTCATTTAATACTGAGCTTTCCTATCGTATACAACCTAAATTTAGCGGAAGTATTAAACTCAGATACGATGACATATATTTTCCCTCTATATATACTTACGGTAAATTATTTTTAATAGGACCAAAATTAGAGTATACATTTAATAAAAAACTTTTTTGGAACACTTTTGTTCAATATAGTTCAAAATCTGATAACCTTGGGATAAATTCTAGGTTACAGTGGAGGTTTGCCCCTTTATCGGATTTATACTTAGTTTACAATGATAATTACTTTACTTATGATAATTTAGTACCAAGAGTTCGAAGTTTAACTTTTAAATTAACTTATTGGCTAAATATATAATTATGAGGGGATATATAAAATGTTTATTAATTCTAACTTTTTTTAGTTGTTCAAATGATATAGGCAAAAACTTTACTGTTTCTGGTAGTGTAAAAGGATTGAGGAAAGGTAAATTGTATTTGCAAAAATATACTAACGACACAATACTAGTTAATATTGACTCATTAAAAGTTGAAGGTTTGGAAAATTTTGAATTCAATGACAGCTTGGGTGAAGCACAGTTTTACTATCTAGCGTTAAAAAAAGATGAGACTGACACTGTTATACAAAAGATTCCATTTTTTGCAGAAAAAGGCGACATAAAAATTAATACAAGATTAAATACATTTTTAAGTAGTGCGAAAGTTGAGGGGTCAGAAAATCAAATACTTTGGGATGAATATTTGATGGTTATGAGGAAATTTAACAATCAGAATATAGAATTAGTCAAAGATTATTTAGAGAAAAAAGGTGAATTCGATTCTAAAAAAAGGGATGAGTTATTTGAAAAAAAGAATAGTTTGATAAACCGAAAAAAAGCACTTTTTTCTTTAAATTTTGCTATGAATAATTCAGATAAAGAAATATCTGCATACATAGGACTCTATGAGCTAAATAACATATCAAAAAAATATTTAGATAGTCTATATTCCAAATTAAATAACGAAATTAAGTATTCTTTTTATGGAAAAAAACTTAAAAAGAAGCTAGAAAGTTTCATTTAGAATTCGATTCCAGAAAAGAGTCAATTTAAGGTTTCAATATGACCCTTAACTCTATTAAAGATAATTTTAAACCACTCAGTATAAATATCTGGATTTTTGTCTAAGTCTTTTTCCAAAAAAGGTAATTTAACCCATTTCCAATCCTCAACTTCATTAATGTTGATATTTGGGCTGATATCAGTAAATCCTACTAAAACATGATCAAACTCATGTTCAATTAGTCCATTTTTTAGGTTAGCCTTATATATAAAGCTGAATGTTTCCTTTAAATCGACATTCATACCCATTTCTTCATTAAGACGTCTTTTAGCAGCATCTATTGTTCTTTCTCCATCTCTTTGATGACTACAGCATGTGTTAGTCCATAATCCTGGAGAATGATACTTTTGACTAGATCTTTTTTGCATAAGTAGCATTCTAGATGAATTAAAAATGAAAATTGAAAATGCTCTATGCAAAACACCCTTTCTGTGAGCCTCCAATTTGGGCATGAGCCCTAATTGAACATCCTTTTTATCAACTAAAACAACTTTCTCTTTGTCCATATCTCAAAACTACAAACTATTGAAATAAATCTTAAAAAGGTATGAAGTTAAAATTTTAAATTGATAACTGTATAAATTAATAAAGGCCAGGAATCTATTCCTAGCCTTTATTAATTTATAATTAAACAATTAAGTTACTTAGCAGTAAATTCAACTCTCCTACTATTAGCACGACCTACAGAAGTAGTATTATCTCCTTTTGGTTTTGTCTCACCAAATGCTTCAACTTCAAGCCGAGAAGAATCAATACCTAACTCAACTAACTTGGCCTTAACAGCTTCAGCTCTTTTTCTCGAGAGTGTCATATTATAGTTAGAACCACCATCTTCTGATGCGTGTCCTTGTATCAGAACAACACCTTTAGGATTTTCCATCAGTATAACTTTTACTTGTTCAACTGCGTTCATAACTTTTGATCCCATTAACTTAAATCCGTCAGCAGGGAATAAAATATTAATTCCTGCTGTATTCAAAGCGTTTAAGACTTCATTATCCACTTTCGGACAACCATTATCACTCTCTCCAGCTTCATTAGGACATTCATCATCCTTGTCAGCTACTCCATCGCCATCTGAATCAGGCCAAGGGCAACCACTGTTATCGGTTTCACCAGCTTGATCAGGACATTCGTCATCTTTGTCAGCTACTCCATCACCATCGGAATCCGGACAACCATTTAAATCCCCTGCAACATCAGGACATTCGTCGTCTTTATCTAGAACACCATCTCCGTCAGTGTCAGGACATCCGTTATTTTCAGCTGGACCTGCCTCTTCAGGACAATCATCTTCTCCGTCTTGAATTCCGTCTCCATCTGTATCTGGACAACCTTCAAATTCTTTCAAACCAGGTACATCAGGACATTTGTCTTTTTTGTCACTAACACCATCTTTATCACTATCACCACTTCCAAATCCATAGCTAACACCAAGAGAAACCAAACTATAACTAACTTCTGGATTTTCATTTATTTTTGCAAATTGAAATTCAGCAAAAGCACCAAATTTTTCTCCTAAGGCTAAATCAAACCCTACAGCACCAAAATTTGAATAGTCTGTAAATTTTGAAAAACTATCAGTTCCATCTTTCAAAGATGTAGTTCCGTAAACTCCGGCTTTGAGATAAGGACTAAAAGAATTATCTGTTGAAAATCCATATTTTAGACCTACATGAGTACTATAAAAATCAAAGTCTTGACCTCCAGCGGCATCATTTTTTATTTTTCCAAGGGATAATTGTCCACCTAATGACAACCCTCCAACTATTCTCCTGTAAAGCATCAATGAAGGTGCTCCTAAAGAACCACTTAAATCGTTGGAAGAAATTGATGATCCTCTTGTAACGATATCATCTGAAATAGACGGCATAGTTAAACCAAGACTAATTTTCCAAGGATTAGAAGCATTTTGTGCGAAGACTCCTGCACTAAATAGGAGTACAATTGCGATGAGTATTTTATGTAATTTCATATTTTAAAATTTGTTAACAAACATAGTTTCGTTTTGGAAATGATTATCATACTCGAAACTATCGTAAATATACAATATTTGAAATATTTCTCAAAATGATTTACATTAATTGAATATCACACATAGATTGTTATTAATTATGAATTAGAACTTTATAAATATTGACATCTAATTTTGTAATAATAAATATGGGGTTCGAATTGAACAAAGTGACCCAGGGAGGATTCGAACCCCCAACCCTCAGAGCCGAAATCTGATATTCTATCCAGTTGAACTACTGGGCCTTAAACAAAAATATAATTTATTAAAATATATGCTTTAATTTAATCTGAGAGTTTTTGTTTTACAATATTGGATACTGTTTTGCCATCGGCTCTACCCTCAATCATCTTAACAACTATCCCAATAACTTTGCCCATATCCTTTAGTCCGATTGATTTTGATTCTTTAATTACTTTTGAAACTATAGCTTCTATTTCTTGATTTGTTAATTGTTCAGGCAAAAAGGTAGATATGAAATCTGCTTGAGCTTCTTCTATTTGCGCTAGATCAGGTCGATTTTGATCAATATAAATTTTTGTGCTTTCTCTTCTCTGCTTAACAAGCTTTTGAAGAATTTTTATTTCATCTTCCTTAGTAACAGAATTATTTGAAGAAATGGAGCTTTGATGAAGAGTTAATGAAGTCTTGATAGCTCTTAAAGATTCTAATCTTAATTTATCTTTAATTAGCATGGCCTGTTTTAATTCAATATTAATTTTTTCAATTAGTAACATTTGAAATCAATTTAATCAACATTATCGTGCAAAAATGAATTATTTGACCTTAATTGAACTTCATCATTTTTATCTTTATCCAAAGTTAATGGAGATTTTTTATCATTTTCAATATTTTGATCAATATTATATCCAAGCCTTTTGTAGGCAGGCTGCTTATCCATCTCATTTATTCTTTTTATGCTATTTTGAAATGAATAATTAAACTTTTTAAGTTCTTCTTTAGAGGAACTATTCGAATTTTTAATTGTTTCCTCAATTGAGTTATCAAATGGAGTTTCATTTTTAATTTCAACCTCAATATTTTCTCCATTTGATGAGCCATCATCATTGATATTCTTAATTTTTATATTTAAATCATCTTCAACACTTTTTTCCAGTTCAAATTCCTCGCCAGTCATTTCCATTTCAGATCCTCCACCAGTCATTTCTATTTCAGATTCTCCACCGGTCATTTCTATTTCAGATTCTCCACCAGTCATTTCTATTTCAGATTCTCTACCAGTCATTTCCACTTCAGATTCTCCACCAGTCATTTCCACTTCAGATTCTCCACCAGTCATTTCCATTTCAGATTCTCCATCTGTCATTTCCATTTCAAAATTTTTATCGATGTTTTTATTGCCTACTTCTGGAGTGTTTGGCGTTTTAATGTCCATAGATTTAGGACTATTTGCTTCTATTTTTTTTGAATCATTAAAATCAAATTCAATTTGAGATGAATCAAAATCATTTATCTCCTGGAAATCAAAAATTTCTGTTTTATCAACATCTTCTTCATTATCGTAATTATTTTCATTTTCGTTATCTATTTTATCCGAATTGAAACAAACCTGAGTTGATATCGTTTCGATATCTTTTATGTTTTGATTTGTTTGTATTAATTCTTGATTAAAAGAATCATCTTGACTTTCAAAACTTTTTTCATCATTATAAGGTGTGATTTTGGAATACTTATGTTTTTGACTTTCAAATGAGTCTTTTTTAACATTTAAATCCTGAACAAATGACTGTTCCTCTTCAAGAGTGTGAATTATCTTTTTGGCTTCAATATTTCCAATTTCATGTTGTTGGTCAGAATTGAATCCGGTTGCAATGATAGTTACTGAAATCCCTTGTTTAAGATTTTTGTCTTCACCAATACCCATGATAATATTGGTATTATTCCCAGCCTGCGATTGTATAAGATCATTTATTTCTCCAATTTCATCTATAGTTATTTCATCTTCTCCAGATACTATTAATAATAAAACATTTTTACAACCTCCAATCTTATTGTCATTTAGCAGAGGGGAATCTAATGCTTTTACCACAGACTCCTCAGCCCTATTAGATCCCTCAGCAACTGCTGAACCCATTATAGCTGTTCCACTGTTACTTAAAACTGTTTTGGCATCCTTCAAATCAATATTCTGTCTGTAATGATGAGTAATTACTTCGGCTATTCCTCTTGCAGCAGTTGCTAGTACCTCGTCAGCTTTTGCAAAACCTGCCTTAAAGCCTAAATTACCATAAACTTGTCTCAATTTATTGTTATTAATAACTATCAAAGAATCAACATTATCTCTTAGAATCTCTATTCCAATTTGAGCTTGTTCAGACCTCATTCTCCCTTCAAACTGAAATGGGATGGTCACAATACCTACAGTCAAAATATCAAGTTGTTTTGACATCTGAGCAATTATAGGAGCTGCACCAGTGCCGGTTCCTCCTCCCATTCCAGCAGTAATGAAGACCATTTTAGTTTGATTACTTAAAAGTACTTTGATTTCTTCCTCACTTTCTTTAGCAGCTAAGCTACCAATTTCAGGGTTTGCCCCTGCCCCAAGTCCTTCAGTTAGAGAAACTCCTAGCTGAATTTTAATTGGTACTGGGCTTTTTTCTAAAGCCTGAGAATCAGTATTACAGACAACAAAATCTACACCTGAAATTCCTTGTCTAAACATGTAATTTATTGCATTTCCTCCACCTCCACCAACTCCAATAACTTTAATCACATTACTCCTGTTTTTTGGTAAATCAAAATTAAATCCTTCAACCATATTTTCTTTAAATTCTTTCATATTTATGAGCTTATGCTTTGTCAAGAAACTCCTTAAACTTTTCAGTCCATCTCTCAAAAATAGTAGTCCTTTTTACATTCTCAGGATTAGATATATCTTTAATAGATTTTTCTTGATTATCTTCTAAGGAATCATTCTCCACAACTAGTTGATTAGTGTCAAGGTTTTGATTAAGTGCCGTCATTAAAAGTCCAACCGCTGTAGAAAAAACAGGGCTTGTTTGATTATCTACAGAATCTCCTGCCAGATGTTCATTTGGATAACCTATTCTTGTATCCATTCCAGTTATGTACTCTACTAACTGCTTTAAATGTTTTAGTTGACTTCCGCCACCGGTAATTACAATTCCAGCAATTAGTTTTTTCTTTTGTTCGTCATGACCATAGTTTTTGATTTCTAAAAACAACTGTTCAACTATTTCAACAATCCTTGCATTTATAATCTTAGAAAGTGTTTTCAAGGAAATCTCTTTTGGTTCATGACCTCGTAGTCCTGGTATTGAAACAATTTCCGTTTCTTTATTTTCTCCTGGCCAAGCTGAGCCAAATTTAATTTTTAATAACTCAGCTTGTTTTTGGATTATTGAACAACCTTCTTTTATATCGTCAGTTATAACATTTCCCCCAAAAGGAATTACAGATGTGTGTCTTATTATTCCATCTTTAAAAATTGCAAGATCAGTAGTTCCTCCTCCTATATCAACTAAGGCAACTCCTGCTTCTTTTTCTTCTTCACTTAAAACTGCATCTGACGAAGCGATTGGTTCCAAAGTAATTCTTTCCATTTTTAAATCAGCACTTTTTATACATCTTCCTATATTTTTTATTGAAGAAACTTGTCCAACAACGACATGAAAATTTGCCTCCAAACGGCCTCCATACATTCCAATTGGTTCCTTAATTTCTGCCTGTCCGTCTACCTTGAATTCTTGAGGTAAAACATGGATTATCTCTTCACCTGGAAGCATAACAAGTTTGTAGACTTGATTAATTAATTTTTCTACATCATTTTCGTCTATGACTTCTTCTGGGTTTTTTCTTGTTATATAATCGCTGTGCTGAATGCTTCTTATGTGTTGACCAGCAATCCCAACAACTACATTTTTAATTTCAGCTGAGGATTTTAATTCTGCTTCACTTACTGCCTCTTGAATTGATTGAATTGTTTGTGTTATATTATTAACTACTCCTCTATGAACACCAAGACTCTTAGATTTTCCAATTCCTATAATTTCAACCTTATTAAATTTGTTTTTTTGACCTACCATCGCAACAATTTTTGTTGTTCCAATATCTAAACCAACAGCAAATTTTTTATTTTCCATTTTGCTCATAATCTAAAACTATTTGTTTATCAAATGTTAAATTAACTTTGTCTATTTTCAAAAAATCATTAGTTTCTAAAAAACTATATAAGTATTTAAGTTTTTTTACCTTTTGTTCGTATTTCGTATTTTTTCCCCATATAACTTTAAATGGGAAAGAACGAAGGCCGAGAATATAACCATTGTTTGAACTTTTTAAATCTATCATCTCAACTTTAACTAGTGAATCTTTTCTAATTAATTTTATAAATTTTACTAAATCCATTAAATTTTCATCTGGTTGACCATAAAAAACAGGTACTCTAGCGGAATACTTTTTAGATAAAGGTACTTTGTGTCCAGAATTATCAATATAAAATTCTTTATCATTATTAACTATTCTAATGATGGGATTTCTTTCCTCTAATTTGACATTTAAAATACCTTGTGGAGTCTTAAATAAATTAGCTTCGGCTATCATTGGATTAGATAAAAGTACATCTTCAAGTTCTTTCAAATCTACCATAGATTCTTTTAAGTAAAACGTGGTGTCCTCCCTTTGTATTAACAATTTATTAACCATTTGTGAGTCTAAAAACTTAGACTTTTCATCCTTGAAATTTATATTTACTCTAAGAATTTCTTTTTTGGAATTTCTTTTTTGGGAAAAAAATACAAGAAAAACAAATATTATTAAAATTGAAAAAAAATAAATCATACTATATCTCATAATCATTTTAATTTTTTCTTTATTTGTTCAATTTCAATACCGATATCACCGGCACCTAAAATAACTTTTACTTTTTCTGGCGAGTTATTTATAACTGAAAGCAATTTTTTCTTTGTAACTAATTCAACTACATTTTTTGATTTAATTTTTCTCTGCAACATAGAAGATTCGATTCCTTCAATAGGTGTTTCTCTTGCAGGATAAATTGGTAATAATATGACTCGATTGAATTGACTTAAAGATTCTGCAAACTCGTTCATAAAATCTCTTGTCCTTGAATATAGATGAGGTTGAAATATTACACATTTTTTTTCATACGGGAAAAGATCTTCTAATGCATTCCAGACGGCATTTATTTCATTTGGATGATGTGCATAATCGTCAATTACTATATGTTTTTTAGAATTTACGATGACTTGAAACCTTCTTTTTATACCCTTAAAAGTTGAAAGTGCTTTACATAATTCTTTTTCATTTATCCCAACTTGACTTGAGATTGCAAATGCTCCTATTGCATTTAACAAGTTATGTAGCCCAATTTGACTAAAAAAAACTGATTTATAGGTATTTGATGGTGTATTCAAATCAAAAAAATAACCTTTTTTTGAAAAATTAATATTAGATGCTGAATAATCAGCTTTCTTATTTAAACTATATGTTATTCCATTTAATGCTAAATCCTTGTTTACTAAAACTTTATTAGTAATTTTTTTTAGGAATTTATTAAAGGACTTTCTTACTTCCTCAAAATTACCATAAACATCCAAGTGATCAGAATCTATTGAAGTGATAAGTCCTATTCTTGGGTTTAGATTTAAAAAGGATCTGTCATATTCGTCGGCTTCTACTATCGCATACTTACTACCATTAATTACAATATTAGAGTTAAATTCATTTAAAACACCTCCTACAAAAGCTGTAAAAGATTGTCTTGTTTTGTAAAAAAGATGAGTAACTATTGCAGCTGTTGTAGTTTTACCATGTGTTCCAGCAATAGCAATTGTTTCAAAATTTTTAGTTAAAAAACCTAAAATTTCTGCCCTTTTATAAATTGGATTTCCTTGATTTATAAAAAAATTTAGTAGTTTATTTTTTTTTGAAATTGCAGGAGTAAAAATAACAATTACATCTTCTTTCTTAAACAATGAAGGTACACATTTTAAATCTTCGTTATAATTAATTTTCACTCCACTTTTTTCTAGATTTTTTGTTATTTCGGTTTTTGTTAAATCATATCCCCCAACTATAAAATTATTAGTGATTAAATATTTAGCGATTGATGACATCCCAATGCCTCCTATTCCAATAAAATAATAAGTGTCTCCTTTATCCATTTGACAAAATATTATTTATTTGTAACACTATTTCTTTAGTTGCATTAGGTCTAGCGAGTTTATAAATAGCTTTTGAAAGTTGTCTCCTAATTTCCTTAGATTCGAGAAGTTTTTGAAGATGCATTAAAAACTCGATATTAATTTTTTTTTCTTCAATCATGATAGCAGCTTTTCTATCTACAAGATATTTTGCATTATGAAACTGATGGTTTTCCGAAACATTTGGAGAGGGGACTAAAATCGATGGTTTTCCAACTATACAAAGTTCAGAAATTGTTAAAGCACCAGCTCTAGAAATGACAATATCACACTCATTATAGAACCTATCAATTTGTTCCAAAAAGGGGAATATTTTAACAAACTTATTTTCAAATGCCTTGTATCTTTCGTAATAATTTTTACCACATTGCCATATCACCTTGATCTTGTTTTTTTTAAAAAATAATATGTTGTTGGAGATAATTTCATTTAATTTTTCGGAGCCTAAACTACCTCCTAATACAAGGATATTTAAACTAAACTTACTTAAAAGACTGTTTTTTTTATTTTTTGCCAATTCCAATTTAGATTTAATCAAAGAACTTCTAACAGGATTACCTGTTAAAATAATTTTTTTTTGGGGAAAAAACCTTTCCATGTTTTCGAAGGCAACAGATATAGTTGTTGCAAAGCGAGAAAGTATTTTATTACTGATCCCTGGTAAATAATTTTGTTCTTGGATCACAATTTTTGTTTTGAAAATTGAACCAACAATTAATATAGGAAGACTTGCATATCCACCAGTGCCAATCATAATATTTGGTCTAAATTCAATCCATATTAAAAGTGCTTGAAAAAAGCTTACGAGTATCTTTAATGGAAGAAAAAAATTCTTCCACCACTTTTTTCTGTTTAGACCTGAAATCCATAATCCTTTTATGGTAAAACCTGCTTTTGGAACTTTCTTCATTTCCATGTTTCCAAATGCACCAACAAATAAAATTTGGTTTAAAGAATTATTTTTTTTTAAATAACTCCCAATAGCAATGCCCGGAAATATATGACCTCCAGTACCCCCACCAGATATTATTATTCTGTTATTCTTCACTGATTATTAGCAATGGATTTGAAACTGTTTTATTCTGATTTACTTTACCTTCATTAAATCTTTCCTCACTAACACTTAAAATTATACCAAAAGCTATGCATGTTACCCAAGCTGCAGATCCACCACTGCTCAATAACGGGAGGGTTTGCCCTGTAACAGGAAAAATATTAAGTGCAACACCAATATTGATAAACGCTTGAATAATAATTGGTAAACCAGCTGCAATAATCAATAGTTTAGCATACGCAGAACTTGCATGATGAAGAATCACTGTTATTCTCAAGAGAATTAACAAATAAATTAATATTACCATTATTCCTCCTAATAGTCCAAATTCTTCAACAATTATAGCATAGATAAAGTCTGAACTGCTTTGAGGTAAAAAGTTTTTCATTACACTTTTGCCAACTCCCAAACCCGTTATACCTCCTGTTGCGATTGCAATTTTTGCTCTTTGGACTTGATAATTACCATCTTTACTTAATGAGGGGTTAAAATAATTTTCAACTCTATTTATCCATGTATATAATCTGTCTGGAGCTTTTTCTGGATATTGGATTGCTAAAAAAATAAATATTGTTAATAGTAAGAAACCAACTAAAAAAATATTCAATAAATATTTCACTGGATAGCAACCGTAAATTAAAATTAAAAAAACAGTAAATAAAAAAATCAACGCAGTAGATAAATTAGTTGGAAAAACTAATGTGAAGACCAAAAAAACAGGTACCCACAAAGGGAATAATGTTTTTTTAAAATCAATTTTTTTTTCTTTAATTTTATCCAGATAATATGCTAAATAAATCATCAATATTAGAGAGGCTAAAGAGGATGTTTGAAAACTAATACCTATTAGCGGAATTTTAATCCACCTACTTGCATTCACCCCATCAATCATTTTACCCTGAGATATTGTGTAAAACAACATTAAAATTACAACTGGTAAAAGTAAAATTGATATACCCTTAAAATAGTAAAAAGGAACTTTATGAACGCTCATAATTAAAAGAAACCCAGTAATTAAAATGAATGTATGTTTTAGTAAGTACTGCCATGGAGATCCAGTTCCAATAACATAACTCAAGTTGGAACTGGCACTAAAGATTGGAAAAAAAGAAAAAATAGCAAGAAGCGCTAAGAGTCCCCACAAAACTTTATCACCTTGAAATAATTTTCTTTTCATAATTAAAGGTTCCTAACTGCTTGTTTGAATTGGTTTCCACGATCTTCAAAATTTTTGAAAAGATCAAAACTTGCACACGCAGGCGATAATAAAACGTAATCTTTTTTATTTGCTAGATTATGAGCAATTTTTACTGCCTCAGACATAGATTGAGTTTCTACTATAACATCGACAACAGGAGAAAAAGATTCAATAATTTTTTCATTGTCTAATCCGATGCAAATTATAGATTTTACCTTTTCTCTTACTAAGGGTAGTAATTCAATGTAGTTATTGCCTTTATCAATTCCACCAACAATCCACACTGTTTGACCTTCCATGCTTTCAAGAGCATAAAAAGTTGCATTAACATTCGTGGCTTTTGAATCGTTTATATAAGTTATATTTTGAATTTTTAAAACCTCTTCAAGTCTATGTTCTACATTTGAAAAACTAATTAAACTATCTCTTATGCATTTATTTGAGACTTTTAATAGTCTGGCTACTGAAACAGCCGCCATTGCATTTAATAAATTATGTCTTCCTTTTAGGGAAAATTTTAAAGTATCATACATATTAATATTTTTTTTTTCTTTAACAATTATTGATTTTTTTTTAACCGTGGTAACTAAATTTCTTTTTGGAGGATTAAAACCGTAAGGAAACTGAGTTACATTTTGGGCATACCTTTTAACAGCTTTTCTCAAAACCTTGTCATCGGAATTGAAAATTAAAAATTGATTTATGCTTTGATTGAGTGTTATATTAAGTTTTGATTTTATATATTCATCAAAATCATAATTATATCTGTCTAAATGGTCTGGAGTAATACTTGTAATAACAGAAATGTCAGGCGAAAAATTTAAAATATTATCTAACTGGAAGCTGCTAATTTCTAGTACATAAATTTTATGATTTTGATCAGCAATAGATCCTGAAAAACTTCTACCAATATTTCCTGCTAAAGCAACATCAAACCCAGACTTTTTTAAAATATGGTAGATCATTGTTGCCGTTGTAGTTTTACCATTACTGCCTGTTACTCCTATGATTTTTGAATCAGTTTGAGAAAACCCAAACTCAATCTCGGATATAATATCATTTCTACTCTTTCTAATTTCAACTATTAAATCTGATTTTTGATCAATCCCTGGACTTTTAATTATTTTCTCAGCTTTAATAATTTTATCTATCGAGTGATGATTTTCCTCATAATCAATTGAAAGTTTTTTAAATAATGACTTTGTTTGTTTTGGAATTTTTTTCAAATCCGAAACAAAAACCTGATATCCTGCTTTTTTTGCAAGAATTGCCGCACCTTTTCCACTTTCTCCTGACCCTAAGATTGCGATTAACCCTTTCATCTGATTTTTAAAGTTAAAATTGCAAGGACGCTCAATAAAACTCCAATTATCAAGAACCTATTTGTAATTTTACTTTCATGAATACCTTTTTTTTGATAATGATGATGGATTGGAGACATTAAAAAAATTCTCTCACCTACTCCTTTTTTCTTTCTTGTATACTTGAAGTAGAAAACTTGAATTAAAACAGATAAAACTTCTATTAGATAAATTCCACAAATGATTGGAAGTAGTAATTCTTTTCTAACCATAATAGCAATAACTGAAATTAATGCCCCAACAGTCAAACTTCCCGTGTCACCCATAAAAACACTGGCTGGATAGGTGTTGAACCATAGGAAACCAATCAATCCTCCAGTAAATGATGCAATAAAAACAGTGATTTCCCCTACATTAGGTATATACATGATATTTAAATAATCTGAAAAGATTATATTTCCCGAGACCCAAGCAAAAATACCAAGTGTTATGGCCATAATTGCTGAACTCCCAGCAGCTAAACCGTCAATACCATCAGTTAAATTTGCGCCATTTGAGACCGCAGTTACTATAAAAATTACCATTGGAATAAAAATTACCCATGTCATTGATTTTGGAATTGAAGACCATTCAATAAGATAATAGTAGTCAAACTCATTATCCTTGACTAATGGAATTGTAGTTTTTGTAGATTTCTCCTCTTGATAAAAAGTTTTATTTTGAAATTTTGAACTTTTCGAAAATTCTGATATTTTTTGTTTTATTGTTATGTCAGGATGGAAATAAATAGTCAAGCTGATAACAATTCCTAACATAATCTGCCCAATAACTTTAAAACCCCCTTTTAAACCCTTTTTATTGTTTTTGAATATTTTAATATAATCGTCAATAAAACCAATAATACCCATCCATAGGGTCGTGAATATTAATAAAATTATATATATGTTGTTAAACTTAGACAACAGGAGTACAGGTACTATAGTTCCAATTATTATTATGATTCCACCCATAGATGGTGTGCCATTTTTTTTTGATTCGTCGCTTATGCCCAGTATTCTTACTTTTTCACCAATCTTATTAATTGTTAAGATTTTAATAATTTTCCTTCCAAAAAAAATTGATATAATTAGTGAGAAAATTAGAGCGAATGCTGCTCTAAATGAGATATATTGAAAGAGTCCTGCTCCAGGTATCTGGTAATTATCTTCGAGAAAATTGAATAAATAATAAAGCATAATATTTATCTTAGTAATTCTTTTACAATTTTTATATCATCAAAAGGAATTTTCTGCCCTTGGATTTCTTGAAAGGTCTCATGACCCTTGCCAACAACTAATAGAATATCACCAGAATTAAGCTGTGAACATCCTCTTTCTATTGCTTTACGCCTATTAATTATTTTTGATATTTTTTTGATATTGTTGGGGTCAATTCCCAATAACATGTCATTAATTATTTTTTCAGGTTTTTCATACCTTGGATTATCGGATGTGAAAATAACTTTATCACAACCATTCAAAACTATTTCGCCCATTTTTGACCTCTTACCTAAGTCCCTATTGCCACCACACCCAATTATAGTTGTAAATAATTCGTTTTTTGTTCTTATTTGGCTAATTGTATCAATGACATTTTTTAGACTATTTGGAGTGTGAGCATAATCAATAATTACATATGCATCATTTGGCGTTTTTAAAATTTCAAACCTCCCTTTAATTCCCTTGGTTTGACTCAAAATTTTTAAAATTTCAATTGACTTAATTCCAGCGATATCAGCTACTGAAAAAACTGCTAGAAGATTAGAAGCATTAAATTTTCCTATAAGGGGTGTCCAAAACTCTTTGTTGTTTATTTTCAAAAGCATTCCAGAGAAATCAATTTCTAAAACTTTTGCCATATAATCTGCCAAGTTTTTAATCCCAAATGTTTTAACTTTTGATAAACAATTTTGTACCATGAATTTTGAATTTTTATCATCTGCATTTATAATCGCAAAAGAGTCACGTTTTAGGTTATCAAAAAATTTCTTTTTAACATTCCTATAAGAGGCAAAAGATTTATGATAATCTAAATGATCTCTAGTAATATTTGTAAAAACCCCACAATAAAATTTTAGTCCATTTATCCTATCTTGATCTATCCCGTGTGAAGAAACTTCCATAAAACAAAACTCAATTTTTTTAAATATCATTTCGTTGAGCACTTCATTTATTTTTTTTGAATCTGGAGTAGTGTGTTGATTTTTAAAAATATTACCAGCATATTGTATATTGATAGTGGAAATTAATCCTGAATTTAATCCTGCTTTATTGAATAGATTGAAAAGAGTAGTCGCGACTGTTGTTTTACCGTTTGTCCCAGTAACACCCACTAATTTTATTTTTTTGATGGATTGTCGTAAAAGTTTGATGTAACTATTGATAATGCTTTCCTAGTATTTGGAGTTTTTATAGTAGTTATTTTTTCTTCCCCAAAACTGTGATCATTATAAATTATAGCAGAAGCACCATTTTCTATCGCCTTATTAATAAATGTGTGGCCATCAGCATTTTCACCTTTGACAGCAACAAACAATGAACCATCTACAACTTTTCTAGAGTCAAATTCAATTGATTTAATGATTATACTTGTATCTCCTTTAATGGAATCCAAATCAACGCCGTAGATGATATCTTTTAATTTTTTCATGACAGATATAAAATGATTTTTTTATTATAATCTACTTTAGATCCGGATTTAACAGATTGTTTGAATACTTTCCCTTCTCCTTTAAGGACAAATTTTATACCTAGTTGCTCTAGAATTACTATTGCGTCCATCGCAGGCATTCCAATTAAATCTGGAATAACAGAGATTTCGCTTTTGTTATTTCTTATAGTTTTTTTAAAGTTTTTATAAAGGTTGTGGTTGATAGACTTTACAATTACATCTCTAGGAGTTCTAGAAAATAATTTTTCTGCTATTTCTTTAAAAACTGGAGCCGCAACTTCACCCCCATAATAACCAATTTTCTTATCTGGTCTATTTATAACTACAATACAAGAGTATTCCGGTTTTTCATATGGGAAATAACCAACAAAACTTGAAACATATTGGATCTCATCTGAAGTATAGTCAATTTGACAAGTACCTGTCTTTCCGGCCATTTTCAAATTACTACTTTTAATTTTGTTTGCAGTTCCCCACGTCTTATCGATAACATTGAACATCATTTTTTGAACTTTAACTAATGTTGTATAAGAACAAATGGAAGGATTTAAGATTTCCTTTTCATATTTTTTAATGAATGATGATCCAGAATTTTTAATTTTATATATAAAGCGTGGTTTGACTATTTCTCCTCCATTAGCAATACCATTATAAAATGAAAGGATTTGCAAAGGCGTTAGTTTAACTCCATATCCAAATGCCATCCATGGCAATGAAATTCCACTCCAATTTTTATCTCCAGGGTAAGGTATCATTGGCTCACCTTCTCCTTTTATACTTAAGCCTAATTGATTGCTTAGTCCCATATTATATAGTCTATCAACAAATTTTTTTGGGTTACTTTTATAATTTTCATAAACCATTTTTACTATTCCTGTATTTGAAGAGACTTCAAATGCTTTTGCAGGAGTTAATTTTCCATAACCCCCTTTTTTTGAATCACGAACTTTGTATTTATCATAAAAGATAATTTCACCATTTTTTGTATCAATCAACTTTTTACTTATTTGATCATTATTTTCTAATGTGGCTATTATTGACATCAATTTAAACGTAGAGCCGGGTTCCTGTGACTCTGCTACTGCATAATTGAATTTTTCATAATATTTACCGTTTTTGGTTTTAGAAAGATTAACAATAGATTTTATTTCCCCTGAATTTGTTTTCATAACAACAGCACAACCATGGTCAGCCTTGTATTTTTCTAACTGTCGCAAAAGTGCATGATGAGTTATATCTTGAATATTTGTGTTTATAGTTGAATAAACGTCGTAACCCTCTGTAGGCTCTATTTCGTTGTTGTCATTAATGGGCTTCCATTGCCCATTAGCTATTTTTTGTTTCAATCTTTGTCCACTTTGGCCTTTTAAAAAGTGACTAAAAGCACCTTCCATACCAACTCTTATATAATGACCTGAAGGGTCCTTTTTTTCATAACCGATTGTTCTTTCACAAATTTTACCCATTGGGTTTTCTCTAACTTCTTTTGATTCGGCAATTAATCCTCCTTTTAAGGAGGAAAGATTAAAGAGGGGTAGTTTTTTAATTTGTTTGTACTGAGAATAACTTAAATCTCTTGATATTAAAAGATACCTGTTTCCGTCTTTTCTAGCTTTTTTTAAAATGTCTAAGTAATAATTAGATTTTTTTCCTAAAATCTTTGAAAGTCCTTTTGAAAGATTTAATATATTTTTTTGAAAATTTTGTTCTGAGGGAACTTTGGAATCCCATCTGATTTCATAACGTGGTGTTGTCGTTGCGAGTAAACTTTTATCATCCGAATATATGTTACCTCTGCTAGGTTCTAAAATAAAATTTTTAATTGTATTATTCTCAGATATTTTCCTGTAGTAATCACCTTCTTCTATTTGTATATATAATAATTTACCAATTAAAATAAGTGCAAAAAAAACGATAAAAGTTAACGATATATAGTATCTGAACATTATTTTTCTTTCTGTATAATCCATTATTTCCTTAATTTTAATTTTAAGGGTTGTTCTTTAGATGGACCAACTCCAATTTCAAGAAGTCTCTTAGCAACTCTAGTTTCTAATTTTAAAAACATTAATTCAGATTTGTTTTCTACAAATTCACTTTTCACGAGTTTTAACTCATTATTCAAATTCGCAATCTGATAAATTTTTTTATCTGCACTGTGACCACTTGCTATTGAAATCATTGCAAGAGTTGATATAAATAAAATCATCCTCCAATTTTTCATAGAGTCCTCTTTTAACAAAAAATCAATATTTAAAAGAGATAAAATATATTTCATATTTTTTCAGCTATTCTCATCTTGGCACTTCTTGCCCTTTTATTTTTTTTAATTTCATTAATGTCAGGTACAATCAAGCCTCCAATTTTTTTAAATGGTTTTTGAACATTGCCAAAAAAATCCCTGTTATCTAAATTGTCAAACGAACCACTTCTAATGAAATTTTTTATCAGTCTATCTTCTAAAGAATGATATGAAATACAAACTATTCTGCCTTTTACTTTTACTAATTCTGATGCTTGTAACAAAAGCTGCTTAATAATTTCCAGTTCGTTATTTACTTCTATTCGTATAGATTGGAAAATCTTAGCAAGATTTTTATACTTTGAAAATTTACTTATGCTTTTTTCTAATACTTTAACAAGATCTGTTGTTGATTTTATTGGTTTTGTTTTCCTGTGAGACACAATTTTTTTTGCGATTTCTTTTGCCTTAATAACTTGGCCATATTCTTTAAATATTTTATAGAGTCTTTTCTCTTCATAATTATTAACGACACTTTCAGCTGTTAAATCTGAGGCTTTATTCATCCTCATATCCAATGGACCATGTTTAATCATAGAAAAACCTCTCGATGGAATATCTAGTTGATATGATGATACACCAAAATCTGCAATTATGCCATTTACCTTATAAATCTCATAATGATTTAGATGCTTTTTCAAATGCTTAAAATTAGAGTTGATAAAAAAAAATCTTCTATCGTTAATTAAATTTTTCTTTGAGTCAATATCCTGATCAAATGCGAATAACTTCCCTTTTTTAGATAATCTGCATAAGATCTCCTTTGAGTGGCCACCACCACCAAAAGTGACATCAACATATATTCCGTTTGTATCAGTAATAAGTGCACATATGGATTTTTCAAGTAATACTGGATTATGGTAATGAAATTTATTCATTGTCATCTCCCATTACTTCTTCAGCCAAGGAACTGAAATCAACTTTCGCTTCATCAATAATTTCTTCATATAGCTTTTTATCCCATATTTCGAGAATGTTTACAGCAGCACTTAAAACTATGTCCTTTCTAATACATGCATGTTTTATTAAGTCTTTGGGAATTAATAATCTTCCATTTGTGTCTATATCTACCATTTTTACTCCAGCAGTAAATCGACGGATAAAGTCTATATTTTTTTTGTTGAAACGATTCAACTGATCAATTTTATTCATCACAAATTTCCACTGATCAAAAGGGTATAAGTCGAGGCATTTATTAAATAAACCTCTTTTTATAACAAAACCATTTTCACTAGATATAGTTATTTGTTTTTTTAACGCTGAAGGGATTAAAATTCTTCCTTTCACGTCAATTTTACACTCATAAGTTCCTATAAAATGGTTCAATTTCTTTATTCTTTTTATAAATATATAAGATATTTACCACATTTAACCACTTATTACCACAATGTTGATAACTTTTACCACTCAGTTAAATTTCAAACTTTAAAAAATAAAATAGAAATGAATGCATTGAATTAGTTATATTTGGATGGAGTGTAAATAGAGACTTTATTGAAAAATTACAATTATATAGAAAAAGGTGAAGGACAAGTAATTATTCTTCTTCACGGCTTGATGGGAGGATTAAGCAATTTTAAAGACGTTATAGACTTTTTCTCATCTAAAAATTATAAGGTTGTTATTCCAGAATTACCAATTTATACTTTACCCCTGAAGGAAACTAGTGTGACGGCTTTTTCAGATTTTTTAGAAGACTTCGTTAAATTTAAAAAACTTAATAACCCCATTTTACTTGGGAATTCTTTAGGTGGACACATAGGTCTAATTTTTTCAAATAAAAACCCAAATCTTGTAAAATCACTAGTGTTAACTGGAAGCTCTGGATTATATGAAAACTCTATGGGTGAAAGTTATCCTAAAAGAGAAAATTATAACTATATAAAAAGAAAAACGGAAGAGGTTTTTTATAACCCAAAGGTTGCAACTAAAGTGATAGTAGATGAGGTTTTTGAGACTGTTAACGATAGAGATAAGCTTGTAAGAACACTCGCAATTGCAAAAAGCGCCATCAGACACAATATGTCTAGCGATTTACCTAATATTAAAACCCCTACTCTATTAATCTGGGGAGAAAACGACTTGGTTACGCCTCCTGAAGTTGCTATTGAATTTAATTCATTACTTCCTAACTCTGAACTAATATGGATGAAGAAATGTGGTCACGCTCCAATGATGGAACATCCAAAGGAGTTTAACAGAATTTTATTTAATTGGCTTGATCCAAAAAAAAATTCTATTTAAATGGATGTATTTAATTCTGAATTTATAGCAAGTAGCCCAAATGTAAAAAATTGTCCAAATGAATTTATTCCTGAATATGCTTTTATTGGGAGATCAAATGTTGGAAAATCTTCTTTAATTAATTCTATCTGTAAAAAAAAAAATTTAGCAAAAACATCCGGAAAACCTGGAAAGACTAGACTTATAAATCATTTTAAGATCAATAATAGTTGGTATCTAACTGACTTGCCAGGTTATGGCTATACACGTCTATCTAAAACAGAAAAAAAAAATATTGAAAAATTAATTACAACCTATTTTTTACACAGAAAACAAATCAGATTAATTTTTTTGATTATAGATATTAGACATAAACCCCTTGAGATAGATATAAATTTCATGTCATGGCTTATTGCTGAGGGCATGAGGTTTTGTATCATTTTTTCTAAATGCGACAAGCTTAAAAAGGAGAAAGTTAACGCCCTTGATTACATTTTAAAAATAAAAAATAAACTAAATAAAGAACCAAAATATTTCACCACCTCTTCAAAAAAAAATGAGGGTGTCGAAGAAGTTTTAAAATACATAGAGGGTCTCAATGTTTTATAGGTTTTTATTACTATTTCTGTTTACCTTCAAATCTTCCTTAATAGACTGAGAAAATTTTTTTATTGCATCTTTAATTTTAATATTTTCGGTTGCCCTATAAAATGCCTCACCCATTGTTAATAGTGACTGATAAAAAAACTCGTTCATTTCGTCTACGGGCATTTCTTTTGTCCACAAATCTATTGATAATGATTCTCTATTTTTATGATCCCATATTGACAAGAAAATTGCTTTAGAAATTTTATTTTTTACTCCACCATCCGGAGCAGACCAAATTAACTTTTCCGGAATTTTGTTTTCATCTAGTTTGACTAAAATGTTAATATTAGCTTGTTTTTTCTGCACCATTTTTTTTAGGGTTTATAATTAGCTTCTTTGAATATTTCTTCATAAGATAGTTTTAAAATTTCTGAAATTTTTAATGTTGGATTTTTTTTTCTAAATGATCTCAAAATTTGCCAGCCAATCCATTGACCAATCTTCCCAGGACTTTCGTTGTCAATCTCTAAGTAGAATTTTGAAAATGGAGCTGGAATTATAAATCTATCTATTAAATCATCATCAGTTTTAAAGAGCAACTCATTTTCTATAAAATATTTCCATATATATTCTTCATTTTGCTTTACCCAATTAATTTGTTCATTAGAATATCCTATTTTTATTTCATCACTTGATAATGGAATAACAAAATCTTTTAATAAAAGTATTTTCCCCTTGTATATGATTCTGTCTAAAAAAAATCTACTACTAGGTGATTTGATTATTGAACTAGCAATTTTGTCAACCAAAATAGATCCAAATCTATTTTTATCCATATCACTTTTGATGTAATTTGGAATTCCATTATATATGGTATTTTTTGACCCTAAGAATGTGTCAAGAGAAATTAATACAATTGTGTCTGCAAAAATTACTTTATTTTGGTAATCAACATTGTTTATCAATGTCAAGAATTTAGGAACTTTTATTGAAGGAAAATTATAAATAAGATGCTTGAAAATATTTTCTGCCTCTTTTTCAATATTACTCAAAGTTGGGAAAATTTTATTTACCTCATTTTGTAACATAATCTGAATAGTATCATTTTTTCTTTTTAACCAAACTCTATCGGAAAATTGACTTGGAAATAAATAATTGTATTTTTTTTTAAAGTTTAGAAATTCATTCTTTTCAATTGATGCGAACTTTAAATCAAATCTATCAAATTTAATTTCCAAAGGGATTTTTTCAATTTCTGAATTGATTTTTTTATTATCCGAGCATCCTAAAAAAATGAATATAAGACAAAATATATTTAAAATAAGAAATACTAATAACTTGAAATGGTTTAGCATACGATTTGTATTTTAATTTTGATTTATTAAATTAAAAAAAAAAATTAATGGATAGCATTAAAAAAGTGTGCCAATATATTGAAGATTGGTTAACAAGATACATTAAGAAATCTAAAATGAATGGTTTTGTAGTGGGAGTTTCTGGTGGAATAGATTCAGCTGTAACTTCGGCAATTTGTGCGAGGACGGGATATCCAACTTTGTGTTTAGAAATGGGTATTAATCAAAATAGATCTCAGGTTTCTAGAGCTAGAAGCCATATTCAAAGACTAGAGGATAGTTATAAAAATGTATCTCATCAATACTTATCTCTTGACAAATTATTCGATGAGTTTCGTCATATGTTACCAAACAGCAATAATGAAAGTAAGGAAAATCTTGCTCTAGCAAATTCTAGAGCAAGATTGAGAATGACAACTTTGTATTATTTTTCATCAATAAATAACTATTTGGTGGCTGGTACAGGAAATAAAGTTGAAGATTTCGGAATAGGCTTTTATACTAAATATGGTGACGGTGGGGTCGATATAAGTCCAATTGCTGATTTGATGAAATCAGAGGTTTTTGTTTTGGCAAAATATTTAGATGTTATTGAGGATATACAAAAATCTAAACCAACAGACGGACTATGGGACGATAATAGAACAGATGAAGATCAAATAGGTGCGTCATACGATGAAATTGAATTTATAATGAAAAATTTAGATGAAAAATCAAATAAAATTTTTACTAGTAGACAAGGTGAAGTTTACCAACTCTACAAAAATTTAAATAGCAAAAATAAGCACAAAATGAATCCCATTCCAGTTTGCAAAATACCAAAAAGTTTAAAGAACTCTATTTAGTTTTGATGACACAATACGTCTTAACTGGTAATATCCCATTACATCTTCAAGAACTCTTTTATTGTTTTTCGTTTTAATATTTTCTTGAAGAGATTCTATTTTTTTATTAACCAATAATTTTCGCAAACTCAAAATTGTTTCTGTTACCATTACGCTTACATTTTCTGATGGTAATTTTACGTAAATGCTTTTTTTATCCCACTTATGCAAAAGGTGCTTCTCATCCTGCAATATAATCGAACTGACTACTTCGCTCAATTCTTTCGATAAAGTTGGTACAATTTTTTCAATCGAAATGAATCCATTAATTTGATATTCAGTCATTAAAACGTCAAATAAATCTCTGAATTCTTTATTTGCAAATTCTACTTCATCTTGTTGAAGATCCAAAAAAATTTTTTCATATACCTTAGAATTAACATATTTGTTTTTTTCTATTATTTCATCGTCTTCCTCTGAAAAAATGAGAATAGATTCATTGAATGTTTCTGTTTTTTGTCCATACAGAATTAAAATTGTTATTATCTTTTTTTCTAACTCATATAACTCATCTATCGAATCTTCTTTCAAACTCTGGTTTTTAATTAAATTAAAGGGTTTAGTATTCTTATTTCTAAGTTTATTTTCCTTGCTTTGTCTAATTTGGGATAAAGTTTTAAAAATTGAATCTTCAGAGATTTTCATGATTTTAGAACAAGTTTGAACGTACAACTCTCTCTTAATTATGTCTTTTACAAGACTGATACTTTTAACGATATTGTTTATAACTTCAGCTTTTTTTGTAGGTTCATTTTCATAATCTATAGCTAGCAAAGATGCTTTGAAGTTTATAAAGTCAAGGCTATTATGTTTTATATAATCTTCAATAAAATCTAAAGAATGTTTTCTAGCCAATGAATCTGGATCTTCTCCTTCTTGAAGTTTACAGACTCTTACATTCATTCCGTGTTCTAATATCAAATCAACACCTCTTATAGCTGCAGCTATTCCGGCTTCATCTCTGTCAAATATTATGGTGATATTTTCAGTTAACCTTTTCACTAACATAATTTGATGTGAACTAAGTGCAGTACCAGATGAAGAAACTACATTTTTAATGCCTTTTTGATGCAGTTGAATTACATCAGTATAGCCTTCAACTAAATAGCAATTATCTTCTTTTATTATAAAAGACTTAGATTCAAATAAACCATACAATACCTTACTTTTTTGATAAACTTCACTTTCAGGTGAATTTATATATTTGGCAACCTTTTTGGAGTTTGTCATTATTCTTGCTCCATATCCAAGTACTCTTCCTGAAATACTTTTAATTGGGAACATTATTCTGTTTTTAAATCTATCAAAACTCTGAATACCTTCTTTTATTGTTAAACCACTTTTCTCAAGATGGGTTATATCATATCCTTCATTTATTGCGTGGTCTGTAAAACCCTTTTTCTCATTAAATGATAAACCTAAACCAAATTTATTTATTGATTCTTCTGTGAGTCCGCGGCTATTTAAATATGAAATCCCTATAGATTTTCCCTTATCAGAATTAATTAAATTATTTATATAAAATTCATTAGAAAAATTTAAAACTATATAAATACTTTCTCTTAAATCAAATTTGATTTGTTCCTCAGGTGTTTTCCTGAATTCTTCTATTTCAATATTATATTTTTTAGCCAAATATTTTAGGGCCTCAGGATAAGAAAAACCCTCATGCTCCATAAGAAAAGCAACTACATTACCGCCTTTTCCACTACTAAAATCCTTCCAAATTTGCTTTGCCGGTGATACCATAAAACTCGGTGTTTTTTCTTGCGAAAATGGGCTTAGGCCCTTAAAGTTACTTCCGGCCTTTTTCAAACTTATAAAATCACTAATTACTTCTTCTACTCTAGCTGCTTCGTAAATATTATTTATGGTAGTCTTTGAAATCAAATTGTTTAATTTTATCAAACTTAATGAAAAAAGAATTTAATACTTTCTTTCGATTACATAATCTAACATAAATTCAAGTGACTGCCTAAAATCACTTTTTGGAAATTCTTGTATCATCTTTAAAGCTTTTGACTTGTATTTCAACATAACTTTTTTTGCATACTCTACACCGCCTTTTTCCTTGACAAAGCTGATAAGCTGCTTTATCTTGGTTTTATCTTTGTTATGTTTTTTTATGGTATTTAAAATCCAATTTCTTTCGTTTACACTTACCTTGTTAATTACATGAATTAAGGGCAAAGTCATTTTTTTATCCTTAATATCAATTCCAATAGGTTTACCAATTTTTTTTTCACTGTAGTCGAATAAATCGTCTCTAATTTGAAAGGTTATTCCAATTAGTTCACCAAATAAAAAAAGTTTATCGACTATTTTTTTTTCTGCGTTTACAGACTTTGCTCCTATTGCACAACAGGCTGCAATAAGAGTTGCTGTTTTTTTTCTAATTATCTCCAAATATAATTCTTCATTTATGTCAAAACCCCTCGCCTTTTCAGCTTGAAGTAATTCACCTTCACTCATTTCTCTAACAGCAATGGAAATATATTCTAATAAATCAAAGTCCTTATTTTCAATACACAATAACATTCCTTTCGATAGAAGAAAGTCACCAACTAAAACAGCTATTTTGTTTTTCCACAAGGCATTAATTGAAAAAAAACCCCTTCTAAAATTTGAATCATCAACAATATCATCGTGTACTAGGGTAGCTGTATGAATCAATTCAATAACCGATGCTCCTCTATATGTTCGGTCATCTATTTTTCCTTTGTTTATTAATTTAGCAGTGAGAAAAATTAACATTGGTCTCATTTGCTTTCCCTTCCTTTTAACTATAAAATGTGTAATACGATTGATTAAAGGAACATTTGAAAACATAGATAAAGCAAATTTTTCTTCAAAAATTTCCATTTCATGATAAATTGGTTTTTTTATTTTCTCAACAGCTTTCACTAAGCAAATTTATTAGAATTAACCAATTGGCCGCAAGCAGCTTTTATATCTCTACCTCGTGAAATCCTAAAGGTGTTAATAATTCCTTCACTAGTTAATTGTCTTTGGTATAGTTGGAGTTTTTCAACTTTACATTGTCTAAAAGTTTCGTCTCCTGTTGGATTATACTCTATAAAGTTAACTTTACAAGGTAAAATCTTGCATATCCTCACCAGTGCTCTAATATGTTCAATATTATCATTAATTCCATCAAAAATAATGTACTCATAAAGGATTTTCTTTTTTGTGACTCTATACCAATATTTTAAAGATTCCATTAAATCATCTAAAGGAAATTTTTCTGAAAAAGGCATGATTATTTGTCTTGTTTTTTGAATAGCCGAATGAAGAGATACTGCTATATTGCAATTTAAATTTTCATTTGCAATTTGTTTAATAACTTTAGGTATACCTGAAGTTGAAATTGTGATTTTTTTCGCAGAAAAGTTTAGGCCACATTCCATCTTCATTTTTTGAATAGCTTTTACCACATTTTTAAAATTTAAAAGAGGTTCTCCCATACCCATAAAAACAACATTTGATATTTTTCTTTTAAAATGAATTTTACTTTGTTCATTTAAGTAAAATAACTGATCAAAAATTTCATAAAAAAGTAAATTTCTTTTTCTAACTAACCTCGAAGTTGCACAGAACTTACAGTCTAAACTGCAACCAACTTGAGATGATATACATGCTGTTATTCTATTTTTCGAAGGTATTAAAACAGCCTCAATTAAATTTTTGTCAAAGAGTTTGATTGAATACTTGATTGTTCCATCAATACTTTTATGTGATTTTATTTCAGTTGGCTTTTTTAAAACAAACTCTTTGTCAAGAAGGTTTTTTAAATTATCTGATAAATTTGACATTTGCGAGAAATTATCAACACCCTTATTCCAAACCCAATCTAAAACTTGGTCAGCTCTATATTTTTTTGGTTTTTGTCAATAAAAAATTGTTCAAGTTGTTCTGAATTTAGTAACCGGATATCATCTTTTTTTTCCATACGTTTAGAGAATTAGCATTGCATCTCCGTATGAATAAAATTTATATTTTTCTTTGATAGCTTCATCATACGCTTTTTTAGTAAGATCTTTGCCAGCAAAGGCGCAAACCATCATCAATAATGTCGATTTTGGTGTGTGAAAATTTGTGACCATTGAATTTGCAATTGCGAAATCATGAGGAGGAAAAATAAATTTATGGGTCCAGCCTCTGTATGTATTTAAAGTATTGATTGAAGAAACTGAGCTTTCCAACCCCCTCATAACAGTAGTTCCAACTGCACAAATTCTTTTCTTTTTACGAATTGATTCATTTACTATTTCTACAGCCTTTTGATCAATTATTAATTCCTCTGAATCCATTTTATGTTTAGATAAATCTTCTACTTCAACTGGATTAAATGTTCCCAAACCCACATGGAGGGTTATTTCGGCAATATTTACACCTTTAATCTCCATTTTTTTTAGTAAATGTCTTGAAAAGTGTAGACCTGCTGTTGGAGCAGCAACTGCTCCTTCATTTTTTGCATATATAGTTTGATATCTTTCTTTATCTTCGAGAGTGGGTTCTCTTTTAATATATTTTGGCAACGGTGTCTCACCCAATCCATTAAGTTTAAGCCTAAATTGCTCGTAAGTTCCGTCAAATAAAAACCTGAGAGTCCTTCCTCTTGAGGTAGTATTATCTATAACTTCTGCGACAAGGCTGTCATCATCTCCAAAGTAGAGCTTATTACCGATTCTTATTTTTCTTGCCGGATCAACCAAAACATCCCATAACCTTTGTTCTTTGTTAAGCTCTCTTAATAAAAAAACCTCAATTCTCGCACCAGTTTTCTCTTTATTACCATATAGTCTAGCAGGGAAAACTTTTGTATTATTTATAATAAGAACATCTTCATCTTCAAAAAAATTAATTAAATCTTTAAACTGATAATGTTCAATCTTCTGGGTTTTTCTATCAATTACCATTAGTCTCGATTCGTCTCTATTTTCGGAAGGGAACTCAGCAAGCAAGTTTTTAGGTAAATCGTAATTAAAATCTGATAACTTCATTTGATTTGTTTTTTGGCAAATATACATTTTGAAACATCAGCATGTCAAGGTATTTTTATTATATTTTAGATCTGCTCAATTGTAAATCCAGCTTTTTTTAAATCATCCCAAAATTTAGGGTATGATTTTACTACAACATTTGGATTTTCTATAAAAATTGGAACTTTAAGTGATAAAGGGGCAAATGACATTGCCATTCTATGATCCTGATAAGTATTTATTGTAATATTTTTTTTAATCGCTCTTGTCTTGCAAAGTTTAAGGCTACTTTCTGTAATATCTAAGTTTGCTCCCAGTTTTGTTAATTCATTTTTTAACGCAATTAATCTTTTTGTTTCTTTAATATTTAAGGTTTGTAGTCCATATAAATAACAACTAACACCAAGTCCGAAACAAGTTACAGCAATGGTTTGAGCTAAATCAGGGCTATTAATTAAGTTTAAATTTAAATTTTTAGGATAAGAAAAATCTTTGGTTTTAGTTAAGACTATTTTATTTTCAATGAATTTTGTTTCAACTCCTAAAGCTTCGAAATATTTAATTAAAATTGAATCTCCTTGGATACTATTTTTGTAAAAATTGTTTAATTTCACATTTGCTCTTTTACAAAGTGCAACAATACTATACCAGTAAGACGCAGAACTCCAATCTGACTCAACTGTAATATTTGTTTTTTGAATTTGTGCTAAATAATCTACACTTATTAAGTCACTTTTAATATTTGTTTTTACACCTAAATTATTAAGTAAATGTAAGGTCATTTCTATATAAGGTTTTGATATTAATTCTCCTTTTAATTCTAAAGCCAAACCGCCTATTAATTTAGGGGATATAAGCAACATAGCTGAAATAAATTGACTGCTCACATTAGATGAAATTTCTACCTTTTTAGATTTTAATTGGTTTCCTCTAATTTTAATTGGAGGAAAACCATCTTTTTCAAGATAAATGATATCCGCACCAATTAATTTTAAGCAATTAACTAAAGGGTAAATTGGTCTTTCGTGCATTCTTCTTGAACCTTTTAAAATTACTTCTTCTTGTTTCAATATTGAATAGTAAGCAGTTAGAAAACGCATTGCAGTTCCTGCATGGCCTACATCTTTAACATTTTTTTTGGATTTCAAAGCATTTTCCAAAACAACAGTATCTTGCGACTCAGACTTGTTTTTAATTTTTAGTGATGGATAAATACTCTTTAAAATAAGTAATCTATTAGTTATGCTTTTTGAACCTGTTAGGGTCAAATCTACTTTTACACTTATGTTAGGGTTAAAAATTGAAATCATTGATTTTTAATTAATTTTTTGTTTTGACTATGTCTTTTTGAATCCCTAGTAGTTTTTTTTATTAATTTCTTATCAAATTCATACTGTAAATCTATTTTAGTCTGATTAGCAATACAGAAAACAACAAATAATACATCTGATAGTTCCTCAGATAAATTAAGGTTTTCTTCCTTATTTTTTTTACTTTGCTCACCATATTCTCTAGATATTACCCTTGCAACTTCACCAACCTCCTCTGTTAAAATTGCCATATTGGTCATGATATCAAAATATCTAACCCCGTATTTTTTTATCCAGTTATCAACTTTTTTTTGAGAATTTTTAATGTCCATTTTAATTTTTAATTATTAAAGATATTTCTTTTTATAAACTTATTGGATAAGTAGAAATCAATTGATGTATTAAAATCGGTTACATAAATTTTTAATGATAGATGTAAAATTTAATCTACTTTTACCATTTTTAAATGAATTTTCAAAAATCTCATTATTAAGGATAATAGAAAAATTGCCACTAAATTTTCTTGCTATTTCTTTAAAATTTTGAATTTTATCTTTCATTTCACTTTCACTAATTTTATTTATTAATCTATGATGCGCAACAAATGGAGTAACAAGAAGTTTAGTTTTGGTTTCATTTGAAAGATCATAAAAAAAGAAGGATGAACATGTACTAGCTCTGTATCCAAATGCATCAATATACCCCATAGAAAAATCATTAGCGTAATCTAAAGAAAGAGAGTTTTTATAATCCTCGCTAATTTTTTTTAGCCCTTCTTGAAGCAGAATTTTATCAATTTTAGTATGAGTTAGTTTAGAGATATTAAAATTTTCGAGTTCAAAAGTTTTTAATTTTTTAAGTGCATTATGTGAGGGTAAAAGACCAATTTCAAAATTGTCATGAACTTCTTTTATATACTTTTTAAAATTTTCATTCGTTTTTGGAGTTTCACCCCTGAAAAAAGATTCAGATGAAAATGAAAAAAAAAAGTAAATTTTATTTTTTGTATCTAAAAATAAATCTTTTGTGTAGTTGTCAATCTCCCATGGATCTTTTTTAATCTTAAATAAAACAAGTAAATGTTCTATTACTTCCCAGAGATTCAAATTTATTAGATTTTTAAACCAAATCATAAAAGATTCAAAAGGATACTTATTTACGTACTTAAAAGGACGTGATAAACTCATTACAATTGAAGCCATTTGGTCATTTGAATCAATTTTACATTTTAACTTTATTTTATTTTCGAATACAGATAGTAGTTTTTCAATCCAAATATCAATTAGAGGGATTTCTAAAAAATTCTCCTTGTATGCAATGCTTTCAAGATGGCTAAATTGACTTTGGTTATTGCTTGAATGTGGCATATATTCCTCATATCTAGATAACAAAAAGAAAATAGCTGAAAAAATATCAAAAGGCATAGCGGATTTTTGACCAACTTTAAAAAAGCACTTTATATTAGCCCATTCAAATATTGTTATTTCGTGGTTTTCTAATCCCCTTTCTTCAAGCAATCCATTTGACTGAAAAAATAATTCCTTAGAAATTGGAGCGTCTGCATAGCTAAACTTATATCCCTTAAAATCAATAAATTCAGACTTTGAATTTGTTATTGAGAAATTTTTATTTAGAATTAATTTAAAAATATGATTAAAAGTATATTCTATCCTTGGAGAAGTCTTATTGCAATAGATTAAAACCATATTCTATTTTAAAGAATTTTTCTTAAAAAAGTTTTACTTAATTCAAAGTCAGGATTTAAATCGAGAGATAATTTTATTAACCTAATTGATTCCTCGCGATTACCATTCAAAAAAGTTAGTTTAGACTTTAGATAATAAACCCATTCTAACGAATAAAGATTTTTCTTAATGCTAGAGGATTCCATATAAAAGTTTAAAGCGCACAAACCTGAATCAACTTCCTTTCCGAAAAAAGAAGTTATCTGAGAAATTTTAATAGGGAAATCATTTGATTTTTTTGAAAAAAAAATTTTTAAATTCTCACTTTTACAAATCGATAGACTTGATAATTCCTCAAAAAAATTATTTAGATAAAGATTAGACATTTCTTTATTTTCATTTTTAAAATAAATATTTGCCATTGACAAATACCCGTCTATTTTACTTATTTGAAGTAATCTTTCGGCTAGTTTTATTGCTTTCTTTTTATCACCACCAAGAATTTTAGGGACGCTATAAAGTGCATCTATATAAGCTTCTAGGGTTGGGACGTGATTCGGATCTAAATCCAAAGCTTTTGAAAAACTTTCCAGCATTTCATTTAAATAAATAATAGAAAAAAAATTTTTTTTTTTGTAAAGCAAGAATCCCATTTGTTCCTCCTATTTGATAAAGTAAATCTGGGTTTTCACCCTCAATTTCAATTTGCCGATTTAGCAATAATATAATTTTCTTCAAGTCTCTGTATTTTTTAGCTACTAAAATTTGTTTTTTAATGATATCTATTTCAGAAACTTCTTCAGTTATCAACTTATCTAACTCTTGCTTATAGGTTTCATTATTTGTATTAGATATATTTTTTATAAAATTTAGATTTTCAAAAGGAGACTCTTTTTGACTGTATAGGTTTAAAAAAAATAGAAAAAAGAAAATATAATTAGTCAACTTAATCAGAATTTAAAACTTTCCATAACTCATCCTTAAGATTGTTTAATCCTAGGTTGATCACTGAAGATATAGCCAAAACAGAAATCGAATTAAAATCTTTATTTACTTTATCTAAAAAAAGACTTCTTTTTGAAACTTCAATAAGATCGATTTTTGATATAACAACAATAAATTTTTTATCTAATAATTCTGGATTAAACTTTAACATTTCTTCTTTAAGAATCAAAAACCTTTTATAAATATCATGCTCAGCAGATATTAGAAAAAGTAGAATTGAATTTCTCTCAACGTGTCTCAAAAAATAATGCCCTAAACCTCTCCCAGAAGACGCTCCTTCTATTATTCCTGGAATATCAGCAACAACAAATGTTTTAAAATCTTTGTATTCAACTATTCCTAAGTTTGGTTTTAAAGTAGTGAACTCATAATCACCAATCTTTGGTTTTGCAGATGTAATTGAAGCTAACAAAGTTGATTTTCCAGCATTTGGAAAACCTACTAACCCAACGTCAGCTAATATTTTTAATTCCAAAGTGATGACCATTTCCTCACCTGGAATTCCATTCTGAGAGTATCGTGGAGTTCTATTAGTTGGAGACTTAAAATAACAGTTACCTCTTCCTCCAAGTCCTCCACGAAGCAAAACAATTTCTTTATTATTCTCTGTGATCTCAGCTAAAGTTTTATCAGTTTTTTTTTCAAGAATCGTTGTTCCTAACGGAACTTTTATTATAATATTTTGTCCTTTTTTACCACTTCTGTTATTTCGGCCTCCATCACCACCATTTCCGGCTTTGAAATGTTTTTTAAATTTAAATGTATATAGTGTCCAAATGTTTGCGTCACCTTGAAATACTATATCTCCACCATTTCCTCCATCACCCCCGTCAGGACCACCTTTAGTTACAAATTTTTCTCTTCTTAAATGTGAAGACCCTCTTCCACCATTACCTGATCTAACATTTAAACTTACATAATCGACAAAATTGTCTTCTGTCATTTTATTTATTTTCAATTATTGAAATAAGTCTTTTAGAAATAACTTTAATATCTCCAACTCCGTTAATCGAAAAAAATTTATTTTGTTTTGAATAAAATTCTTTTAATGGGAATGTCTTATCAGTGTACTCTTTAAACCTATTCAAAATTTTCTCTTTATCCGTGTCATCACTCCTTCCACTAGTTTCACCCCTTTTTAACAGTCTTAGAAGCAAAATTTCGTCTTCTGCTTCAAGCGCAATAGTAAAGCTTATTTTCATTGATAAAAACTTTAAAAATTCATCTAGTTTTTTTGCTTGATTAATTGTTCTAGGAAAGCCATCAAAAATAAAACCATTTGTTTTTTTGTGTTTTTTCACTTCATTTTCTAAAATCTCTATTGTTAATTTATCTGGAACTAAATCTCCATTTTCTAGAATAGAAGTCACTTTTAATCCCAAAGAGGTTTTATTTACTATATGATGCCTAAATAAATCCCCCGTAGAAATATGGGTTAAATTATATTTGGATTTTAAAAATTCTGCTTGAGTCCCTTTGCCTGCACCAGGTTTGCCAAAAATAACAATATTTAACATTTATTAATTTTTTATTATTTTAAATATACCCAAAATTGAAGATAGTTTTTGTTAAATATAGGTCTATATCCCTATTTTTGTATATGAATATGAAAACTAATTTTCTAAAGAAAAAACTTGGTATATTAGGAGGAGGACAACTGGGAAAAATGTTAATAAATGTTGCTAGAAAATGGAGTATAGAAACATATATTTTAGATCCCAACCCAGATTGTCCATCTTCAAAGTGTTGTGATTTGTTTTTCAATGGGGACTTCAATAGTTATGAGGAGGTTTATAATTTTGGAAAGAAAGTGGACATTATCACAATTGAAATTGAACATGTTAATGTAAAAGCACTTTATAGGCTTGAAGATGAAGGTGTTGCTGTTTATCCGAGTCCGTCAAATATAGAATTGATCCAAAATAAAGGAGTCCAAAAAGATTTTTTTAAAAAAAATAAAATTCCAACATCAAATTATAAAAGATTTGATGATAAAAAAACCTTGTCTAAATATATATCTAGAATTGAATCTAGTTATCCATTTATATGGAAATCTGAGACCATGGGTTACGATGGTAAAGGTGTTAAATTAGTTAAATCTTTATCTGATTTAGATGAAATTAACGAAAACAGCTGTGTGATTGAGGATGTTGTTGACATTAAGCATGAGTTGGCTGTTTTAGTTGCTCGAAATAGTTCCGGTGAAAGCAAATCTTTTCCTGTTTTGGAAATGGAATTTAATCAGAAATCAAACCAGGTAGAATACGTTATTCTTCCATCAAGAATTTCCAAAAAAATAAAACTTAAGTCTTTGAAAATTGCAGAGTTAGTATCTAAGTCACTAAATCACGTAGGATTAATTGCTGTTGAGTTGTTTTGTACCCATAATGATGATGTTTTGGTTAATGAAATTGCACCAAGAGTTCACAACAGTGGACATTTGACAATTGAATCTTGTATCACAAGCCAATTTGAACAACATATAAGAGCAATTTATGATATGTCTCTAGGAAGCGTTAATCAAATTTTGCCAGGTGTTATGGTAAATCTTGTTGGAGAAAATAACCATAACGGTGAAGCTTTCTATCGTAATATTGATAAAGCTTTTGACTTAGAGGGAGTTTTTCCTCACCTTTATGGAAAGAAAATAACAAAACCTAACAGAAAAATGGGACATATAACTATTATAGATGAAAAATTAGAAAAGGCTATCTCAAAAGCAAGAGTTTTAAAAAATAAAATAAAAATAATATCTACATAATGAAAAAAATTGGAATAATTATGGGAAGTGAATCTGACCTACCAGTGATGAATGAAGCATCTAAATTTTTGGATGAAATGAATTTGAGTTACGATATAGACATTGTCTCTGCACACAGAACCCCAAAAAAAATGTTCGCTTATGCCGAAAATGCAGTTAAAAACGGAATAAATGTAATAATTGCAGGTGCTGGTGGTGCAGCCCATTTACCAGGCATGGTAGCATCTCTTACTCCTATTCCAGTAATTGGAGTGCCTATTAAATCAATAAACTCAATTGATGGTTGGGACTCGGTTTTGTCTATTTTGCAAATGCCTGGTGGAGTTCCTGTTGCTACTGTAGCCCTAAATGGGGCAAAGAATGCTGCTATACTGGCAGCCCAAATTATTGGATCTTTTGACAAGGAAACCCAACTAAAAGTTCTCAAATACAAAGAATTAAACGAAAAAAAAGTACTTAAATCTTCTGAAAAGCATAAAAAATAACTAACTGAATTTCTAGAAAAAGTCAATAAATAAATTGAATCTTAAAATTAAAAAAGGCAATATTGGTAGGGCTTCTGCCCATAATCTTGTAAAATAAAAATGTGATTTTGGTTTGACTGTTAAAATTAAAATTTGGGATAACAGCGACATAGTTAATATTGATATCACATAAAGTGAAGAATCTTTGAAACCTTGAAGAAGAAAATAAAGGCTAACATATATAAAAAAAATTGCTACTATTCTCGTAGCTTTTATCCCGTATATATTTGGAAATGACATTTGGAATGAGGAATCTTCATCATAATCATTTATTTCAAATAATAAACAAATCGATATTATAAAAAATAATCTTTCAAAAAAGTGAAAAACTTCAAATTTTGTGATTTTTGGAAGATTAGGATTTAAAAAAATACAGGTCAGTAGTGCCCAACAAATTGAAATAGTTAGAATTTTTATTATAGGATTTTTTCTTAGTGACTTATTTGAAAAGTATGGGTTTCTATAAAAAAAACTTAAACATGTCAATAACACTATTAAAAACATATTTATTAAATCAAGATAAAAAAAGTAAATACTTGTATATAAAATTCCAATAAAATACATAGAACAAAAGAATAGATTTAATTGTTTTTTTGAAATTGGTAATTTTTTTTTGAGATAGCCATATGCCAAAAAAGTTAAAAAAAACAATAACACATATTCTTTAAATGTTTTTTGTTTTTCTATATAAATATTAGTCAATTCAAAATAAAAAACTAGCATTAATGAAACATGATAATTTTGATTTACGTAAGCTGAAATTATTTTTCGAACTTGTTTCAAACGCTTTTTATTTTAATAATGTTCATAAAAAATTGATTTAGGTTGAAAACTTCTCTTCTATTTTAACAAATACGTTTTAGATAATTTAACAATTAATTTAATTTTACATATAATGTATTCAAACAGACACATCGGGCCCAATGAAAAGGAAATAAAAAAAATGCTCAGTAAACTGGGCCTTAGTTCGGTAAAAGAGCTAATTTATGAAACTATCCCGAACGATATACTTTTAAAAAAAGAATTAAAATTAGATGATGCTATTTCTGAGGATGAATTTAATAATTTAATAAGGTCATTATCAAAAAAAAATAAACTTTTCAAGAATTACATTGGTTTAGGATATCATCCATCCTTAATGCCAGCCGTAATTCAAAGAAATATTTTAGAAAATCCAGGGTGGTATACTGCATATACACCCTACCAAGCTGAGATAGCACAAGGTCGTCTTGAAGCTTTGTTTAATTTTCAGTCTCTAGTATGTGACCTTACTGGGATGAAAATTTCTAATGCTTCACTACTGGATGAGGGTACAGCTGCAGCTGAGGCAATGAGTATGTTCTTTTCAACTCGAAATTCAGAAAAAATTAAAAAAAAATGTATTGACTTTTTTGTAGATAAAAATACTTTCCCGCAAACGATTTCCGTAATGAAAACCAGAGCAAAACCTTTGGGAATCAAGGTACATATTGGTGATCCAAAAAATTTTAAGAACGGAGAGTCCTTTTTTGGAGCTTTTTTTCAATACCAGGGAAAATCAGGTAACATTTTAAATATATCTGAAATTTTATCTGGAATAGAAATTCCAATCGTGATAGGTTCAGACTTGTTAGCCCTCACCTTACTTGAGGCTCCAGGAAAATTCAATGTTGATGCTGTTGTTGGAACCTCTCAAAGATTTGGAATACCACTAGGGTATGGTGGCCCGCATGCAGCCTTCTTTGCAACAAAAGAAATGTACAAAAGAAACATTCCTGGCAGAATAATAGGACGAACTGTAGATATAGATGGTAATCCAGCTCTTAGGATGGCATTGCAAACACGTGAGCAACATATTAAAAGAGGAAGAGCTACATCTAATATCTGTACAGCACAAGTTTTATTGGCAGTTATGGCTGGGATGTATGCTGTTTATCACGGGCCAAAAGGATTAAAAAAAATTGCCCTAGATATACATCACAAAGCAAAAAAACTTGATCAACTTTTAAATAATTTAAATTTAAAGCAGTTGAACGAATTCTATTTTGATACAATACTTATTAAAGTAAACTCAAAAAAAATAAAAAAAATTGCTGAAAAGAAAGGGATTAATTTCAACTATCCTGACAATAATCACGTTTCCATATCTATAAATGAAACTACAAGCGAAAGAGATTTGAATGAAATTATCAATGTTTTTGAAGACTATATTGGAGTTAAAATAAAATCAAATCAAATTAATGCAAAAGATTTAATTCCACTTGGGATCAAAAGAGAGAGTCTCTTTTTAACAAATAAAATTTTTAATTCATATCAGTCAGAAACATCAATGATGAGATATATTAAATCCTTGGAGCGAAAAGATTTAGCGCTCAATCATTCGATGATATCTCTTGGCTCCTGTACTATGAAATTAAATAGTGCCAACCTAATGATACCCTTAAGTTTTCCAGAATGGGGAAATATTCACCCTTTCTCGCCAATAAATCAGGCTGAGGGATATCAACAGGTATTGAGTTCTTTAAAAGAAATGCTGAACGAAATTACTGGTTTTTCATCTACATCATTACAACCAAATTCTGGAGCACAAGGAGAATTTTCAGGTTTAATGGTTATTAGAGCTTACCATATTTCCAATGGTGAAAAACATAGAAACATTTGTATAATACCTTCTTCTGCCCATGGAACCAATCCAGCTTCAGCTGTCATGGCAGGGATGAAAGTTGTTGTTACTGGAACTGATAATAATGGAAATATTGATTTTGAAGAGCTAAAGCAACATGTTTTAGATCATGCTGATAATTTAGCTGCCTTAATGATAACCTATCCCTCTACATATGGTGTTTTTGAGTCAAACATAAAAAGTATCACCAAATTAATTCATGAAAACGGAGGTCAAGTTTATATGGATGGGGCCAATATGAATGCTCAAGTCGGATTAACTAGTCCTAAAGAAATAGGTGCTGACGTTTGTCACTTAAACCTACACAAAACATTTGCTATACCACATGGTGGAGGCGGTCCAGGTGTAGGACCAATTTCCGTAGCTAAACATCTTGAGGACTTTTTACCATCAAATCCAATTGTTAAAACTGGGGGGGATAGACCAATTGAGTCAATTTCATCTGCTCCTTGGGGATCTGCTTTGGCTTGCATAATATCTTACGGATATATTAAATTATTAGGTTACTCCGGTTTAAGGAAATCTACTGAAGTAGCTATATTAAGTGCTAATTACATCAAAGAAAGACTAGACGGTGCTTTTCCAATACTGTATGTAGGAGATAAAGGTCGTTCAGCCCATGAACTAATTATAGACTTACGTGGATTTAAAGAAAAGAATATCGAAGTAGTTGATTTAGCAAAGAGACTTATGGACTACGGTTTTCACGCTCCAACCGTTTCCTTTCCTGTGCCGGGTACAATGATGATTGAACCAACAGAAAGTGAAAATCTAGAAGAAATAGATAGATTTTGTGATGCTATGATTTCAATAGCAGCGGAAATTTCGGAAATGGATTACCACGATGAAAATAGTGTTCTAAAAAATGCACCTCACACCGAATTAATAGCAACAGGAGATAAATGGCCCTTTAAATACAGTAGAAAAAAAGCTTTGTATCCTTTAAAATATCTTACATACAATAAATTTTGGCCTACAGTAAGGAGAGTTGATGAAGCTTTTGGGGATCGTAACTTAGTATGTAGTTGTATGAGCACAAGTGAATTCAAAAAAGCATATAAATCAATAGAAAACGAAAAATAAGTTTTTTTAAAATTTCAATTTTTTATATTTGAAAATCGTTCAAAATTTTAAGAGCTTAATATTATTTAAGAATAACAATTTTAAATTTGTTTTAAAATTCCATGGGAGCAATTATATCAAAAACCGGATGTTATATTCCTAATTTTGCTGTTAGAAATGATGAATTTTTAGACAATTCATTTCTGGATAATGATGGTAATCCTTTTTTTAAAAAAAATCATGAAATTATTGAAAAGTTCTCTTCTATTACAGGTATCAAGGAGAGAAGATATGCAGAAAGAAATCATAACACATCTGATTTAGCTACTTTTGCGGCTCTTAAAGCTTTAGAAGCCAACGAAGAGGATAAAGAATCTATTGACTATTTAATTTTTTCCCATAATTTTGGTGACACAGATTTTGGTTCAAAACAATCTGGTTTAATGCCCAGTCTTGCCTCAAAAGTAAAATCGAATTTGAATATAAAAAATCCTAATTGTGTTGCTTATGATCTTATTTTTGGGTGTCCTGGATGGCTTGAGGGACTAATACAGGCTTATAATTTTATTAATGCAGGAGCGGCTGATAAATGTTTGGTAATTGGTGCCGAAACGTTATCAAGAGTTGTTGACAAAGTTGACAGAGATTCGATGATTTTTTCCGATGGTGCAGGTGCAGTTATAGTCGAAAAAAGTGATTCTGAAAATGGAGTTATTGCATATAAATCTGTTACTTACACAGACAATAACGAGATAGATATTTTAAATTTTGAACGTTCTTATGATTCAAAAGATGAAAATAAATATATAAAAATGAAGGGCAGAAAAGTTTATGAATTTGCTCTAAAAAAGGTTCCTGATGCTATGAAAGAGTGTATAGATAAAGCTAACGTAAATATCGATGATATTAAAAAAATTTTTATACATCAAGCTAACATGAAAATGGATGATGCAATTGTTAAAAGGCTCTATAGGCTTTACAACAAGGAAATTCCAAAAAATATTTTACCGATGAACATCCAATCTTTAGGTAATAGTTCTGTAGCAACAATTCCGACACTATTCGATCAAGTCTTAAAGGGAAAAATTATGAATCATAAGTTAAATAAAAACGATTTAATAGTTTTTGCAAGTGTAGGTGCAGGTATGAACGTAAATGCAATGGTTTACAAAATTTAAATATAACTTTACTGTAATAATTTTTCTGATGATTAAATTCATTGAACATGTTGGTAGGTACTTTATAATGCTCCAAAAGATGTTGGAAAAGTTTACAAAATTTGATGTCTTATGGAAATTGATTCTAAGAGAAATAGATGACTTGATAATTGGTTCTTTGGGTATTGTTTCATTAATATCTTTTTTTGTTGGAGGAGTTGTCGCAATTCAAACTGCTATAAATATGGAAAACCCACTACTGCCAAGATATTTAGTCGGTTTTGCAACAAGACAAACTATGATTTTAGAATTTGCACCTACATTTATATCTATAATCATGGCCGGGAAAGTTGGATCATTTATTACATCTTCAATCGGAACAATGAGAGTAACAGAACAAATAGATGCTTTAGAGGTCATGGGTGTAAACACATACAACTATTTAATCTTCCCTAAAGTTGTAGCAATGACTATTTATCCATTTATAATTGTAATTTCAATGTTTCTTGGGATTTTTGGCGGGTATTTTGCTTGTGTTACTGGAGGATTTACTACCCACACTGATTTTATTGACGGTTTACAGCTTGACTTTGTTCCATTTCATCTTAATTATGCTTTCATAAAGACATTTTTATTTGCAATGATTTTAGCCACTATCCCTTCTTATCATGGATTTTTTATGAAAGGTGGAGCTTTAGAGGTTGGTAAGGCGAGTACAACTTCATTCGTATGGACAAGTGTTGCGATTATCATAATGAATTCTTTTGTCACAAACTTATTACTCACATAATGATAGAAGTAACAAAACTCAGCAAAAAATTTGACGATACTTATGTTCTAAAAGGAGTAAGTACCTATTTTGAAAAAGGAAAAACCAATTTGATAATTGGTCAAAGTGGGTCTGGAAAAACAGTTTTTTTAAAATGTATTTTAGGACTTTTTAGTCCCGAAAGTGGAGAAATAATATATAACAACACTCCCCTTTCTAAAATGAACTCAAAGGAAAGAACGAAGCTTCGACAGGATATGGGTATGGTTTTTCAAGGTAGTGCTCTTTTTGATTCTATGAATGTAGAAGAAAATATCGCCTTCCCAATGAAAATGTTCACAAACACTCATATTGATGAAATACGAGATAGAACTAATATTGTAATTAAAAGAGTAAATCTAATTAATGCAAATAATAAACTTCCTTCAGAAATTTCCGGTGGTATGAAAAAAAGAGTTGCAATTGCTAGAGCTATAATAATGTACCCCAACTATCTTTTTTGTGACGAACCCAATTCAGGTCTTGATCCAAACACTGCAATTTTAATTGATAATTTAATTCAGGAAATTACTCAAGAGTACCAAATAACTACTGTTATAAATACTCACGACATGAATTCAGTTATGGAAATTGGAGAAAAAATCATTTTCCTAGAAAGTGGAGAAAAAAAGTGGGAAGGGACAAATAAAGAGATATTTAACACTGACAATAAATCTATATCTAATTTTGTTTACTCCTCTGAACTGTTCAAGAAAGTTAGAAAAATTTATGCTAAAGAAAATAAATAAATTTAATTGAAATCATTACCAAATCTTTTAATTAAAATCTCTCTTAAATCTTGAATTGATTCAATTTTTTTTCTAGGTATAATCATTAACATTTCTTTATTGTTTACAATTATATGATCTTGTAAACTATCTAATATGATTATTTTTTTTTGATCAGAGAACATAATATTACCATCAGAAGAATTTAAATAATTTTCTTTAAATCCAATATTTATATTTTTTTTAAGATTTTTTTTAGATAAGGTCTCGAATAATGACTCCCATGTTCCGAGATCGCTCCATTGAAAATCTGACTTTATAACATAAGTGTTTTGAGCTTTCTCTAAAATAGAATAGTCTATTGATAAGCTTTTAATTTTTGGGAAAATAATTTTAAAAAAATGCATTTCTTCATCAGAGTCGAAGTTTCTCAAATTTGACTTAAATGTTTTAATTAAGTCTGGTTCAAAAATCTTAAATGCATTTAAAATAGACTCCGTGGACCAAATAAATATACCAGAATTCCAAAAATACATGTTAGATCTTAAAAACTTTTCAGCCAATTTCCTACCTGGTTTTTCAGTAAATCTTAAAACCTTTTGAAATGATTCTCTTGTGTTTTTCACCTTAATGTATCCATAATTGGTGGATGGAAATTTTGGATTTATTCCAAAAGTTACTAGTCGATCACTTTTAGAAACAGTAAATGCATGTTCTACATTTTTATAAAATTCATTTAATTTTTCAATATAATGGTCACTTGGTAGCACGATTACCTTCGACTTTTTGTTTATTTGGCTAATTTTTAAACAGGCATATAAAATTGAAGGGGCAGTATTTCGCTTTACTTGTTCACAGATCAAATTTTTCGAGTTTATTTCAGGAATTTGTTTTAATACCAATTCTTTATATTTTTCATTCGTTGAAATAAAAATATTTTCAATCTGGATAATTTTTTGAATTCTAATAAATGTCTCTTGGATAAGTGTTTTTCCTGATCCTGTCAAATCAATAAATTGTTTCGGAAGAGATTCTTTGCTTGCAGGCCAAAAACGTGAACCCAAACCGCCAGCCAAAACAAGAGCATAAAAATTTTTATCTTTTTTCATTATTGTAGTCTAATACCAGAGTGTTTGGTTGAAAGAGATATAGTTTTCCATTAGAAACTTTTTCGCAAACATACCTCTTTCTTTTTTTACTAATCTTCTTGAAGATGTCTTTTTTTTTATACAAAAAAAATTGTCCCATTTCTAATTTGTCTATATAAAAGTAATCACTTGAAGTATCAAATTTACTTAGGGACATTGATAGTTCTAGGTCTAAATCTGTACTTGATTTTGGATTTTTTAGATATACTCTAAAAGCATCAAGTATGGACAAGGGGAAAATTGACTCTAAGAGGAAAGGTTTGGATATTTCTTTAAATATTTTTTTCCATTCAATACCATGAGGACTAACTTTATTTCCGAATGCTTCAAAAACTAATTGGTGTGAAACTTCATGAAGCAGAGTAATTAAAAATCTAAATTTGTTTGAATCCTTATTCAAAGTAATTTTTTTAGACCCATTACTATATACTCTAAAGTCACCTCTTTTAGTTTTTCTCTCCGAAACCACAATTAAATTTAATTTATGTTCATTTATTAGATCTCCAATATCTTCTTTGGCATTGGATGGAAGAAAACTCATGAGAATCATAATACTCAGAATTTATTTAAAGTGAAAAAACTAGATTCACAAAAGTACTTTTATTGGGTTTTCAATAAAATCCTTCAAAGTCTGTAAAAATTTTGAACCAGATGCACCATCTATTGTTCTGTGATCACAGGCCAAAGTTAATTTCATCGTGTTTGAGACAACAATCTTATTTTTTTAACAACTGGTTTTTGAATAATACTGCCAACAGATAAAATAGCAGAGTTGGGTTGATTTATAATTGAAGTGAAAGATTCGATACCAAACATTCCTAAATTAGAAATGGTAAATGTGCTCCCCTCAATTTCATCTTGTAATAATTTTTTTTCTTGAGCTCTATTTGCAAAATCCTTAACTTTTAGACCAATTTCATTTAAATTTAAGTTGTCGGCAAATTTTAAAACAGGAACAACTAATCCATCTTCTACGGCAACCGCTACCCCAACATGTACATGTTTATGATGAGTTATTTCATTTTGACTCCATTGACTATTAACTACAGGATGCATACTTAAAGAAAGTGCAGTAGCTTTAATTATTAAATCATTGAAAGAAATTTTTGTTTCAGGCTGCGAGTTGTATTGCTCTCGAAATGAAATGAGATTATCGACATTATATTCGACATTTAAGTAATAATGAGGAGCAGAAAATTTTGAATCTGATAATCTTTTGGCAATTGTTTTTCTAATTTGAGAGTTTTGTATTTGAATACTAGATTCTTTTTCTAATTTTTTAGTAGAATTCGTAGAAGGCATAAAATTTTCGATGTCTCTTTTAATAATTCTTCCTCCATCGCCTGTACCAACTAAATTATTTAGCATGATTCCCTTTTCAGATGCCATTTTCTTTGCCAAGGGAGATGCAAAGATTCTATTAGCCTGAGATTTAACTAATTCATTTTTAGAGATATATTTAGTATTATCAACAATTACACTTTCACTATTTTGTAAGGAAATATTTTCCTCTTTTTGTTTTTCAAGCTTAGTTTCTTTTTCTTCTATAATATCTTTTTGACCAATAGACTTTATAGCTTTTTCAACATCGGTACTTTTGTCTCCAATTATAGCAAGAACTTCATCTACTGGTGCAGATTTTCCCTCTTCAACACCTATATGAAGTAAAGTCCCTTTATGAAAAGACTCAAACTCCATTGTTGCCTTGTCAGTTTCAATTTCCGCGATTATGTCTCCTTCTTTAACTTCATCACCAACTTTTTTGAGCCAGGTTGATACAGTTCCTTCTTCCATTGTGTCACTAAGGCGTGGCATTTTAATTATTTCAAAGTTATTTTGGGCCTTTCTTTCTGTGGATATATCTTTATTTTCAGTTTGCGATTTTTGTTCTAATTTTTCGCTTTCTGAATTTGTAATATTATTTTTTTGTTTAGAGACTTTTTTATCTAAATAAGATGAAATATCTTCATTTTTTTCTCCTATAATAGCCAACATAGAGTCCACTGGAACAGTTTTACCAGCCTCTACCCCAATATAGAGCAACTCACCTGAATGAAAAGACTCAAACTCCATTGTGGCTTTATCTGTTTCTATTTCTGCTAAAATATCGCCCTCATTAATTTGATCTCCCACCTTCTTAAGCCATGAGGAAACTGTACCTTCCTCCATAGTATCACTTAGCCTGGGCATGTTAATAATTTCAGCCATATTTTATTTTAATTTATGATTTAAAAAAGGATAATTTGGCTCTTCGTAAACGGCGTCATACATAACCGAAATATCTGGATATGGTGATTCTTCAGCAAACTTTTCGCACTCCAAAATTTGGGATTTTACTCTTTGCTCAATGTTAGAGATTTCATTATCATTTAGGTATTTTTTCTCTATAATAATTTTTTTTACCTGAGTGATTGGATCTATTTTTTTATATTCCTCGACTTCTGATTTTGTTCTATATTTTTGGGCATCAGACATTGAATGACCTCTGTATCTGTATGTTTTCATTTCTATAAAAGAGGGACCTTCCCCCTTTCGAGCAAATGAAATCGCCTTATCAAGAGATTTTGCCACGGTAACCGGGTTCATCCCATCTACTGGTTCACAAGGCATATTATAACCTAATCCTAATTTCCAAATTTCTTCATGGCTTGCTGTTCTGGCAACAGAAGTTCCCATTGCATATCCATTGTTTTCAACAATAAAAACAACAGGTAATTTCCATAAAGTTGCTAAATTCAAGGTCTCATGAAGTGATCCCTGTCTGACGGCGCCATCACCCATAAAACATAGAGTTACGCAGTCTCTGTTATGATATTTATCTCCAAACGCCATGCCTGCTCCAAGAGGTATTTGACCGCCCACTATTCCATGGCCTCCGTGGAATCGAAACTCTTTTGAAAAAATATGCATGGAGCCTCCTAAACCTGATGAAGTTCCACTTGCCTTTCCGTAAAGCTCGGCCATAACTCGTTTTGGATCTACACCCATTCCAATTGGCTGAACATGGTTTCGATAAGCTGTTATAATTCTGTCCTTACCAATTTGCATGGCATGAAGTGCACCGGCCAAAATTGCTTCTTGACCGTTATAAAGATGAAGAAAGCCTCTTACTTTTTGCTGAATATAAACAGCTGCTAATTTGTCTTCAAACTTTCTCCAAAAAAGCATGTTTTCAAACCAACTTACGTAAGTGTCTTTTGTTATTTTTTTCATTTAATTAAAAAAAATTATCGATTAAAATAGATCACAAAAATACCATTTTTTAGTCAAAAATAATCAATTGTAAAAATCAATTAATCATTATTGATTTCTACATTATTTTCTTCAATTTCTGTATTTTGGTTACTCAAAGGTAATGTAATAGAAAAACGCAAAGTGTTTTCTAAGGGATTTCTAATTTTTGATGTTGAGAATAAATATGAAATATCAATACTAGCAAAATCGATATCAAAACCGGCCCCTAGGGTTAAAAATCTCCTTGAACCCTTTTCTAAACTTTCATTAAAATATCCTGTCCTTAAGGCGAGGGATTTTTGAAATACATATTCTAATCCGAATGCCCATGTTACTTCCTTCAACTCCTCACTAAAGCCGCCTGGAGCATCCGAGAAGGATTTAAAAATACCTTTAATAAAACTCATATCAGGCTGCTGATAACCTATAAAGACTCCGTCTTTATAGGTTGCTACAGGCGATGGAACAAGAAGTTTATTAAGTTCTAAATTGAAACTTAAAACACTTACTTCATCCATAATTAAGTCTAAACTAGATCCTATTTTTATGTTTGTTGGAATAAAGTTTTTTTGGCCACCTTCATCGTATTTTAATCTGGGTCCAATATTTGATATATTAAATCCATGT